>JAKUUL010000015.1 GCA_022447025.1 SAR86 cluster bacterium | reverse complement strand
TCCTAGGCATTGAGAGTCACTTTTGGGCATGACCCTTTGAATCAATTTTGCGAAGTATTCTGCTACCTTATCCTCTCTTAATAATTCTGCAGTTTTTGTACACACTTCTCCTAACATCAAATATCTTTCTACATTCTTTAACGGATTATGTAGACCGCTTTTAGGACAGATGTCTAGGTTGTCTATGAATTCATTGTATTCAAGTGTATCTGGGACATTTAAAAAATCCTCTCCATTCAATGGATCCGGTATATCTTTTCTAAAAGTTTTACCTTGAACCCATTTACCTTTAACAAGGTTACAAACTTCACCAGGTGTGTCCTGGTTCATTTCCTTAAAAGGATCCACTGTAAATATATTTAATAATTCAGGACTCATTATCTTGAAAAAGGTCTTCTTAAATAGACGACACTATTTTTTTCGAAATCATTAGTACCTATTTCTTCAAACCCCATTTTTTGGTGAAAAGCCATTGAGGCTTCATTTGAAGGTCTGGTATTTACTTCACACAGGATGTCTAGGTTATTCTCTTTACCTTTATCAATAACAGTTGAATAAATTTTTTCAGCAATTCCTTTCCTCCTAAATTTTTCTTGGACTGCAATTCGATCAACATAGAGAAATTGTTTGAAACGGTTTGATATGTATTGATAATTTGGAGAGTTGTAAGCCTGTCCCTCCCTCATGCAGAGCACAAAAGCTTTAATAATATCTTCCCATTTATAAACAAAGATATTTTCAGACCAATTAACCCTTGCTCTAAACTCTTCTAAAACAGACAGATCACCAACTTCTGGAATATTTTCTTGGTTGATTGTCTGCATTTCCACAACCTCATTCTCAGCAGGGGGTTTAGAAAGACTAAGAATATGCACAGAAAAAACTTTAAAGAGCTATTGTTTGGTTAGCTCAAGACCTTCAAGGTTTCCTTTAGACCTCCACTTCTTCATCAAAGCGAAGAACTCTATTGGACCACCTCCATACATGTTGTTTTGAGGTTTTTGGTTAATTTTGCCTTCATTATTGTAATAACCAGGGGTACATTTTTCTTGAAAGTCCGCAGTAATTCTTGCTTTTTCTATTATGGTTTGCACCCAATTATTTTCAGCTTCTTGAGTCGCTTCTATTTTTGAAACTCCTTTCTCTTTCGCTGATTTAAGAATATAAGCTAAATGAATGCTCTGTTCATCAAGTGAATAAGTATAAGTAGCTGTAAATCCTGATTGAGCTGGTCCAAAGAAGAAACAATTTGGATATCCTTTTGAATGCATACCATGAAAAGTAGATAGTCCTTCTTGCCACTTCTCTGAAACCGATACGCCATCTACGCCATAAATTTGATAACCAGCACGCCTACTGTAGTCAGTTCCTACTTCAAAACCAGTTGCAAAAATAATACAGTCCACTTCGTATTCTTTGCCTTCAAAAATAATACCTTTCTCAGAGATTTCACTTAGGCCTTTACCGTCAGTGTCTATGAGTTCCACACTAGGAAGATTAAAGGTTTGTAAATACTCATCGTGAAAGCAGGGTCTCTTACAGAACTGGTTATAGTATGGCTTTAAAGATTCTGCTGTATCTTTATCTTGAACTACCTTGTCAGCTCTAGATCTTACTTTTTCCATTTTTTGGTAGTCTGCCATCTGCATAGCATTCCTTATGTCCATATGTGCCATGGCTTTATTTGTCATGAATTGTTTAAAGCCCAGTTTGTACATTTCTGGAGAGGCAACGGAAGTTACTGCCCAGGAAAACATTGTTAATTTTGAGGGAGCTTTACTTCTTATACTGCCAAATAAGAGTCTAAAAGCTTCTGTCCAACCGTCAGAAACTAAATCCTCCTTAATTGGTGCACCTGTCAAGAGCGATTCAAAGTTGTTTCTTCTTTCATTATGCCAACCAGGTTTTTGACTGGTTAACCAAGACTCATCTGTTTCTTTGTTATTCCTTATATCTATTGAAGAGGGAGTTCTCTGAAAAACATATAATTTTTCTGCAGCTTCTCCTAAATGCGGGACGCATTGTACGGCAGTAGCTCCGGTCCCTATAACTGCCACTTTTTTATCCTTGAGACGAGATAAGTTCCCAAATGAAGAACCGCCAGTGTATTCATAATCCCACCTGCTGGTATGAAAAGTATGACCTTTAAATTTATTGATTCCTGTAATTGCTGGTAACTTCGGTCTATTCAGAGGCCCATTAGAATGCACTATATATTTTGCTCTCATGCGGTCGTTTTGATTTGTATGAACAATCCATCTCTGGGTTTCTTCATCCCACTCAGTTGAAGTTACTTCTGTCTGAAAGCAGGCACTTTCATAAAGCTTGAATTTTTTTGAAAGTATTTGGCAGTATTCAAGAGTTTCAGGTGCATCTGTGTACTTTTTCTTAGGAACAAATCCAGTTTCTTCTAGTAAAGGAAAATAAACATATGACTCTATATCACAAGATGCACCAGGGTATCTATTCCAGTACCAAGTACCGCCAAAGTCTCCTCCTTTCTCAATGATTCTAAAGTCATCTATTCCTGCTTCTCTTAACCTAGCAGCTGCTAACATACCTCCAAAACCGCCTCCTACAATGATCACCTCTACTTCATCTTCTAAAGGGCTTCTTTCAATCTTTTCATCTGTATATGGGTCTTCAACAAAATAAGAAAATTCTCCTTTTACTTCTAGGTATTGATCATTACCATCTTCTCTAAGGCGCTTGTCTCTTTCTTGCAGATACTTTTCGGCTAAAGCGTCTGGATCAAAGCCTAATTCTTCAGTTTGATTATGTTTTCTGTCGATATTTACTTCACTCATTTTTTATTTTTTAGGTAGTTGTACAAAGATATTTGACATCTTGAGGGTAAAATTTAGTTTATTTTATCGTTGAAATCAATTTAGAATGAAAATCAGTATGTTAAATAAAATACTTATTGATAAATACTCAGAGTATCTTGAATCGATAGATGTTGAGATAAATGGGAACCGTCCGTGGGATTTAACTGTGCATAACCCTGATTTGTTTAAAAGTATTTTGTTTAACGGTTCTCTCGGTTTTGGTGAAAGTTACATGAAAGGTTGGTTTGATTGTGAGCGATTAGATCTATTTTTTGAAAAAGTTTTAAAACAAGGTGTATCTACAGAAATTCAAAGTATTCCTCTGTTTTTAGGCCGAGTAAAAAGTAAATTTAGAAATTTACAATCTATTTCAAGAGCCTTCCAAGTAGCTGAACAACATTACGATATTGGTAATGATCTTTTTTCTTTGATGCTTGATAAGACAATGATGTATACATGCGGTTATTGGACAAAGGACGTGAACACATTAGAAGAATCTCAGTTAGCAAAACTAGATCTTGTAGCAAAAAAATTAGACCTTAAACCAGGAATGAAAGTTTTAGATATAGGGTGTGGCTGGGGTGGGGCTGCAAAACATTTTGCAAATAACTATGGCGTTAATGTGGTAGGGATTACAGTTTCAAAAGAACAAATAGCCTATGCAAAAGAAAATTCAGACAACATGGATGTTGATTTTAGATTGATGGACTATCGTGACTTGAATGAGACATTCGATGCTATTTATTCAATTGGCATGTTCGAAGCAGTAGGTTATAAGAACTATAGGGAGTTTTTTGAGATTGTTAGAGGTTGCTTGAAAGATGATGGCGCTTTCCTTCTTCATACAATAGGAGGAAATGAATCAACTACAACCACAGACCCTTGGGTAGAGAAATATATTTTTCCTAACGGAATGATGCCTTCAGCTGAACAAATTACTAAAGCAAGTGAGGGCATTTTTATTTTTGATGATTGGCATAACATAGGTCCTCATTACGATAAAACTTTAATGTGTTGGTATGAAAACTTTGTTAATAACTACGAAAAGCTGAAAACTAAGTACGACAACGAATTCTATAGAATGTGGACCTTTTGGTTACTTTCGAGTGCAGCTAATTTCAGATCCAGAACCCTTCAATTATGGCAGGTGTTGTTTTCGCTGGAAGGTTCAGAAAGGCCAATTCAGACTTACAGATAAACTTATTTTCTAAAAGAGAGACCAAGGTCTTCAAAGGCTTTCAGAAGGGGGGTTAGGGCAAGACCTTGTATTGTGTATGAAGCTCCTTTTACTTCAGAAAACAGCTCTGAACCTAGAGATTCATATTTATAAGACCCAGCGCACTCGTAAGGTTCATCTCTTTCTACATAAGATCTAATATCATTTTCTGAAAGATCTTTCATAGTAAGAATTGCTGTATCGCAGAAAGACCATAAAGATTTTCCATTTAGGCAGATGGCTATCCCGCTGTACTGGTAATGCGTGGCTCCAGATAATAATTTCAGGCTGTTAACAGCGTTCTCTGCATTTCCAGGTTTATTTAATATCTTATTCTGATAAACACACATTTGATCGGCTCCAAGTACATATTTTTCACAGTGGACTTTGCTAACCTCTTTTGCCTTAGCTAAGGCCAGTTTTATAGCTCTTTCTTCGAAGGGAAGATCTTTATAACTTTCTTTAAGCTCTTCTTCATCTACTTCTGATTTTTGCACCATAAAATTTAAGCCATGATCAGAAAGTATTTGTTTTCTGATCTCAGAACCTGAGGCAAGAATAAAAGATTCGTTAAGTGGCGCGTCTTCTGAAGACAACTTGAAAATTTAATTATTTGCGGAATTTATGAGATTCATAAATTCATTTCTTGTATTTGAATTAGTCCTAAATAATCCTAACATCCTGCTAGTAATAGTGCTGCTTTCAGATTTGTGAGTACCACGAGTAGTCATACACTGATGTTGAGCATCTATTACAACTGCTACTCCTTTTGGTTTAAGAACTTCATTTATAGTGTCAGCTATTTGAGCAGTCATTGTTTCTTGAGTTTGGAGCCGTTTGGCAAATACATCTGCAATTCTAGCTAGTTTACTTATACCAACTATACGTTTATTAGGGATGTATCCAATATGAGCAATACCAATGAAAGGCACCATGTGATGTTCGCAATGAGATTCAATTGCTATATCTCTAACTATGACCATTTCATCGTAACCTTCAACCTCATCAAAAGTTTTAGACAGAACTTGTTCAGGATCACTGTTATAACCACCAAAGAATTCTTTGTACGCATTAACTACTCTTTTCGGTGTCTCTATTAAACCCTCTCTATCGGGATTATCTCCAGCCCATTGGATGAGAGTTTTTACAGCTTCCTCTGCTTGTTTTCTAGAAGGCTTTGTTCTTATTTTTGTAACCTTTTTTTGTTGTCCTTTTTTCATTTTTAAAAATATCTAGTTAATTCAGCTCGCATTATACAGATTCAGGTTGATTTGAAGAGCTTTGAGCACTTTTCTTAAGTCTGAGTTGCTCCTGTATTTGAGAGTGATACTTTCTGTTAATTCCATACCGATAGTAGAAGATAATTGCTACAAACCCCCAAATCATTGCAAAAGGCCCATCAATAATTCCAAGATTAAATAGAAGATCATCAGATAATTGAGAAGGTATAGCATTTTCTGGAAAACCGATGTATTTAAGAGCAAATCCAGCTACTAAGTGGCCAACACCATTGGATGCTTTGCCAAAAAAAGCTCTAGCTGAGTAATAAATACCTTCTTGTCTCATTCCAGTCTTTAGCTCATTTTCATCTGCAACATCAGCTAAAGCTGACATGACACTAATATGTAATATAGAGCCACCAGCAGAAGATACTGATCCTAGGCAGATGATTAATAGGACTAGTTCCCAAGAAGAATTAGCAGGGGCCAGATCAAGGAGTCTAAGGTTAACAGCTGCAGACCAAAAAAAAGTAAGTAGCAAGCAAGTAGCTACTATGGTCGCCTTTTTATCAAATCTTCTGTGTAATCTAGCAGCTAAAATGAATCCTAAAGCATAGCCTATGATGTTACTAATAATTAAAAAACCTATTTGATAAGGAGTTAATTCCCAAAAGAAAGTAACCATATAAATACTTAAAGTTTCATGGGTACCTATAAGAACTGAAAGAAAGAAAAGGCCTAATAAAAGATTTAAATAGTTTTTGTTGGATATTGCACCAACCATATCTTTAATTAGTCTTACAAAACCTATTCTCTCGCCGTCATCTGGCGGCTTTTTGAGGAAAGGTATTTGGTCTTTAGTAAACCAGGTTGAAGCTAGAATACAAAAGGCTATTAAAACTGAAGCGTAGATGACTATCGGGGTATAAGCATCTATGTTTCTTTGGCCGCCTTCAAATTTATCAAATATGAAGAACCAAACAAAAACATGCATAAATACAACACCAACATATCCAAAAAGAGTGTTGTAGCTCATTACTTTAGATCTTTCATCATAATCATCAGAAAGTTCGGCACCTAAAGCTAAGTGAGGAACGGTGAAAAGAGTTAAGCTAGATCTAAGTATGACTGTAAAAAATGTATACCAAGCAAATAATTGAAAATCAGTCTCCACAGTATCTGGAGGATTAAATATAAAAAATAATGCAATTAATATGGGGCCAGGAGCAGCAAACATAAAAGGATGCCTCCTGCCATACTTTGATCTGAATCTATCAGAAATTGAGCCCATAACTGGATCAGTGATGGCATCAAAAACTATAGCAATAAAAACAGCCATTCCTGCTAAATCTGCTGGAAGGCCTAATATTTGGTTGTAAAAGAAAAAAGTAAGTGCATTGAACATCCATAGCGTTCCCGCTTCTCCTGATGCTCCAATACCAAAAGCTAGCTTGGTACGCATTAAGACGGTTTCAGGAGGATGCATTTTATGAATTTCCTTATTAAGGCTTCTTTGTACGACGCTCAGACTTTATTGTCTAGTAAATAACTATTAAAGACCAAGTTACCAACCAAAGTATTAGAGAAATGAGGACGGCTCCCGAACCTAAATCTTTTGCATACTTCGTTAAATCATTTTCTTCTAAACTAATTCTATCTAAGGTAGTTTCTAGTGAAGTATTTATCAACTCTACTAAAAGTATGAAAAGGGTGCTCCCAGATAAAAGAATTATTTCAAGAGCATTGTTCCCAATAAAAAAAGAAGCGGGAATTAAAAAAACAGAAAGAAAAAGCTCTATCTTGAAAGCGAATTCTTCTTTTAAAGCCTTATAAATCCCTTGAAAAGAATTAATAAAAGCAATGTATATCTTTTTAAAAAACATCAAGCACCATCTTATCTTATTTTTCTTTAAGATTTAGCTACCATTAATTTTGATCTTTAAGATATGATATTTTACAAAATCAATATGTTTAGATCAGTAATTAAATTCCCCTTATATATCTGCGTTTTATTTTTGTTTTCGACCCCTGCATTTTCAGATTGGAGTCTAATCAACGAAGAATCTCGGATAAATTTTATTTCAATCAAGGCATCTGATATCGCTGAAATTCACACTTTTAAAGACCTTTCAGGTAGCGTAAAAAATAGTGGTGAAGCTCAAGTTATTATTAATCTTGCCAGTTTAGAAACCTTAATACCTATACGTAATGAAAGAATGGCTAATCTTTTGTTTGAAACAAAGATTTATCCCACGGCTTCTTTCAAACTAGAGGTAGATTTACAAACTATTTTATTAACTGAAGTTGGAAAATCTTTAGATGTTACCTATAGAGGGATACTAGAACTTAAAAGCAAACAATTTTCTATGCCTATAAAGCTAAGCGTTACTAGATTGGGTGATCAGTCCTTTTCAGTTAGAAGTTCTGAACCCTTACTATTAAATGCCAATAGATTGGGTCTATCTGCCGGTATAGAGTCCTTACGAGTAATTGCCGGTCTACCAAGTATAAGTAAATCAGTTCCAGTAACCTTTTCATTAATCTTTCGTCAATAGGAGAAATTAAAAATGACAGAATTTTCAAATCCAAACTTTTCAATAGATTTAAGTGATCAAGTGGCTTTAGTCACAGGAGCTTCTTCTGGTCTAGGTTATAGATTCGCAAAAGTGTTAGCTAAGTGTGGAGCTAAGGTAGCCATTTCGGCCAGGAGAGTTGATAAATTAGAAGAATTAGCTAAAGAAATCAGAGAAGACGGAGGGACTTGTGAACCCATACCAGTTGATATGGTTGATAGAGAGAGCATAAGAAATGCCGTGCAAATGACTGAAGACTCTTTGGGTGTTGTAAATACTTTAATTAATAATGCGGGTATACCTGATGCCCAATGGGCTATCAAACAATCGGATGAGCTAGTTGATAATGTCATTGATACCAACCTAGTAGGTCCATATCTTCTTTCTAATGAAGTGGCTAGAAGACTAATAGATAAAAAACTACCAGGGAGAATGGTAAATATTTCATCTATGGCAGCATTTAATACTACGCCTCAATCAGCGGCTGCTCTTTATTCAATAACAAAAGCAAGTGTTGTTAGATTAACTGAAGCTTTAGCAACTGAATGGGCCAGATATAACATAAATGTAAATTGCATAGCTCCAGGTTGTTTCTCTTCTGAAATGTTGGACGGAATGCTAGAGAGGATAGGGGATATCAGTCTAGGATTTCCTAGGAAGAGAATATGCGATCCTGCGCAAATGGATTCAACCTTGTTATTTCTTGTTTCGCCTTCGTCTGAGTGCGTAACGGGTACATTTATTAAGATTGATGATGGACAAGGATCCAGGTAAATAACTATTTAAAAATTTCTTTCCTTGAAGAAGTTAACAGCAGTATTCGAAAAGAGAGTGTAAGTTAACAAGCTTTCAGTATTATCAGACAAGTCCGGAAGATTGTTTTTGCTGCAAATGGTCTTGAGTTCTTCAGCTATCTCCTCTAGCTTCCTCTCATTCTCTTGTTCAGGCGGATCTTCCGAAGCTTTTTTTACAATTTCATCTTTTACTTTTCCAGGTAATTTACCGTAAGCTCCAAGTACAAGTTTTTTAGTTTCTGAAGTAAGACTTCCGTATTTAGAGTTCTCAGTTACGTTCAATAAAGATTGCGCTCCTATTATTTGCGAAACAGGAGTGACTAAAGGAGGGTAACCAAAATCTTCTCTTACCTTGGCAATTTCGTCTTTTATCTTCTCCAATTTATCTTGTTGATTAATAGTTTTTAATTGCGATTCTAAGTTAGATAACATACCTCCAGGTACTTGCTTAATTAACATGGTCGAATCTACCCCTTTAAGAGAGCCTTCAAATTCAGAATATTTTTCTCTAATAACTCTAAAATAGTCTGAGATTTCACCCAACAGATTTATATCTAGGCCAAGATCAGCTTCTCGATCAGAAAACATACTAACCAAAGTTTCAGTGGCTGAGTGACCATAAGTCATACTCATAGAAGAAATGGAAGTATCGATATTATCAATTCCCGCTTCAATTGCTTTCAAATTTGAGGCAGTAGACATGCCAGTGGTTGCATGACATTGCATGTGTATCGGTATGCTTAATTTGTCTTTAAGAGCCGTTACCAATTCAAAGGCATCATAAGGTTTAAGGATTCCAGCCATATCTTTAATAGCAAAAGAATCAGCACCTGAATCTTCTACTTTTTTTGCATAATCCAACCAAGTTTCTAAATTGTGTACCGGACTGGTAGTGTAGGCCATCGCACCTTGCGCGTGTTTTCCATTCTCTTTAACTTGTTTAAGAGCAAATTCAATATTATTAAAGTCATTCAGGGCATCAAACACTCTAAAAACATCTATGCCATTCTCTGCTGCTTTTTGAATAAATAAAGATACGGTCTCATCGGAATAATGCTTATAACCAACTAGGTTTTGTCCCCTTAAGAGCATTTGTTGTTGTGTATTGGGCATAGCCTTTTTTAATGCTCTAAGTCTTTCCCAAGGGTCTTCATTGAGATACCTAATGCATGAATCAAAAGTTGCTCCGCCCCAGGACTCAATTGACCAATAGCCTACTTGGTCTAATTTCTTTGCAATGGGTAACATGTCAGCAAGCGTTAATCTTGTTGCTAAAAGAGATTGATGACCATCTCTTAACACCACCTCGGTGATGCCTACTTTTTGATTTTTTTTATTTGGCATGTTTCGATACAGAAATACTAGGATATACTCTTTTAAAGCATAAAAAAATACGAAACTAAGATTTCATGATTCTTCAAGTTCAGATTATTAGTAAGGAGTAAAAATGACGGAACGAAGTCAATACGGAAATTTACAAGTTGCGAAACAATTAGAAAAGCTGCTGGCTGAAGAAATACTTCCGGGTCTGAATATCAATGAAGAAGAATTCTGGGATTCCTTTAACCATATAGTAGAGGAATTTGTACCCAGGAATAAATCGCTTCTTGAAGACAGAGAAGACCTACAAAAGCAAATAGATCAATGGCATCTTGAGAGAAAAGATCAAAAACATAATCACGAAGATTACAAAACCTTTCTTAAACAGATTGGTTATTGGGTTGAAGGGACAGACGACTTTCAGATAACTACATCGGAAGTGGATCCGGAGATAAGTGAGATAGCAGGACCCCAACTTGTCGTTCCAGTAATGAATGCAAGATTCTCTTTGAATGCAGCTAACGCCAGATGGGGAAGCCTATACGACGCATTGTATGGAACAGATATGATATCTGAAGAAGGGGGAGCCGAGAGAGGCGGAGCATATAATCCTGTAAGAGGGGATAAAGTTATAGAGTTTTCCAAATCCTTACTTAATGAAACTATTCCTTTATCTCAGGGAACTTATCAAGAAGTCACTTCCTTTCAGGTAAATGATGGCAACTTAGAAGTTACTCTCTCCGATCAATCAAAGGTTGGAATAAAAGATCAAAATAAGTTCATTGGTTTTAGAGGAGAATCAGATAATCCTTCAGGAATATTATTTAAAAACAATAAGTTACATATAGAAATTCAAGTAGATAGAGAGGATTCTGTAGGAAAAGATGATGCTGCTGGCATAAAAGATATTCTAATAGAATCAGCTGTTACTACTATTCAAGATTTAGAAGACTCTATAGCGGCAGTTGATGCTGAAGATAAAGTCAGTGCTTATAGAAATTGGCTTGGACTTATGAAAGGGGATTTAAAAGAAACCTTCATTAAAGGTGACTCAGAACTTACTAGACAATTAAATCACGATAGAGAATATAAAGACGCAGAAGGTAAAGAATTCCATCTGTCCGGGCGAAGTCTTATGCTGGTAAGAAACGTAGGGCATCTGATGACGAATCCGGCTATTTTAGATAAAGCAGGAGAGGAGATACCTGAAGGTATTTTAGATGCGATGTTTACCATTTGTATCGCTAAGCATGATCTTGAGGGAAACAGTCTCCTTTCTAATTCCAGAACAGGCAGTGTTTATATTGTTAAGCCTAAAATGCACGGACCAGAAGAAGTGAAGTTTACATGTGATCTTTTTACAGCTGTCGAACAAGCACTAAAGCTAAAACCTTTATCAGTGAAGATTGGAATTATGGATGAAGAAAGGCGGACAACAATTAACCTTAAGGAATGTATTGAAGCTGCAAAGGATAGAGTTATTTTTATTAACACAGGCTTTCTAGACAGAACAGGTGATGAGATTCACACCAGCATGGAAGCAGGCCCGATGATTCCTAAAGCTTTAATGAAACAACAACCTTGGATTACTGCCTACGAGGATTGGAATGTAGACAAAGGATTAGAAACAGGCTTTCAAGGTAAGGCACAAATTGGTAAAGGCATGTGGCCGATGCCTGATGAAATGCTTGAAATGTATAAAACAAAAACAGTACATCCAGAAGCAGGTGCAAATTGTGCTTGGGTCCCTTCACCAACTGCTGCAACTTTACACGCCTTACACTATCACCAGGTTTCGGTATCAGAGGCACAAGATAAGCTGAAGGAAAGAGCAGAGGCTGACATAGATAGTATATTGACTATCCCATTACTAGAAGATCCAAGTTCTCTAACAGATAAAGAGATTCAAGATGAACTGGACAACAATGCTCAAGGAATTCTTGGCTACGTAGTCAGATGGATAGATCAAGGGGTGGGATGCTCTAAAGTACCTGATATCAATGATGTTGGCCTTATGGAGGACAGGGCAACTTGCAGAATATCAAGTCAACATATGGCTAATTGGTTGCATCATGGTTTATGCAGCGAAGATGAAGTTATTGAAACTATGAAGAAAATGGCATTAGTGGTAGATAAACAAAACGATGGAGATCCTGATTACATAAATATGGCACCATCTTATGAGGGTGTTGCATTTAAGGCAGCTTGTGATTTAGTCCTTCAAGGAAGAAGTCAACCTAGCGGCTATACTGAACCCATACTTCATAAACGAAGGTTAGAATTTAAATCTTAATCAAAGGCAAAGGGTCTAAGTCTAAAGCTTCTCGATAAGTATTATGATAATGGTGGAGAGCAGGCTCATTTTTTCCGAATGTCGTAAAATCTAAGGTCCCAGCCCTAAGACCCTTGTGGGAAGCAGCGGCAACAACATAATCTTCGTCTCTAATAATTTCTCCAAATCCTGAGTAGGGATGAATGTCATTGGCTTGAGCAGTATCGTTTTCTTCAATATTAGAAGGATCAATTCCTAGTTCTTTTAAATTCTCAATAACATGTGGCCAGAAATAAAAGGAGACTTTAGAAACACTTCTGTGCGGCGAATTATCTAAAGGGTATTCACGAACCAAAATGATTCCTTCTCCTGAAACATTTAGAATAATATTAGGGAAAAAATAATAGACAGGAAAAGCGCCTTTACATATATGCCAATCTTCTTCCGGTTCTAGTTTCATAACATCAATATTTCTTGTGCATAGAGTTAACCGAGCATTGCGTTTAAACGTATCAAACATCTGAACATTGCCATGGAAATCATTAAAAAGTGAATCCTTATGAAGAACTGAAAAATGATAAGTTTCTCCGAAAGTATCGATCGCAAGTTTCCAATTCATTTCAGTGATATATTCTTCTTCGTGAGTTAATACTAAATTTTGGAAACCCCAAGCTTCCAAATCATCATTCAATCTCTTGTCGAACAATGCATCTAAATCTATATCACCTTTGGGACTAGGATGTACCCATAAAAAACCATACTTTTCTAAACAAGGCAATTCAGTTAATCCATAACAAGATTTATCAATTTCACCAAAATGATCGGGTTTTGGGATTCCAATTAATTTTCCAGAATTATTGTAAGTCCAGCCGTGAAATGGGCAGGAAAATTTTACTTTTTTTCCTTTAGCTTCGTTTTCAACAATCACTCCTCTGTGAGCACAGACATTTGCAAATGCTCTGAAATTTCCTTTTTCATCTCTAGTAGCCAATAAAGGCATACCGAAATCTTCTCTGGTAAAAAAAGTTCCTGGTTCAGGTAAGTCTCCTGTCATCCCAACAATCTGAGGATAATTTTTGAAGAAGGTATTCCATTCCTTTTCAAATCTTTCCTCACAAGTATAGGTGCTTGAAGGATTTTGAATTATTCCTCCCGCATCAACATTGGTACCCGATTCTTGATAATGAATGAGCCCTTTAAGTAATCTAATTTGTTCGTCCCTTAACATATAAGTAATTGTATTACTTTTAACTAATACTGATAAATAAATTGACTATAATAGCGACCACAAATAGTTATGCGAGTGTAGCTCAGTTGATAGAGCGGTTCCTTGCCAAGGAACAGGTCGTGGGTTTGAACCCCATCACTCGCTCCACCTTCAACCTGTGAGGGCAGAAAGAGAATGAAAACAAGACTTATTAGTGCAGTCGTTTTTCTAGGCCTCTACCTAGCTTTTTTATCCTGGTATGACGGCTGGGGTATGGACCCATTCACTGCCGAGGAGATTGACGCGCTGGTAGGTGAAGCAGAGGAACAAGACATGAACCCTGAAGAGCTCAAGAATCTCAGGCAATTATTAAAAGACGATGATGGCGAGGAATTTTTTATGCTCAACCTTAATCGCTATGCGTATGCTGAAAATGAAGTTCAGCAAGGTGTACCAGTTGCTTATCAAAAATATGGCCAAGCCCTTATGCCAATAATTTTAAAGCGTGCTGGTCATCCAATCTACGCAGGTGAAATGTCTGACTACCTGGTAGGTGGAGACATAAAAGAGGGGAGTTGGCACGAAATAATCCTTGTGCGATACCGTTCAAGACAAGATTTTGTCAATATGGTCACTTCTGATGAGTATTTAATTGCAGCTAAGCACCGCTATGTCGGCATTGAGTATGCTGAAGTTATCCCGACAAATGTTATATTAAATTTAGCGACACCAAGGCTTTTTATTTTGGCCTTACTATTTCTAATTGCTTTGGTGACTGACCGTTTGATTAGAAGAGCACAAACCTAGGTTTCAGGTGTATGCCAAATTGGCGAAGACCAAGCTCTTTCCTGGAGAGTCTTGTGTAAATCAGGTCTTGGTTCGACTCCTCTTTTAACGGCATCCCAAGTGGACCAACGACACGTTGGGTTCTCTAATACTCTGACGTAATAGAACGCTTTTTGCGTGGGATCAAAATCAGGATCTTTCCAATAGGTTTTTAATTCAGAAGCACCGACATCAGAACTAATGGAACAATCTGCAAGATTTACTTTAGCGCCATTATCAGTACACCTTTGGCTTACAGGATCTACTACAAGTCCGTCAGAACAGGCAACGTCATACACTCGTTCATTGGGTCTGCCCACTGGGTCGCCTATGGCATTTTCAACGAAACCTTTAATGATTTGTACCCTTTGTAATGGAGCACCCCTCGAATCTCTTACTGCCCATACCAAAAACTCAGGTGACTCTTCAAATCCTATTAAGTCTCCTCCCATGGGCACGCCCTTTGAATAAGCCTTTTTAATAAGATTTTCATCTGAAAGGGGTGAGTTATCCAAATCTTTACCAGCAAAGAACCTTAACTTTATTCTGGTTCCTGAGGTTGCATAAGTTTCCTTACGGCGAAAAGCATTAAAAATTGAATCTCTGGTATTTTCTTCTGCCCACACTACAGCTAATCCAGAGGCACTCCATTGTCGAAACGCTGGGTTGCTGTAGTAAGCATCTCCAATTTTCTTTAAACCTATTAAGCCCCCACCTGATATATTACTGATGTCTATAACTTGTTGTACTTCATCGTCTGTTAGTGGAACAGAACCTCTGCTTTGGGGTGTTCCATCCAGAATACCCACTTTGGAATGAAAATTAGATTCATCGTCTGAAATAGCTCCTGTGTGAGTGTCGCTGGCACCAACCATCCCAAATTTATACGGATTGCCTCTTTGTTCTTCTTGCAAACTCAGTCCATCGAGATAGGCTTGTCTGACATAACTGCCATCAGGCCTACTCCATCCGGGATTGCCTACCCTAAAGTCCATAATTTCAAAATCTGCCCATTCATCATTAGGCGATAAAAGTGGATGAGTTTCAGAAGTTCCTTTAACTTGGGTCATTTCCACAAGCGGCTCGTTTCTCATTCTAAATTCAGCGTACGCTTTACCGACTGGATATCCTGCCCAATCTTCTAATTCAAACATTTGTCCGTTTGAACCATTGGAATTATGAGGAATAGCTATCGTATCAACGCCTTTCTCTCTTAACCCATCCATCCAAGTCCATAGGTCTTCGGGGTTCATAGATTTTAATGTTGAGAAGGGTTCAAGGGTAAAGCGGTTTCCATTAAAAATAACATTTCTATGTAAATTTCCCCCTTCATAAGGCCCAGTCCCTCGAGGGTTAAAAGTAGTTACATTCTCACCTGAACGATTCATGGAAGTGGTGTATTCGTAAGCCACGAAGGTCGTAAAGTTCCCAGGATCATTATGTTCT
The DNA here is from genome assembly GCA_022447025.1 of SAR86 cluster bacterium. Taxonomy (GTDB): domain Bacteria; phylum Pseudomonadota; class Gammaproteobacteria; order Magnimaribacterales; family Magnimaribacteraceae; genus AEGEAN-183. The sequence continues at coordinate 8,835 of JAKUUL010000015.1, read as the reverse complement.
TGCGCACTTCTTATGACATCTTTCCATGCAGATCTGTGTTTATCTGCATTAAAAGGTCTTAGCGCTCTTGATTGATCGCCTGTCCATAAATATCTCAAGATTCCCATGAGATAAAAATCGTTTGGTGTGCTGAGAAAAGAAGCAAATAAAGCTCCCCTTGTAGCCATAGTTTCAACCGTTCTATTTTCTGGAGCATTAAGATTTTTGAAAGGCTCAGTCCCTGGTGTGAGGTTGTTAGGGTCTGCCCACCATTCGAGATTTCCCATAAGGAAACCATGGTCAGTAACCGCATAAAAATCTAAGGGTTCTCTCAACTGCATTTCAAAACCTAAGGGATGTTCTATTGGACCCCCTTTAGCGTATTTATAGGCGTCATCAGGAGAGGCTGTTGTGCCAAAAAGGTAAGCATCTAAAGAATGCTTGGTATGAACATGAAGATCTCCAAAATAAACATTTCTATCCTCACTATATCCAGCAGTTTTACTAGACTCAGATTTCTCAGGAACTAAATTACTGTAATCAACAATATCGTCACCTGAAGAACAACTCCACAAGAGGACCAAAAGGACTATGCTTAAATAGCCTAATATACTCTTCACATCTTCCTTAAAACGGACCTAAGTTATCTGGAGATAGTGTAGCCTTGCTGTTCCAAAACAAATCTGTCCTCAGATAGATTTCCTATTCTTTCTACTAACCCTTCTTCATTGAAGACGAATCTAGTAACCGTATAGGCTTCATAGGGCAGGCCAGAAACTTGATCTGTATCTTTAGCCCAGTGCAAAACATACACAATGTTATCTTTACTCATGACTTCAACAATATTGGCTTCATCAGGTTTCCAATTCTCAGCAACTGCAGAATTCATATTTCTTAACACCTGTTCTTTGGTATAGCTAGTAGAGATAACTCCTCTTGCGACAGAAATATTTTTTCTTTTACCATCCCTTTCTATAACTGCCTTTACTTCTTCTCCAGGTTTTCCTCTGAAATTAAGTTTGCCCATATTTCGTTCATTCACCCTTACGTTATTAACAGAAAGGAAGGCGTCCCCTACTTTTAGAACTTTTGAGGCTGGGCTGTCAGGTTGAATACCTGCGACCACCATTGTTCCTGGTTCAGCATCAGGGTTATAGGTAAAACCAAAACCGACATATCTTCCTGGTGCATTTATTCCATCAGCTGCCATATGTTTAGTGACAAAGTCTATGGCTTCTTGTTTCCCAGTTTGTCCTGCTTTAACCCAAGCTTCAGCTACTGACTCTGGTGTGTTTTCATGATGCATTGAAAAAAGAGAACCACTTAAAAATATCAGACTCCCTAAAATTATTGTTTGTGTTAACTTCATTTTTATCCTCAAAAATATTATTGAAGATAGATATTAATCTAATAAGTCTTTTTTTTACAAGTTAGTTTCTTTAATTAAGGGACTCTAAAACATCAGTTGTAGTAAAATGTAAAAAACATGAGATTTAAGACTATGAGAAGTTTATTTATATTAGTTACTTTGGTTTTTAGTGGAACTTTTTTTGCTGAAAGTACAGTGCAATGCAATTTTGAGAAAGAAATCGGTGAAGCGCTTGATGAAAAAATATCAGCTTTAAGAGAAAGAACTTTTGCTCTATGCCTAAAGTGTGAAGACAGCTCTTGTAAGATGAATGTTTTCAGACCTGAAACTGATCCGGATTTAGAAAAGAAGCGGTTAGGAGCAACTGCATTGTGTAAAAGAGTTTTTTGCACACCTAAAAAGTTCCGCAAGATACAAGGAGAAGAAATACCCGCTGATCAACCCATTGGAAAAACTAGTTTTGAGTTCACTTATAAGATCTCCGAAAAAGGCAGGGTAAGGGATATTGAAATAACTTCCTTAGAAGGGGTTATGAACCGTAGAGATGCTTATCGATGGACTCAAATACTTACCAAAAGAGTGATTTATTTGCCCGTAGAGGTAAATGGTAAAACTTATGAAATCACTAACCTCTCAGCAGCTTTAGACGTTAATTGGGGGGTTTTCGACGGAGACTAACTAGGCTGTTAACAAAGCAAGCCTATTATGGAGTTCTGAGAGATAATCCGGCGGCTCTTTAAATTCCTTACCTTTTTTTGTTAAAACTTCTAGAGCTTTTTCAGTTTCCTCTTTCTGCTTAGCTATTATTTCCTCCGTGTAAATAATTTTTGCAATCACATTAGCCTTCGCGTAATCGTACTTTATTCTTACATCAGTTTTTTCTGTTTTACCTTTACCCACACGCACAGATTTCCCTTCAATAAAAAAGTACCAAGAGGCAATACCACTAGAATCAATTTCTTCAGGGGCATCTGTGAATGTTTCACTGACACTGAAAGAAATTCCTTCTTCACCGAATCGAGATACCAAATCATTTAATATAATTTCTGCCTGATCTACCCATTCATTACTGACAAAATTAAATTTAATTTGCTTATCATTCATATCTCTTAATCCCCTAGAAGCTTTAAGTTAAAGCGAAATATCACTTATAGCAATATCTAGGTACAATAATTTTGTGAAAGCAATATCACAAGAAGGAGACGATTTACTTTGGAAAGAAAATCCGGATCCCGATCTAAAAAAAGACGAAGTACTTATTAGTATCAAAGCCTCTGCAATAAACAGAGCAGATTTGCTACAAAGAAGCGGAAATTATCCAGTGCCACCTGGAGCAAGCCCCATTCTTGGACTTGAATGCTCAGGAATAGTTGAAGAAGTAGGTGGGCAAGTTGAAAATTTAATAAAAGGAGATGAAGTATGTGCTCTTTTAGCAGGCGGGGGTTATGCTGAAAAAGTTTCCGTCCCATCAGGCCAGGTTTTAAAAGTACCTAAAGGTTTCAGTTTTGAGCAAGCAGCAGCATTACCTGAAGTGTTTGCGACGGCTTATTTTAATCTTTACATGGAAGCTAACCTCTCAGAAGGGGAGAAAACTCTAATACATGCCGGGGCCAGTGGCGTAGGAACGGCTGCCATACAAATTTGTAAGGCTAAGGGCAATCCTTGTTTTGTAACGGCCGGTACAAAAGAAAAGATTTCTAGGTGTATGGAGCTCGGCGCTGAAGGAGGCACTGTTAGAAATGAAGAGAACTTTGCTGACGCAGTAGCTAAGTGGACCGACAATAATGGCGTCCAGGTAATTTTGGATCCAGTAGGAGCGAATTACTTAGAAGACAATATGAAGAGTTTAACCTTAGAGGGGCGATTGGTAATGATAGGCTTAATGGGAGGCGCTAAAACTTCCATCAATCTAGGGCTTTTAATGATGAAGCGTTTAAGAATTATTGGATCAACTCTTAGGGCCCAACCCATTCCCAAGAAAACTGAGATTATGAATAACCTTAATGAAAATATATGGCCTTTATTAGAATCCGGAGACATAAAACCCATAATTGATACAGTAATCCCTATAGAAGAAGTAGATAAAGCCCATGAGTTAATGGAAAGTAACCAAACTTTTGGAAAAGTTATTCTTAAAGTAAACTAAATAATTCTACTGTCAGAAAACACCAATAATGAAAAACAAGTTTTGTTTCCTTCTAATTAGTCTGATCTTTTTTTCTCCCATTACTATAGCTGAAGCCTGGGTTTTGGAAGATGAGCTACCAGGTAGAAAACTTACTGAAAATAACTGTTCAGCTTGCCATGAAGACAAATCTCTCAATTTAGCTTCCATAGAAACTATGGCAATGGCAACACAGCGTGAACTAGTTGCTGTTATGACAGAAGGAAAAATGAAAGAACAAGCAAAGCATCTTTCTAAAGATGAAATAAATCAGATAGCTACTTACATCAGTTCAACAGCAGAGTCTTCGCTTGTTAAATGTTCAAGACAGTTAATTGATTCTGATTTAACACTAGGTCTAAATTGGACAAGTAAGGGTAATGGTCCACTTAATAAGAGATATCAAAAAGATACAAATATCAATTCTTCTAATATAAAGAATCTTAAGTTGAAATGGTCTTTCCGCTTGAAGGGATTTAATGCTAGATCTCAGCCTATAGCAATTGGGAATCTAATATTGGCGGCCTCAAAAGATACTTTATACGCTTTGGATTCTGACACAGGTTGTGCTTTCTGGGCCTTTAAAAGTCCTTCTGAATTTAGGGTATCTCCAGCTTATGCCAAAGAAGCTGGTTCCTATGTGTATGCTGTTGATCAAGAGTTAATTACCTACAAGCTAGACATACTTAAAGGTGAACTGGTATGGAAAACACAATTACCAAGAGAATCTGATTGGAATATTTCTTCTGGTTCAATTTCTATAGTTAACTCACATCTTATTATCCCTATTTCAACAGTTGAAACTGTTGCTCCACTAAACCCTGCTTATGAATGTTGTACTACCAGCGGAGGTATTGCCAAAGTTGACATAGAGACCGGTGAATTAATTTGGTATCACAGAGTTGAAAAGCCAGCTGAATATGTAGGTAAGGTAAGATTTACAAGAACAAAAAAATATGCGCCGGCTGGGTCAGCTGTTTGGAATACTCCAGGAATAGACCTGACAAGTAATCTAGTTTTTTTTGGAACTGGACAAAACACACAGTCACCGGCATCTGAATTTAGTGATGCCATCATAGCTCTCGACTTAACTACAGGCGAACGAGTGTGGTCTACCCAAACCTTAGCAGGGGATGCGCACAATGTAGCTTGTGAAGTGCCTATGGCAAGACAATGGGGATGTCCAGTTGAAAACGGACCTGATTTTGATTTCGGTGCTTCTGTTATCAAATCGTTTACCAGTAACAAAGAGGAAATATATCTGGCTGGTCAGAAATCTGGCAGAGCCTTTGGGATAAAACCCGGTAACGGAGAAATTATTTGGAACAATAGAATAGGAATGGGCGGAGTACTCGGAGGTATACATACTGGTATGGCAACTGATGATGAAAGACTTTATGTTACTAATTCGGATCGAGAAAGCGGTAGGAAATATGATTGGGATCCGAAACCTGGAGTTTATGCTTTGAACATTGATACAGGTGAAATAATTTGGACTTTTCCTCTCGATGATGATTGTAAGAAGCGAAATGAAGTAGTTGAAAATGGTAGATGTTTTAAGGGCTTCTCTGCACCCCCATCAGTTGGATCCGATGTTGTTTTTGCCGGAGCTTTAGATGGAAGACTTTATGGTATAGGAAAGGAGACAGGAAAGTATTTATGGGAATTCGATACTCTTCAAATCTTCAAAAAAACAGTAGATGGATCATTAGCTTTCGGGGGTTCCATGGATATAGCCGGACCAGTTATAACTCAAGATCAGTTAATAGTTGTGAGTGGTTATGGGACCCATGGCCAGCTCCCCGGAAATGTTCTCCTTGTGTTCGAGTTAGAAAATTAGGACTTCAACTAAGACAATGATGAAGCGAGTCCTTTTAATCTTAGTAGGATTTTTAATTTTAGGACTTGAAGCGGGTAATCACGAAGAAAACGCCTCTGGATGCGATGCTTTAAATCCTGTCTTAGGAAAGACAACTGTTTCTATAGAACATGAAGGCAAGGACAGATCCTATCGTTTATATGTTCCTAAAAATTATAAATCTGATACACCAACTCCTTTAATTATTAATTTTCATGGCACAGGGAGTAACGCAGAACAACAAGCTATTTATTCCGATATGGACTCGGTTGCGGAGAAAAAAGGGTTTATTCATGTTAACCCTCAGGGTCTTGAGTTAGACGGTAGGCCAGTTTTCAATGCTGGCCTCACCATGGAATCCCCTGCCAATAAGAGAGATTTTTCTAAAGCTCCCCGTGACGATGTGGATTTTGCTAAAACAATAGTAGAAGACGTTTCAACAAAATATTGTTTAAACAAAAAGAAAGTATATTCAACAGGCATGTCAAACGGAGGGAGAATGTCTTATCGGATAGGCTGTGAAGCAGCTGATACTTTCGCTGCCATAGCCCCAGTTGCAGGAGTACTTTCTTTGCCTCCTGAAAAATGCCAACCCACCAAAGCCGTTCCTTCTATTGCTTTTCATGGTACTTGGGATCTTGTTTCTTCTTATAAAAAAGCGGGTGGCTTTTCAACTATGGGGGCCATACAGATGTTTTCTTTGTGGGCTAAGAAAAATCAATGCAAAGGGAAACCTATCGTAACCTTTCAAGAAAACAATGTTTCTTGTGAAAGTTATCAGTCATGCGCAGAAGGCGCAGAAATTAAGTTTTGCACTATTGATAGAGGAGGGCATTGTTGGCCCGGCAGGCCATGTAGGCTGGGTGCTAGTTCAACCATTAACGGAAGTGAAATGATTGCAGAATTTTTACTCCAATTCGAGAGAAATTAATTAGCTATGGTGATTTATGGTGTCGCTTTATTAGCTTTTTGCTTTATTAGCGGACTTTTTTTAGGAGAGCTTTTAGGAAGATTGATAGGTATAGAAGCCAACCTCGGTGGGGTTGGTATAGCTATGCTTCTTTTAATAGGTCTTTCTGCTTATTTAAAGAAAAAAATCTTACTACCCCCTATAACTGAGAAAGGGATAACTTTTTGGAGTGCCATATACATTCCTATCGTTGTGGCAATGGCTGCTAAACAAAATGTGTTTTCAGCATTAGATGCGGGAGGCGTGGCACTAGTTTCGGGATTCTTAGCTGTCTTCATTTCATTTCTGTTGATTCCCTTCTTAACCAAGGTAGGGAAAAAATGAATCCTTTAGAAATCATGGACTCAATCCTTATAAAAAATGGAATCATTACTGCCTTTCTTGTCGTAGGCATAATTATTTGGTTCTCATATTTCCTATCTGAAAAATTAACTAATGGTAAATTTCATGGCTCAGCCATAGCCATCATTATTAGTTTGATTCTAGCTTATTTTGGAGGATATCTAACGGGGGGCGAAAAGGGTTTAGCTGATATCGAAATATTTTCCGGACTAGCCATTCTAGGTGGAGCAATGTTTAGGGACTTTGCTATTGTCGCTACCGCTTATGGAGTTAACACTTCTGAATTAAGAAGAGCTGGAAAAGTAGGAGTTTTGTCTCTTTTTATTGGAGTCATCTTATCCTTTGCAGTCGGAGCCATTATGGCTTCTCTTTTTGGCTATAAAGATCCAGTTGATATTACAACTATAGGAGCTGGAACAGTTACCTTCCTAGTAGGCCCTGTTACTGGAACGGCTTTGGGTGCCTCTTCTGAGATCATGGCATTAAGCATAGCGGCAGGCCTGGTTAAATCTATATTAGTAATGGTAGCAACCCCATTAATGGCGCCTTACGTAGGATTGAATAACCCTAAATCAGCAATGATATTTGGGGGCTTGATGGGTACTAATAGTGGAGTGGCAGCTGGCCTTGCAGCGGTTGATCCAAAACTGGTACCTTATGGCGCTATGACAGCTACTTTTTATACAGGCTTAGGGTGTTTATTAGCTCCTTCTGTTTTATTCTTACTTATCAGATTTGTGCATTAGATGTATCAAAAAGATTTCTCCATTTCTACTTCCGGACAGGGTTTAATAGAAATTACTAATCAGATAGAAGAGATTGTTGCCCAATCCACCACAGATGAAGGTCTGTGTAATGTATTTGTTAAACACACTTCAGCTTCATTGCTTATCCAAGAAAATGCTAGTCCCGATGTTTTGACGGACTTAAATAATTTTTTTAAGGAACTTGTACCCGAATCTGGAAGCTACCTCCATAGCACTGAAGGACCCGATGATATGCCAGCCCATATAAAGAATGCTTTGACCTTGTCTTCTCTACTCATTCCAGTTAAAAATAAGAGCTTAGATTTAGGTACTTGGCAGGGTATTTTTCTTTTTGAGCATCGTCACTCTAAGTTTAAGAGACAAGTAAATGTATCAGTATTTAATTAAACCAGTAGCCTTCAGTTTTGGCTTAATGCTTATAATGGGTTGTCAGTCAGGCTATTCAACATATGGTGTAGATAAAATTAGCAAGAGAACAAGCGATTTTGATTTATGTTTTCCAATAAATTATCAAAAATTATTTGATGCGCCAGAGATAGTTAGATTTAACTATGTAAAAGAAATAAAAGAAGAAATTATTAAAAGAGAATTAGACTGTAATTCAAGATTTGAAGCAGATAAAATTACACACTCAGAAGGAAACGCACACAGGCATATTGAAGAGATGGACCTGGAAAGACTAAATAAAGAAGTAATTGAGAATAAGAATATTTGCAGAAACGAACCAATATTAACTAACTGTAATTAACGATATGACGGAATTTGCTAAGGCCATAGACAAAAGTAGAGTTCGTCATTATTTAATAGCGGACACAGAAGATGAGATTAACTCTTATTGCGAAGAGAAAAAATTAGAAATTTTAAATAGACCGAAGTATGTCGATCCCACAATGGTTTGCCATCATTTTATTTGGGTAGGCACAAGGCCAAGACCTGCACAGTGGAAAGCTTGAGCTGATACAGTCTAAGAGTTATGTTAGAAAACGGTCTTATAATAATAATCATGGGTTCGATAGCGATCCTCTATCTCGTAAGAATGCTGGTCTATATTTCCCAGTTTTTATTAATCTTATGGAAAGATGTTGTGGAAATGGCTTCAATAATTAAGAGTGATATAACCGGTATAGAAGTGGAAAGGGAACTCAGGTAGTTTTACAGGTATTTCATAGGTCTGCTGTAATCAGGTCCTTTAGCATCCCAACCATACTCATCATCTGCTCCAACTAGCTTAGCGAACTTAGCTGGATTTCTATCAAGCATTTCCTTAGTAACTCGCCATTGATAGGCCTCTTGGGTTTTTAATTTTCGGTGACAGAAATAACTTGTTACATTTAAGCGTAAACCTTCTGTTTTTTTAGGGAAAGCTCCATGCCATATTCCGCCATT
>JAKUUL010000014.1 GCA_022447025.1 SAR86 cluster bacterium | reverse complement strand
GGATGCTAATTTTAAAGATTAGTTACTAAGTTTTAGGACAATTTACCCAATAGCTTCAACAAATAGTTTTTCGTAGTCTTGCAGAGTTGGAATTACTGGGTTAGTGAAGGAGCACACATCCACCACTGAATGCTGAGCGAGATCTGGAATCATATCTTCAACTATACCCATCTCCCCTAGATTTCGAGGCAGACCAATCTCACTATTTAAGTTTTCTACAATTTCAGCTAAATCTGAAGATTCAGATAAGCCCATGCTTCGAGAAATTCTTTGGTATTTGTCTCCCACATGAGATTTATTAAATCTTAATATGGTGGGCAAGATGACGCCATTTAAGGTACCGTGGTGTAATCTCAATTCTTGGTTTGCACCGCAAGCATGACTCATAGAATGAACAGCTCCTAATCCTTTTGTGAATGCCATGGCACCTTCAGTAGCTGCCATCATCATATTCCATCTAGCTTCTTTGTTGGATCCATCTTTAACGGCTCTAAGCAGATTTTCGCCTCTAAATATTCTTTCTATACCATCAAGTCCAACAGCTTCAGCAGGCGGATCAATAGTTGGTGATAAAACAGCTTCAACACAGTGAGTAAAGGCATCCATTCCTGCTCCAGCTGTCATAACAGGAGGCAATCCAAGTGTCAGATCAGGGTCGCAGATTGCTGCGTTAGGAATTAAATGAGCGCTTGCCAAAATTAATTTTCTACCGTCATTCATGATAATGACTGAACCTGAAGAAACCTCACTGCCAGTACCAGAGGTAGTGGGTATAGCGAGGAGAGGGGCTGTATCGGTAATTTTTTCAACACCCCCTTCATTAACCGAGTAATCCAATATGGTGCCTTCATGAGTAGCTAAGATAGATACGGCCTTACCTAAATCAATGCTAGATCCACCGCCAAATCCAATGATGCCATCGCATCCTTCAGCTTTATACATTTCTAACGCCTGTTCCACAGCTTCTTGTGTTGGATTAGCAGGAGTTTGATCAAAAACAATAGGAGTAAACTCATTTGATATCAGGTTTCTTGCTTGGTCTAGCATTCCTAGTTGGACTAGGCCTGGGTCTGTACATATCAGAGGTCTTTTTATACCCATGCCCCTTAGAACTTCTGAAATTTGTTCTATGGCACCATGATCGAAAATAGGTTTGTTGATGTAATTTAACTGTGTCATGAATTTCTCCAAGTTTGGCTAAAGAATTAGCTTCAAATTAGTTTACACTTAAACTTCTTTAAAAGCATTCTGACAAAAAAGGTAATTTAGTGGACTTAGATAATTCAAAAGCTATAAGGATTAAAGTGATGGATTTTTTAGCCAGAAGAGAACATACGGGCAAAGAAATCCTATCTAAGCTAAAGAATAGAGTTGAGTCAGTAGAGCTTTTAAAAGCTGAAATCGACAAACTTGAAGAAGAAGGCTTGATTGACAACAAGAGATTTGCTGAGCAATACATATATTCTAGATCCTTAAGAGGATATGGGCCTCTCAGGATAGAACAGGAATTAAAACAACGAGGTGTTAATGAAGATGTTAGTCAGCCCTTAATGAAGGACATAGATTGGGCCACTTTTGCTATAGAGGTTTTGAAGAAGAAGACAGCCGGCATTTTTCCAGATGAGACTAAGAAAATACTTAAAATAAAGAAATTTATGAACTACAGGGGTTTTAATTTTAATCAAATAGAGGAAGCTTTTTCTTCATATAAAAAAACATAAAAATAGGTTATGGACTTAGCAAATACACAATCATATGATTACACTATCTTTGAGTAATGAGTTATCAAGTATTAGCTAGAAAATGGCGCCCCAATAGTTTTGCAGAGGTTGTAGGTCAGGAGCATGTAGTAAAAGCCCTGTCCAATGCATTAGACAGTAACAAAATACATCAAGCATACTTATTTAGTGGGACCAGAGGAGTTGGAAAGACCACCCTCGGAAGAATTTTAACTAAATGTTTAAATTGCGAAGAAGGCCTCAGGTCGTCTCCGTGCAATAAATGCCAGGCATGTGAATCTATTAATGAAGGTCGATTTATAGATTTCCAGGAAGTGGATGCAGCTTCAAGAAGGGGAGTGGAAGAAACTCAGCAACTTCTAGAAACAGTCATGCATATGCCCGGTTCATCCAGGTACAAAGTTTATTTAATTGATGAGGTCCATATGCTTTCAAAGCACAGTTTTAATGCCTTACTCAAAACTTTAGAAGAACCTCCTCCGCACGTTGTTTTTATCCTTGCAACGACGGAACCAGAAAGTGTTCCAGCGACAGTGTTATCTAGGTGTTTACAATTTCATCTTAAGAATCTAACACCGACCCAACTAAGCGATAGATTGAAGGAAGTATTAAGTGAAGAAGGCATTAAATATGATGATGAAAGCATTAATCAGATTTCAAGAGCAGGTAGAGGAAGCTTAAGAGACTGTCTGACTATAGCGGATCAAGCGATCGCATTCTGTAATGCAAGCTTAACTGATTCACTTATTTCTGAAATGCTGGGAACTCTGCCCTACGATAGAGTCTATGAGTTAATAGATTGTGTTATTAATGAAAAAGCTGACAAGTTGGTTAAGAATCTAAGAGAAATTTCTAGTTTAAGTGTTGATTATCAAAGGCTAATGGATCTGCTTTTAGAAACACTTCAACACATGGCCATAATCCAGATTTCACCAGAAACTGTTTCGGATTTGAATTTACCCTCAGAAGATATCATTCCTTTGTCTGAATCTTTAAAAGCTGAAGATATTCAATTACTTTATCAAATAGGTTTGATAGCTAAGAGGGATATGGATTTAGCTCCTAACATCGGAGATGGATTTGAAATGGCTTTACTTCGAATGATGTCATTTCTCCCTGAAGAAAAGGAAACAACACAAAGTAAAAAAAAAGTAGTTAAGGATAAAATCGAATTAAAAGAAGAAACCATTTCAAAAGAGAGTTCTTCTAAACAAACTGAAACAACTAAAAACGACACTGAAAAGAAAGAGAATTCTTTAGCTTTTCTAGACAGCAAAGCGTGGAATAAGATTTTTAATTCTTTGAAATTGGATTCTGGAACAAAGCAATTAATTTCTCACTGCTCCTTTTTAAGGGCAGAAGACACAGTTATTTATTTTTCTATGCCAAAAGATAAATTAGAAATACTTAATGGAACACATCGGGAAAAATTCCAAGACTGTCTAAACAAAGCCTTAGATTTTGATTGCGTTATCTTCTTTGAGGAAGGGGAGGCTCTTGAGTCCTCGCCTAATAAAACAAAGCAGAAGAATAAAGCAAAGAGGTTGAATAAGGCATCAGAAGCCATAAAAAATGACCCGGCAGTAAAAAATATATTGGATTCTCTAGGAGGAACAATTATTGAGTCTTCAATAACTCCTAAGGAATCTCAGTGAATAATATCAGTCCTCTTGTAGACAGCTTAATTGAAGCCTTTCAATGCTTACCAGGAGTGGGTCCTAAATCTGCTAGACGAATGGTTTTACATCTACTAGAAAAAGATAGAGAGGCAGGTAAGATTTTAGCGGAATCTTTAGCTCAGACACTATCAAACGTAGGCCAATGCAAAGAGTGCAGGGTATTCTCAGAACAAGACCTTTGTATTATATGTAATGACAAAAAGAGAGATTCAACGATTTTGTGTGTTGTCGAAACAGTTTCCGATGTTTTTGCTATTGAAGAAAGTCATCAATACAGAGGAAAATATTTTATTTTACACGGTCACTTATCTCCCATAGACAACATGGGTCCAGAAGAATTAGGTCTGGATCAGTTAATAAAAACAGCTAAAGAAAATTCATTTGCTGAGATTATTTTAGCCACTAATTCCACATTGGAAGGTGAGGCCACAGCTAACTTTATCTTTGAAGGATTAAAAGGAATAGAAACTTTAAAGCTTAGTCGATTAGCACGTGGTGTTCCTTTAGGTGGTGAATTGGAGTACGTTGATGGAGGAACTATCATGCATGCTCTCAGTGGCAGAACGATTCTAAAATCTGATGGCTAGTTTTGATATAAATCTATAATCGCCGCACTCATTGCTTTTACACCTGTTGATATAGTTGGTTCAGGATCTGGAAGAAAGTAGGCTGAATGTAGAGATGGCAGTCCTATATTTTCTCTAAGAGAAGTGTCATAAACTTTCTTATTTACTGCACCCAACCAAAATAGCGCTGTTGGTATGATTGGTTCAACTCTACCGTACATGCCAAAATCTTCCCCTCCCATTACGGGCGAGAGCTTCAAAACATTCTCTTTGCCTAAAGCACTTTCAAAGCTGGTCCTTACCTTTTCGGTCAATTCCGGATTATTAAAGAGTGCAGGGGTGTATTCATCCTTAAGTGTTATCTCAGGGTAAGATTCTTTGGATAAGCCATTGGCTTCAGCTAATCCTCTTGCCATCCTTCTAATTGTTGAGATAGTTTGATTCCTAACTTCATCCGTGTACGAGCGTAAAGTTAACTGAAGTCTAACCTCACTAGGAATAACATTATGTTTTGTGCCTCCGTGTATGGAACCCACGGTTACCACAGCAGCTTCTATAGGAGCTATTTCTCTGCTTACTATAGTTTGCAAGTTATTTATTAGTTGAGAAGCCATAACAATAGGATCTTTTGTAGTGTGTGGATAAGCCCCATGTCCTCCTACACCTTTAATAGTAATATCCATTGAATCAACATTTGCCATTGCCCATCCTGGTACATAGCCAACTTTTCCAGCAGGAAGATCAGCACTTACATGAAAAGCTAAATTAAAATCAGGTCTAGGAAATTTTTCAAAGATGCCTTCTTTGATCATATTTCTGGCACCTCCACTAACTTCTTCAGCTGGTTGCAAATTAATCATTAAAGTTCCTTGCCATTTATCTTTTTTTTCTAATAAATTAATGACAGTTCCAATCAGGGAAGTCATATGTATGTCATGACCACAAGCGTGCATTGTGAACACTTCATCCCCAACCTGATTAAAAGATTTAGTTTTACTTGCATACGGAGCACCAGTTAATTCCTTAACAGGCAGGCCATCCATGTCAGCTCTGAGCATAATTGTTTTACCTTCGCCATTTTTTAATAAAGCAACTACCCCATAACCTCCAAAGTTTTCTGTAACTTCAAGCCCTAGGTTTTTTAAAATGTTAGCCAATTTTTTAGAAGTTCTTTCTTCTTTAAATGAAAGTTCAGGATTGGCATGAAGTTCTTTATAGAGATTTACGAGATCAAGTTTATTGTCTGCTTGTAAAGACGAAGTCGAAACAATAAAAATAAATAGAATAGAGAGTATAATTTTCATAATTTTTAAGAATTTAGCATCGTTGCAAAATATCAAAATAGCACATAACTGATCAACAGGAAATTATAGTTAATGACAATAAAATCGGATAAATGGATTAAAAGAATGGTTAGTGAGAAGGGAATGATTGATCCTTTTGAGCCTAGCCAAGTAAGAAACGACGGTGAGAAAAGACTCATTTCTTATGGTACTTCTTCATATGGATACGACGTTAGGTGTTCAAATGAATTCAAAATATTTACTAATATAAATTCTGCTACCGTTGACCCAAAACATTTTGATGAAACCAGTTTTGTTAATTTAGTGAGTGATGAATGCGTCATACCGCCTAATTCTTTTGCCTTAGCCAGTACCATAGAATATTTTAGAATCCCAAGAAATATACTAACTATTTGTTTAGGTAAATCCACTTATGCCAGGTGCGGAATAATAGTTAATGTAACCCCTCTAGAACCTGAATGGGAAGGTCATGTAACTCTTGAGTTTTCTAACACTACCAGCCTACCTGCAAAAATTTATGCGAATGAGGGCGTCGCACAAATGATATTTTTAGAGTCAGACGAAGAATGCGAAACTAGTTACAAAGATAGAGGCGGTAAATATCAAGGTCAAAAGGGCGTAACCCTACCTAAAACTTAATCACCAAACTCTAGGCTCTTTAATAAAAGGTCTGATTTTCTACCGTCAGTATTTAGAATTCTTACAATTGAAAAGTCTAGATCTGGAGCAAACCAGTATATTTGTTCTCTTTCTTCTTCAGGAAGAAACTCTCTTTCCACTTTTAAAGTATTAAAAGTTCCAAATGGCGTCTCAGTATCCTCAAATCCTTTTAAAGAGTAAGTTCTCTCCTTTATCTCTCCTCTATAATAAACCACGTATTTAATTTTTTCTGGCAGGGCATTGATATCCATTGATCTTAAGTCCAGTCTCATTTTGAGTTGAGCTGTAGCCGGACCTAATGTCCCATCAATTAATTTGAGTGAACCTTTATCTTTTCCTTCTCCATAATCCAAGGTAAGGTTTTCCCAATTAAAGCGAGCCGAAGCTTTAATCTTTTTAAATAGTATTTTCATACTCATTTTATGCTCTAAAGGAATTACAGAATCTTCTTTTAACTCAAAGATAGAGACTTCTTTTCTTTGAAAAACTCTTCCACCATCTACCAAGGAACCCATTTCCCAAATATTATTTTCTTTTTTTTCAAGCCAAACTTCCATATCACCAGCTTTCATAGTCAAAGTGGCCTTCGAAGGTTTCAATACCTCTAATTTTTCTGCCGAGAGTTGAAATGCGAAAAACATAAGTAAAATAATAAAAAGTTTATTTCTCATTAATCTCTCCAATTTTTAGTTCTCTGTTCTCAAAATACACTTTTCCCTCAGTTAATCTTAACAAACCTTCACCAAACCAACTTACTACCTTTGGATATAATTCATGCTCAAGTTTGTGTATCTGTTGTTCAAGTTGTTTAACTGACCTAGTAGTAATTTCTAGAGAAGATTGAGCACATATGGGGCCTCCATCTAAGCTTTCGTCAACAAAATGTACTGTAATTCCATGAATATTATCTGACGACTCCAAAACTCTTTCATGGGTGTTTAATCCCGGATATTTAGGGAGAAGAGAAGGGTGTATGTTGAGTATTTTCCCTGGAAAGGCGTTGATAAATACAGGACTCAGAATCCGCATAAATCCCGCTAAAACAACTAAATCAGGGTTATAAATAGACAAAACTCTTACCATCTCAGTATCAAAGTCTTCTCTTGTTTCAAAATCCTTATTACTTACTACCTCAGTAGGTATTTTTACCTCTTGAGCTCTTTGCAGTCCGTTGGCATCTTCTTTATTACTTAAGACACAACAAATCTTTCCGTAAATCTGGTTTCCTTTAATAGCATCTATCATGGCTTGCAAATTTGAGCCATTACCTGAGATAAGCACTGCAAAAGAAAAATTTGTCATTTAATTAACTTTTATTTCTATGGGCTCTTCTTCTTTTTTCTTCGGTTCCACTTTTCCTATTACCTTAGAATCAATATCTAAACTATCCAATAGTTTTATTGCATCAGTCACATCGGCTTCTTTTAGTGCCAGGACCATTCCGATACCGCAATTAAAAGTGGACAACATCTCTTTTTGAGTAATATTTCCTTTAGACTTTATCCATTCAAAAAGTTCATAAGCTGGCCATTCTTTTTCCTTAAAGTTGATTTTCGCAATAGAGTCCGTTTTTAAAATTCTTGGGATATTTTCGTAAAAACCTCCGCCCGTTATATGAGAAATAGCTGAGATTTTAAAAACTTTAGTTAATTCAAGTATTTCTTTTACATAGATTCTAGTTGGAGTTAGGAGTTTTGAGCCCAAGCTTTGTTCGTTAATTTCTAATAATAATGACCCAGGTTCTTGGCTAATAATTTTTCTAATCAGAGAGAACCCATTAGAGTGAACACCATTCGAGGCTAAGCCTAAAAGAATATCTCCATTCTCAGCTAATTCTTTACCAATCATTTTATTTTCATCTACTACACCCAAAGCAAATCCAGCAAGGTCAAAACTGTTTTCAGGGAAGCTGTTTGGATGTTCAGCAGTTTCTCCACCAACAAGAGAGCAGTTAGCTTGCTTACAACCTTCAGCAATTCCTTCTACCACTTTTGAAGCCAATTCTACGTTGAGACTGTCAGTGACATAATAATCCAGGAAGAGAAGCGGTTCTGCCCCGCATGTAACCAAGTCATTGACACACATGGCAACCAAATCAATACCTATGGTATCGAATTTTCCCATTTCTCTAGCTAACTCAATCTTAGTTCCTACCCCATCTGTGCAAGTTACTAGAATGGGGTTTTCTATATGTTTAGGTAATTTACTTAAAGCGGAAAAGGAACCTAGACCAGAAATAATTTCAGATCTACGAGTTTCTTTCACAAATGGTTTTATCCTTTCAACAAGTTCGTTGCCTGCCTCAACATCAACACCTGCATCTTTATAGCTAAGAGATGCATTTCTTTTATAGACAATAGGTTTGTTTTCCTTTGGAACTTTCTTGCTCATAGATTTAGAATTAGGGAAAGTATTTTAGCAACCATCTTAATTAAGTTCTGCTTGTTATTTTTGAAATGAAAAAAATTTATTTAGTTTATTTATTTTTACTTTGTATTTCGCCTTCTTTATATGGTGAAGAGGGTTATGCATTTAGAGAGCTTTATGAAATCCAAGTGGAATTAAAAGGGACTGATAGAGCTTCCATAAATGAAGGCATGAAGCTCGCCTTTCAAAATCTAATGTTAACCTTATCAAGTAATTCAGAGATAAATACTTATCCTGCAGTTACCAAAGCCGTTAAAGACTCAGAGAAATATATTAGCGAGTACAGACTGTCATCAGAAGATGACAGTATTTTGGCTATCTTCTCTTTTAATGGTGAAGAAGTTAGAAAACTTTTATCAGAAAATAGTTTGCCATTATGGATAGGAATAAAGCCCAAAGTCTTATTATTCCTTCCTTGTAAATCTGAATCATTTTTAATAGTTGATGAAGAAGAAATTTTAATAAAAAGACAAGAAAGTTGTTCCGAAATTAAATCAAAGATAAATTCTAGGGGCTCAATGAGAAATATAGTTTTTATTGAGCCGGTATTAGACTTAATAGACCTAAAGTACTTAAACCTTTATGAGCCCAGATCTGACCAAGATTTTTTAAATAAAATTTCTTCAAGATATGGGTTAGAAGACTGGATGATCTGTTATATACAGAACGAGTACGGACTTTTAATTACAGAACCTTTTTGTCTATCACCTATCTCTAATTTCAAAAGGATCTCTTTAAATGACATGATAGATACATTAGCTGACGAGCTGTCTAAAGATTTTCAATTAAATATAGATCCTAATGTCAAAAGTGAGTTAAGAATCTCGGTATCTGGAGTTGTAGAACACAAAGACTTGCTTAATGTGGAAAGGATAATGGAAACCAATGCCTTAGTTTATGCGTATAGTATTGGGTCCATTTCTAGTGATACTGTTACTTACTTATTATCAATAAGAGGGCAGGTCTCTGATCTGGAAAAATTAATGAACGTGAATCCACTTTTAACTAATCAACCTTCCCAAGAGAATGGAATAGATCTCGAATACTTTTATCAGGCAGAAAGATAGTGCTTCAACTTATTCCCAATGTAATAACTTCATTAAGATTATTGTTAGCCATTCCTATTTGTATTTTTATTTATCAAGGAAATGAGTTACTGGCTCTTCTTTTATTTATTTTTGCAGGTATATCAGATGGGTTTGATGGGTATTTAGCTAGAAGGTTTACTTGGGAAAGTGAATTTGGGAAATTATTAGATCCTTTAGCAGATAAATGCTTAATTCTAAGTACTTTACTTGCTCTTGCTTACGTTCAGCTGTTACCTATCTGGCTTGTCAGCATACTCCTGGTTAGAGACGCCCTTGCTGTAATGGGATCAATGCTTTACTTGATGTTGTTTGAAGGACGGAACTCCGAGTCAAATAGATGGGGCAAACATTTTACTGGATGGACGATAGCTCTTTTTATCATAACTCTTCTTCAAGAATCTATAAGTTCCTACTCGATGCTTCTAAATTTACTTTATGAAATAGCGGTTGTTGGTGTATTAATATTTACTGCTTTAAGTGTCTTTACCTATGCTAGAAAACAAGGAAAGGAAGTTTACAAACATCTTTTTAGAAGTTAAATGAACAATCCCAAACAGTTAAATCTCGATGTAAAGTTAGATGAGGCAATCAATCTTAATAATTTTATTATTTGTCCATCAACAGAAATTATATTAAAAGCTTCTAAAGATTTTATCTCTGGATCTGACACAACTAAAACCTTCTTTTTATGGGGAAAGAAGGGAACGGGAAAAAATTATCTTTTACATTCGATAAATAGAGAATTTCTTGAAAAGAAATTACATTCCGCTTTTATTTCCTTTGATAACAGTTTATTAGACGACCCTTCAGTATTGGAAGGTTTAGAAGAACTCGACGTCGTTTTTATTGAATCCATGGAGCAATTTCCCAGTTTAAAGGAATGGGAGCTAGCACTTTTTAATTTAATTAATGCTTGTTTATTAAAAGATTGCAAAATATTCATTTCATCCAAGGTTACTGCAAAATATTTGGAGATTAATCTGGTGGATTTAAAATCCCGCTTGTTAGCTTTTCCAGCGTTTGAATTACCTGAAATCAATGAAGATGAAAAACTAAAGGCAATGAAGGAAGCGGCTTCGAGGAAAGGATGGAAACTTGAAGACAATGTCTTGTCTTATATTCTTACCCATACTTCCAGAAACTTATCAGATTTAATGAGTTTGATGAACGAACTGGACACCTTCTCTTTGGAAAAAAAGAGAAAAGTATCAATCGCCTTGGTCAGGGAACTGATTTCTAATAAATAAGACAATCCAGGCATTTAAGATAAATGCCTTTAGGGTCATTGTACGTTTCAAAATCGTTTGCTAACTCAACAGACCTTTTAATTAAATCTTTATTACCTATTCTCGATTCAAAAACGCCTTCTATTTTAGAGAAAAACTGATTCAATATTTGGTCTGTCCACTCTGAAGGCAGGGAAGGATAAAAAGTTTTATAATCTTCTAAATCCGCTAAATCTGCAGCTCTTTTAACCGCATCTTCCATATTTCCTAATTTATCTATAAGTCCTATCTCTAGAGCTGTTTCTCCTGCCCAAACACGTCCTTGCGCTATTTCATCCACTTCTTCTAGAGTCATGTTTCTAGATTCTGAGACTAATTTAATAAACCTTTGATAACCGTGTTCAATATTTGATTGTATGACTCTTGCAATTATAGGATTCATAGGTTGCATAGGATCTATACCTGCCCCAATTTTAGTTGTTGAGATACCGTCAGTATGCACTCCAATTTTATCTAGAGTCTTTTCAAAAGTTGGCAGAAATCCAAAAATTCCAATGGAGCCAGTAATTGTGTCATGCGAAGCCCAAATTTCATCTGCGCTAGCGGATATCCAGTATCCTCCTGAAGCAGCAACATTCGACATGGAAGCGATCACTTTTATGTCCTTGGATTTAGCTATAACTATTTCTTCTCTTATAACTTCAGATGCAAAAGCACTTCCGCCTCCTGAATCTACCCTCAAAACAATTGCTTTTACCTCTTCATCTTCATGGGCCTCTCTCAAAAGTTGTGCAGTTGAATCTCCGCCTATCATGCCAGGAGGTTGAGTTCCATCTACAATACTGCCCGAAGCGACTACTACGGCTATTTTGTTTTTTGATTTGTTTTTTGCTTCTTCTTGCTTAGCAATTGCAAAATACTCTCTTAAGGAAACTTGGGCGAAACTCTTTTCTTCTTCATCACTTCCGACAAGATCAATTAGATAATCTCTTTGTTGATTCCTGTTTAGAAGTTTATCGACTAATTTGAAATTCAAAGCGGTTTTACCAGTATCTCCAATTTCTTTTATAACCAATTCATCAAGAGTATCAGCATAATTCTGTATGTCTTCAGTCTCTAGCTCTCTGTTTGTTGAGACTACTTTTTTCCAGGAGTCCCAAAGGATATTTAGATAAGCTATGCTCGCTTCTTTTGCAGCGTCTGACATGTTGTCTCTAATATAAGGCTCCATAGCTGACTTAAACTTTCCTACCCTAAATAGATTTACTGTAACTTCTAATTTATCTATAAGAGACTTGTAATAAGTCCTAATTCTTGAATAGCCAAAAATATCTACACCTCCATCCGGATGCATAATGATTTCATTTGCAAAAGAGGCTAGATAGTAAGAGTCTTCGCTGTAGTAGTCAGAGACAGCAACTATGTTCTTGCCTGAATCTTTTAGTTCTTGTAAGGCCTGACCTACATCGTAGAGTACAGTTTGACCCGTTCCTCCAATGTTATCCAGTTGAAGGATGACATGCTCTATCCTTTCGTCTTCTTTTGCATTTTTCAAAGCAAACAATACATTTCGTACATTCACCCCCGGAGTTGGAGGTCCATAAAGAGCAAAACTCAATGGGTCTAATGAACGCGAAACTTGCTCAACTATTGGACCTTGAGGGTTAACAACTAATGCTTTACCTTCAGGATCAGGCAACTTACTTCCACTAAAAATAGAGCTCAAAAGAGCTACGAGGAAAATCAGAACAATTAAAAGGAATAATAAGTTAATTGTAAATTTTCTGGCTGTAGTAACCCATTCCCAAAAACGGTTCATTTTTGTCGTTTCATTCATTTGATAATTTCAAGAACATTTTCAGGAGGTCTTCCTATTATTGCTCTTTCTCCGTATATAACTATTGGTCGTTCGATTAATTTTGGAAATTCTATCATGGCACGAATTAGATCTTGCTCAGACTTTGATTGATCTGAAAGATGCTGTTCTTTAAATTCAGCTTCTCCTTTTCTTAACAAATCTCTTGCCTTGAAATTTAATTTTTTCAAAATTGATTCCAACTGTTTTTCAGAAGGTGGTGTTTCCAAATATAAAACAATATCGGGATTGATACCTTTTTCTTTAAGTAATTCCAAAGTGAGTCTAGATTTACTGCATCTAGGGTTGTGATAAATGGTAAAATTATTCAAAATAAAGATCCTTCTCAACTATTAAACTCTTATAACAATAGTACTATCGATTACTAGACATTAGTAGGATGTTAAAACTAAAAAAAATTATATTTCCCAAGTCTCTTCCTTTATTAACACTTTTATTATTGTGTTTCACAGCCTGTTCAAAACCGGACTTCGAAATTTATAAGAACTCTTCAGGTTATATTCAAGATCTAAGAGGGCAGTGGGTAGTTATAAATTATTGGGCTGATTGGTGTCCCCCGTGTATTAAAGAAATGCCTGAACTATCTTCTTTTTATGAAGATAATAAGCAAGAGGTACAAGTTTTCGCATACAATTTTGATCGGTTAGAGGGAGAGGAATTGCAGGAACAGATTCTAAGATTTAAAGTCAATGTTCCAAGTTTATTGACGGATCCAGGGGAATTGTTTGGATGGGAAGTTCCTGAGAGTTTACCTGCAACTTACATCATAGACCCCGAAGGAGTAACGAGAGAAGTTCTTATCGGACCGCAAACCAAAGAATCACTAGAGGCAATAATCCTAAAATTTAAAGAAACCTAAAGGCTTGGCTCAAGAAATAGTTCTGGATCAACTGGGATACCCGACAAAATTATTTGCCAATGGAGGTGAGGGCCAGTAACCCTTCCTGATTGTCCAACCGCCCCAATAAGATCACCTTTCTCTAGTGATTGCCCTTGCTGAACAACAACTTTACTCATATGAGAGTAAGTGCTAATCATGCCACCACCATGATCTAAAAATACGGTTTTACCTCGATAATAAAAATTTCCAACTAAAATAACTTTTCCAGACAATGGGGAGATTATTTCTGTACCAATAGAAGCAGCTAAATCCAGCCCTGTATGTCTATTTCTAGGTTGGTTGTTAATAAACCTCTTTACACCAAATTCGCTACTTTTAATTCCCTGAGTAGGCAGTAGCATTTTTAAGGAAGTGTGAAATCTTCTTGATAAAGTGCTTATAGCAGCTTTTCCCAGTTCAGTTTCCATTTTAATTCTAGGTAAATATTCTTCTGGCGGGGAGACTAAGTCTTGGTTAGTAATAGTGATTTTTGATTCTCTATA
This sequence comes from SAR86 cluster bacterium, assembly GCA_022447025.1. Lineage (GTDB taxonomy): Bacteria > Pseudomonadota > Gammaproteobacteria > Magnimaribacterales > Magnimaribacteraceae > AEGEAN-183. The sequence continues at coordinate 11,049 of JAKUUL010000014.1, read as the reverse complement.
TGCTTTATTTGAAATAGGAACTTCAAGAATAGATTGTCCGTTTTTAACAATATCAATCGGTTTAATTTCTTCAGAAAGGCTTATTGGAGCAAGAATCTTCCAGTGATCTTTGTCCACCTGGCAAAAATAAATATTTTTTTGATTAATATCAATTTCGTTTATTTCATAGGCATTTATTCTTAAAGTTTGGCTTATGACACCTCCAGGAAAGGGAGAATGTTCAGGGAAATCACATAGAGGATAAGAAATATCAAGTGTCGCACACGAGGATAAAATAAAAATACAAATAAAAGACAGTTTATTTTTCATTTTCGTCTTTTGACTTAATTTCTGCTTTTATACTTCCCTTACTTAAGATAGCAGAAATGGTTTGTCCGATTTCTACCTGATTTGAAGACGATAAGATTTTTCCATCTGGTTCTGTACTAATGATTGAATAACCTCTTGATAGAACCGACAGTGGGCTTACTGCTTGTAAGGTTGCTACTATTTCTGCCAAAACTGTGCTCTTCCTTTCAATTTCTAATTTAAGAGCTTTTAGCAAATCCTTGGAAGCATTTTGTAAGTAAACCTTCGCTTCTTTTATTTTATTTTGTGGCGAATTTTGTTGTAAAGAAAGATCTTTTAAATTAAGTCCATTCTTTTTAAAAGAAATTTCTTGGTTGATATTTTGAATAAGCGCAGTTTCTACGTAGTCTAGCTTTTGACTAATTTCTCTTAATTTATCTCCTGGATGCCTTATTCTTTTAATTAGATTAGTAATTTGAGTTCTCTGGAGATCAATTTGAGATATTACACTTCTCGAAATATAGTTTTGGTACCCCTCTAAAGTTTCTATTAATTCACTGTACGGTTGGCTAATAATTTCTGCAGCTATTGAAGGGGTAGGAGCTCTCAAATCTGAAACAAAATCGGAAATTGTAAAATCAGTTTCATGACCTACAGCACTAATTATCGGAGTAGGGCAATTTACAATCGCACGAGCCACTTCTTCATTATTAAAAGCCCAAAGGTCCTCTATTGACCCACCACCTCTAGCTAAAATAACCACATCTACTTTCTTTAATTTGCCTACCTTATTTAAGGCATCACAGATTAAAGGCGCTGCCTTTTCACCTTGAACTAGTGTTGGCACAACTGTTAAATCTAAAAAAGGTGATCTTCGATCTAATACATTAATAATGTCTTGAATAACTGCACCATCTGGAGAAGTTACAACAGCAATATTTTTGGGGTAGGCAGGCAGTTGACGTTTGACTGAGTCATCAAAAAGTCCTTCTAGTTGTAATTTCTTTTTAAGCTCTTCAAAAGCTTTTAATAAAGCACCTTCACCTGCTAATTCAATGTGCTCAACAATAATCTGATATTGACCCCGCCCTTCAAAGATACTTAAAGTGCCGTTTAAAACTAGATGATCTCCATCTTTTGGTTCAAAAGTAATATGGTGATTCTTGTTAGTGAACATGGCGCATCTAATTTCAGAAGTTTCATCTTTTAAAGAAAAGTACCAGTGGCCAGAGGCTGCCGAAAAGAAGTTTGAAACTTCTCCTTGTATCCAGACGAAAGGAAAATTTTCTTCAAGAATAGATTTGGCCCTTTTATTTATCTCAGACACTGAGATAATTTCTTGAGTGTTATCCAATTGGTTTTCAACCATAATGGAAGTATAACTGACTAAGCTTTAGAGATATTAATGGAAAATTCAAAATCTGTTTACACAGGATTGATAGCTTTGTTTATTGGAGCAGCTCTATTAGGATCTTCAGCAATCTTTGTAAGATTCAGTGAAACTAGTCCTTCATTAACGGCTTTCTACCGCGCTTTTTTAGCTTTACCTTTCTTATACATTTGGGTATTAAATTCCAAAACTGAATATCCTTTAAGACATTATTTGAGTAAAGAAAACCTTCTGACCTTAGGGCTGGCTGGAATATTTTTTGGAACTGACATGGCGGTTTGGAATTGGGCTATAAGTTTCACTTCGGTAGCCCACGCGACACTCATGGCCAATACTGCACCTATTTTTGTAACCCTTATTAGTTTTTTCTTTTTGCGTGAAAAAATTCGATCAGCTTTCTTTGGAGCTCTAGCTCTGTCTTTCATGGGTGTGACTTTAGTAATTCTTTCTGGAAGTGGTTCTGACTCATTTAAGCTATTGGGTGATGGCTTAGGTTTGGTGGCTGCTATTTTTTATGCAGCCTACATACTAGTCATTAAAAAGCTAACAGATTTCTTACCGCCAGCTCATGCACTCTTTTTTGCAACTTTATCTACTGCTATTTTCTTGTTTCCAGTTGGTCTAATTGAATCAGAGTCACTCTTTCCAAGTTCTTACCAAGGGTGGCTAATCCTTTTAGCCTATGCGTTTGTGAGTCAATCTTTAGCCCAGGGACTTATCACTTTCGGGATTTCTAAGCTTTCAGCCCACCTTTCTTCTCTAACATTACTTATACAGCCGGTTGCAGCTGCTATCTATGGATGGTTGCTTTTATCTGAAACACTCAACCTATGGCAAGCATTGGGCGGGTTAATAGTTTTACTAGGTATCTACTTAGCTACAAAAGAAGAAAACTAGTCCCACTTGGGTTCTCTTTTTTCCAGGAAGGCATTTATACCTTCTTTAGCATCGTCACTTTGTATGCATGCTGCTATTTGTTCTTGTAAAAAGGGAAGTGCCTCATCAAAACTCATTGAGTCTTGTGTATTGTAAGCAGATAAACCCATTTGCATGGTTGTAGGAGCTAAATTCGCTAGTTGAGAGGCAAGCTTGTCAACGGCAGAGTCCAACTCTGAAGATTTAACTGATTGGTTTATTAGTCCCCACTCTTCGGCTTTTTCTGCGTCGATGGCTTCCCCTCGCATACAAAAGTCTAATCCTGCTCTTTTAGGCATCACCCTAAATAAACCCGCCATAACCATAAAGGGCCATATTCCTCTTTTAATCTCGGGCGCCGAAAATTTAGCTTCTTCAACTGCCACAGCATGAGTTGAATTAGTTACCATTAGTAGAGCTCCGGCCAAAACAGATCCTTGAATTTTTGCTATTACCGGTTTATATAAATGCCTAAGAGAAAGGCTTATATCTGTCTTTCCTTCCAATCTGGGAACGGCAGACTCAGGCGGTTTCTCCTTACCAGACATATTTCTTAAATCGGCACCGGCACAGAAAATATCTCCTTCGGCTGCTAATACCACTACACGAATTGATCTCTCTTGTTTAGCGTAGGCCAAGGCATAATTAATTTCATTGGTCATCACTGAATTTAAGGCGTTTTTCCTTTCGGGTCGATTTAAAGTTATGGTAAGAACATTCCCATCGATGTTAATTTTTGTGGCTTCAAAAATCAGTCCTTCAAGTGATAGTTTTTCGGTATTCATAATCTATCCTCCTATTGCTTCTAACAGATAATCAGGAGCATCTATTTCTTTAGCACGTATATACTCGCCCAACGACTTGGCTTGACCATCAAGCCTGGTTGAAGAAGAAACCCCATCTTGTAATATGTCATGGATATAAAAATTTAATGAGAGTATGTTTGGAAGTTCGTGTCTCTCTACCTCATATTGAGATACATCTGGTAAAAGCTCTTTTAGTCTATCCACAGTTAGAAAATCATATAAAAATGCATAAGATTCAGGTGTTTTAGCCCACACTCCTAGATTAGCACATCCGCCTTTGTCCCCAGATCGGGTACCAAACAAACGACCAAAGTTAATTTTCTTCGTATTCTTTATTTCAGGTAATTTATTTTCGTAAGGTTCTTTTTGATAGTAAATCTCTTCCAGGTCCATTTGGCTAGTTGGAACAACATCAACGGTATCCCCTTCAAAATGAACTTTTTCAGTGATGTATTTACTATCAACGAGAGCAGGCCAATACTCAATATAGTGACCGCTTGGTACCGAACCACCCCTTCCAGTCCAACCTGGAAGATTGGCTAGTCCCAATTCAACTATTTTGGCACTGAAGAGTCTGCCTACCAAATCTGGATTTTGGGACATCACACTAATTCTTAGAGAAGCTTGAGCTTGTTCATTGGACTCAGGATTTTCTTTATCGGTTCTGTGAAGTTGTATATCAACTTTATCAAACTGTTCTTTTCCGCCTACATTCTCAAAGATGGAATCGGTTACTAATTTAGCTTTCTCTTCTATATCCAAACCAGTTAGCAGGATTTCCGTTCCGTTTCTAAAACCACCTGCTAAGTTTATGCAAACTTTGTGGGTCTTTGGAGCACTGCTTCCACGGCATCCAGATACATGAACTCTATTTTCAGCTTCTTGATTAATCTTTAAGGTATCAAAGTGGGATATCACATCAGGGTTCATATAAGCAGGACTACCAATTTCGTAGAGTAATTGAGCAGTCACAGTGCCGACTGAAACGAGTCCGCCAGTACCCGGGTGTTTTGTTATGGTAAAACTACCGTCTTCAAATATCTCGGCAATTGGGTAACCCATCTTTGAAAAGGAGGGGACTTCTTGAAAAAAAGAATAATTTCCTCCAGTAGCTTGGGCTCCACATTCAATGATATGACCTGCTGCCAAAGCTCCTGCAAGGGCATCGTAATTATCCCTCGACCAGTTGTATTTCCATGCTGCGGGTCCGATAACAACCGCAGCATCAGTTACTCTAGGACAGACAACAACATCTGCCCCTTTATCCAAGGCTTCTTTGATCCCCCAGGCTCCGAAGTAGGCATTTGCAGTAACAGGTTTTTTTTCATAACCCGCTAAAGGAATATCCTTCTCCATATTCTTAAGTAATTCACCTTCTTCATTTAATTCATCAAGTCGTGGAATCAAGTCGTCTCCATCTATATAGGCAACTTTTAGATTTAATCCCAGTTCTTCAACTATTTCTTCTACTTTTGCAGCCATTGAGACTGGGTTTAGCCCTCCGGCATTAGTAACAATTTTAATACCTCTTTCTTGACAAGCTGATGCAACGTCTTTGAATTGCTTTAAGAAGGTTCCAACGTATCCATGATCTTCGCCACGCTGCATTCTCTGGTTATAAAGTATGGTCATGGTTAGCTCTGCTAGATAATCACCTGTAAGAACATCTATAGGTCCGCCTTCCACCATATCCTTTGCTGCTGATAGACGATCTCCATAGAAACCACTGCAATTACCTATTAAGATTTTATCTTCAGAACTACTCATAGACTTTTCTCCAAACTACTTTTAATCCACTATCATTAAAAGAGCCCCATTATCTAATTGTTGTTCTTTTTTGATGTATATCTTCTTAACCTTACCTGCTTCTGGGGCATTAACTTGATGTTCCATTTTCATTGCCTCAAGAATAACTACCGGATCACCTTTAGAAACCTTGTCGCCCACTTTGACTTTAAGATCGACCACCTTACCTGGCATTGGTGCAATTAATCCTCCTATCACTTCTTCTGAACCTGGCAGAACAAATCTAGGAACAACTTCTAAAGATACATTTCCCCAAGGCATTTTTACGATTACCTGATCATCTGATTTTGTTACTTTTGAGGAAATTCTGTGACCATCAATTTCTAAGCTGATTGATTTGTCATTCCACTGAAAAATTTTTACTAGGGAATCTTCATTTAAATCAAAATTTCCATCTCTTCTGGATCTATAGGTGATGGGGATTTCAGTTTCTCCACTCATAAAATTCATTTTTTGTTTTGGTAACCTACTGTTTCTCCAGCCTGACGGCAGATCACCTAACAATTCTGCTTCGTTTCTGTTCTTGCCTTGAATCCACATAGCAGCAATAGAAGCCACCTTTCTTAATTCATTATCACTAGGTTCATAGGACCTAGGAGGTTTAACTTTTTCTATAAAGTTTGTTGTAGTTAAGCCATTTAAGAAGGCTTCCGAACGTAAGGTAGAAACTAAAAAATCTCGGTTCGTAACAACTCCTCCAATATGTAAGGCTTCTAAAGCCATGGATAGTTTATTGGCTGCTTCTAATCTATTTTCTCCGTAACAAATTACTTTAGCGATCATTGGATCAAACTCTGTACCTATAACTGAACCTTCTTCTACTCCAGAATCCCATCTAGCTTCTACTTCTGAATTAGGCTCATAGGCAATCAAAGTTCCTGTTGCGGGAAGAAAATCATTTCTTGGATCTTCGGCGTAAAGTCTTGCTTCAATTGCAGAACCATACCAATCAATATCCTCTTGGTAGTAACCAAGATTTTCACCCCGAGCTATCCGAAGCTGTTCATGAACTATGTCGATACCTGTGGTGGCTTCTGTGACAGGGTGTTCTACTTGCAGTCTAGTATTAACTTCCAAGAACCAAAATTCACCTGTTTTGTCATCAACTAAGAATTCAACCGTTCCTGCAGATTCGTATTTCAATTTTTTAGCTAGTTTTAAGGCAGCTTCCCCCATTGCATCGCGCATCTCTGGGTCGACACGCGGGGAAGGGGATTCCTCAATTATTTTTTGATGCCTTCTTTGTATAGAGCACTCTCTTTCCCCTAGGTGGACTACATTTCCATGTGAGTCTCCTAAAATTTGAATTTCTATGTGTCGGGAGACAGGAACATATCTTTCAATGAATATACGGTCATCTCCAAAGCCAGTTTTTGCTTCCCTTTGAGCAGATTTAATAGACTCCTTCAGGTCTTTAGCAGAGTTAACTACCCGCATGCCTTTTCCTCCGCCTCCTGCAGCCGCTTTAATCAAAAGAGGATAGCCAATATCTTTTGCCTTTTTAGGATCAGTCGTCATGGGAAGAGTTGGGACACCTGCTTTTTCAGCTAAGTCCTTAGCCTTAAGCTTATCTCCCATGGAAGTAATAACTCTGGATGAAGGACCTACCCAAAGCAATCCTGCCTTTAAAACGTCCCTAGAAAATTTAGCGTTTTCTGATAAAAATCCGTATCCGGGATGGATCGCTTCAGCGCCTGTGTCCAATGCAGCCTGAATTATTTCCTTTGAATTAAGGTAGGAATCAGAAAGCCTGATGGCTTCATCGGCCATCTTAACGAACGGGGAGTTAGCATCAGCTTCAACATAAACTGCCACACAACTTATACCCATGTCATGAGCGCTTCGAATGACTCTGCAAGCAATCTCGCCTCGATTTGCAATCAGTAACTTATGATAATTCTGAAAATTCATAGTCTATAAACTCCATATCCTGGGGCTCCTTCAACTTCCTTGCCATTGACTACAGAAAGACACATGCCAAGAACCATTCTGGTATCTCTGGGGTCAATAATACCGTCGTCGCTAATAGCTCCGGTTGCCCTTAGAGCCAGAGATCCTTCTTCCTGCATTGCTTCTGCCATGGCAACAATCTGAGCGTCTTCCTTTTCGTTAAATTTTTCTCCTTTTCTTGCTGCTTGACCTCTTCTTACGATAGACATAACTCCAGCTATTTGTTTAGGTCCCATAACAGCAATTTTTGCTGAGGGCCAAAGGAAAGTGAAACGGTTGTTATAAGCTCTACCAGACATCGCATAGGTTCCAGCTCCAATAGATGCCCCCACTATGACAGTAATATGTGGCACATTCGAATTTGAGACCGAGTTAAGAAATTGGGCTCCTTTCTTAATTTGTCCTGCTCTTTCATAGTCTTTTCCAACTATAAAGCCGGTTACATTTTGTAAGAAAAGGATAGGGATATCTATTTGGTTACAAAGCTGAACAAAATGTGCTCCTTTTTGGGCTGAATCCGGATAAATAATGCCTCCGTTATTGCCCAATATACCTATTTGATAACCATGAATCGAAGCGAATCCACAAACGATATTAGGCCCGAATAGGGGTTTAAATTCTTCAAATCTTGATCCGTCCGTTATTCGAGTAATGACTTCTCTGATATCAAAAGGTTTTTTTAAGTCGGGATCAACTAAACCCAATAAATCTTCCGGGTCATTGATCGGTTCTTCTGGCTTCAGTAACGGTTTGTTTCCTCTTTTTCTCCAGTTTAAATGGGAAATAACTTCTCTTCCTATTCTGATTGCATCCATTTCATCTTCAGCCAGATAATCTGCCAGACCGGACGTTTCGGCATGCATCTGCGCACCTCCAAGTGTTTCGTCATCAGATTCTTCACCTGTTGCCATTTTTACCAATGGAGGGCCGCCGAGAAAGACTTTTGATTGTTTCTTTATGAAAATATTGTAATCAGACATTCCAGGCTGATAAGCACCACCTGCAGTTGAAGACCCAAAGACTAAAGAAATTGTAGGTATTCTGAGCTTTGATAATTCTGTTATTTCGTAAAAAGTTCTCCCTGATTCAGCAAAATGACCTCCACCAGTTGGAGGAGGAGTGCTGCCTCGTCTGCCTTTGCCTCCCATCCTAAGATCACCCCCAGCCGATTCAACAAATTGAACATATGGCAATCTATTGTCCCTGGCTATTTCCATTGCCCGAGTCCATTTTTTACTGGAATAAGCATGCATAGCTCCAGCCAACACCGTGGGATCGTTTGCGAAAACCACAACTTCAGTACCGGCAACAATGCCAATTCCTGCGACCGCACCACCTCCTACTGGGTAGGCTGAATCATAAGCAGCTAAGGCGCTTATTTCTAAAAAAGGGGTATCGGGATCAAGAAAGTTTGAAATTCTATCTCTGACTGCCATCTTGCCTCTGGCAGCGAGTCTTTCATGGTGGTGCATACCACCACCCAATTCGACATAATCTAACAACTCCTCTATTTTTTCTAACTTTTCCATCATGGCAGTCTTATTCTCTGCAAAAGTTTCGGTGGAAGTATCTAATTTACTTTTGATTTGTGGGGCTAAAAGTGGATTACTCATATCTATTAATATTTTTTTGTTAAAGGTTCTTCTTATAGAGAATATAATTTTCTATTAATCTAGTCACTAGATAAAGAATTTAATTAAAGATTAATAGACAGTTTAAAGAGAAACAAAATTGGTACAAGCAACAAGACTTCATTTTGGAGTTGTAATGAAAGAGCTCGACGAAGGTATAAAGGATGAAGAGCTTTGGCATCAAGCTGAACAATTAGCTGGTGGAGTTAAGTCTTTAATTCTTGTTAAATACCTACAATTAAGAGCGGAATCAATTGCCAAACAATAAACTTTTTGGTGAAATAATTTTATAAAGGGAAGTTAGTTATATGTCGTTACGAAAAATGGATGTGCTGGTAGTAGGAGCAGGGTTTTCCGGTCTTTACCTTCTACATAAGTTAAGGTCTTCAGGATTTTCAGTAGCTGTATTTGAAAAAGCAGATCAATTGGGAGGAACTTGGCATTGGAATAGGTACCCAGGCGCAAGATGTGATATTCCTTCTCTTCAATATTCTTATCAGTTTGATGAAGGACTCCAACAAGACTGGAATTGGAGTGAGAAATATTCAGCTCAACCTGAGATTCTTGAATACTTAAATCATGTAGCGGATAGGTTTGACTTGAGAAGAGACATTGAATTTAACACCGAAGTTATTTCTGCCACTTTTAATGAAGAAAGGTCTTTGTGGGAAGTAAAAACCTCTACAGGAGATGTTGAAGCCAAATTTTGTGTTATGGCAACAGGTTGTCTTTCGGCACCTAATACCCCTGATTTTGAAGGCCTAAATGATTATAAAGGGCAGCTTCTGCACACCGGAAAGTGGCCTCAAACTCCTGTGGACTTTACGGATGAAACTGTCGCAATTATTGGAACGGGTTCCTCATCAATTCAATCAATTCCTGTTATAGCTGAACAGGCCAAGCACCTATTTGTCTTTCAAAGAACAGCTAACTACTCGATACCTTCTAACAACGGTCCAATGGATCCTGAAGAAGAATCACTTGTTAAATCGAGGTATCCCGAGTTTAGGAAAGAAAACTGGGAGAATGGTTTTGGAATAGCTGGTTTGGAAGTGGAAGCACTAGCAACTGAAGCATCTGATGAAGAAAGACTTGAAAAGTTCAATCACCACTGGGAGAAGGAAGGCTTGGGCTTTCTGGGAGCTTATGCAGATTTGATGCTAGATAGGGAAGCAAATGAATTAGCCGCTTCTTTTGCTAGGAGTAAAGTAAAAGAAATAGTAAATGACCCTGAAGTGGCTGAACTACTCAGTCCAAAATTTACCATAGGTTGTAAAAGGCTATGTGTTGATACAGGCTATTTCGAAGCCTTTAATCAAGATAACGTGACTTTGGTAGATCTTAATACAAACCCTATAGAGAAGATTACAGGTGGAGGCTTGATTGCAGGGCAAGAAGAGTATCAGGTGGACAGTTTAATTTTAGCTACTGGGTTTGACGCCATGACAGGGGCTATGACCAGGATAGATATAAAAGGACGTAAAGGAATTTCTCTTAAAGAACAATGGAAAGATGGAGCGAAGTCTTATTTGGGTTTGGGAATTTCCAATTTTCCCAATCTTTTTACGGTGACTGGTCCTGGTAGTCCTTCAGTATTATCTAATATGGTTCCTTCTTTGGAACTGCATGTTGAATGGATTAGTCAATGCATCGAGTGGATGCGAGACAACAACAAAAAAGTAATCGAATCCACTAAAGCCGTTGAAGAAGAGTGGATGGTATTAGTCAATGAAGTAGCCGATCAGACAGTTTATAAGTCTTGTAACTCTTGGTACAACGGATCAAACATAGATGAAAAGGCCAAAGAGTTCTTACCTTTTATAGGTGTCCCTCCTTATACAGAAAAGATTACTGAGGTCGCTGAACAGAATTACCAGGGTTTCGTTTTCGATAAAACTAACTGATTGAAATTTCTTAAAAATTTACAATTTCAATCTGTATAATCGCAAACCTCTTCTTTGGGCGCGTAACTCAATTGGTAGAGTGCCACCCTTACAAGGTGGAAGTTACAGGTTCAAGTCCTGTCGTGCCCACCACTCTAAACCGCTTTAAATCAACATTTTAGATTTTTATAACTAAGAATCAGTGTCTGTAAGGCTAAAGAAAAGATACTACAGAGATACTACAGCTATACATATAAGGTATAAAAATACTACGCAGGTACTACAGAATCATTCTCTAGATTTTCAAAAATTTGATGGAGGAGTATAGTTAACCTTTAAAGAAATCAGAGAGGTAATTATGAAAAGAGTAGTCACAGGCC
>JAKUUL010000013.1 GCA_022447025.1 SAR86 cluster bacterium | reverse complement strand
ATTTTTATCCCTTACCACTTCCATTTCGTATTCCTTCCAGCCTTCGAGATATTCATCTATATAAATCTCAGAGGTTGGAGATAGATCAAAACCCCTTGAACAGATCTCTTCGAATTCATCTTGATTATAGGCAACTCCACCACCTGCTCCCCCCATGGTAAAGTTGGGCCTTAAGACACAGGGAAACCCAATATCTTTTACAATTCTTTTAGCTTCTTTTAAATTGTGGGCTAAAGCTGCCTTGGGGGTTCTTAAACCAATTTTTTTCATTGCCTCAGAAAATTGATCTCTGTCTTCGGCTTTGTCTATTGCCTCTTTAGTGGCTCCAATCATTTCAACTTTGTGTTTTTTTAGAACCCCTTCTCTATCTAAGTCCAAGGCTGTGTTTAATCCAGTCTGACCACCCATAGTTGGTAAAATTACATCGGGTTTTTCTTTTTCTATAATTTTTTCTACTGTTTGCCACAGAATCGGTTCTATGTAAGTAGCATCAGCTAAAGAAGGATCAGTCATGATGGTAGCTGGATTTGAATTGACCAAAATTACCCTAAATCCATCTTCTTTTAGAGCCTTACAAGCCTGAGCTCCCGAGTAATCAAATTCACAAGCCTGGCCGATTACAATGGGACCTGCACCCAAAATTAAAACTGAATTTATATCTGTTCTTTTAGGCATCAGCTTTTCTCATATTTTCTAAAAATTGTTCGAAAAGTAACTTTATGTCGTGAGGTCCTGGACTAGCTTCTGGGTGACCTTGAAAACTAAAAAAAGGTAATTCTTTGTGTTTGATTCCTTGAATTGTTCCGTCAAATAGCGATCGGTGAGTTACCACTATGTCCTCTGGCAACGAACTTTCTTTAACTGTAAAACCATGATTTTGACTTGTTATAAATACTTCATCGTTTGTTAAATTCTTAACTGGGTGATTAGCACCATGATGACCAAATTTCATCTTTTCTGTTTTGCCTCCCAAAGCAAGAGATAAAAGCTGATGACCGAGACATATACCAAATATAGGTATTTTTCTTTCTATTAATCTCTTAATAGTCTCTACAGCATAATCACAAGGTTCAGGATCTCCTGGACCATTAGAAAGAAATACCCCATCTGGGTTAATTTTTGTTATCTCTTTATAAGTTGACTTAGCAGGTAAAATAGTAACCTCACAACCTTTTTGAAAAAGAATCCTGAGAATATTCTTTTTTATACCAAAATCTAAAGCAACAATTTTAAATGCTTTCTTTGATTTTCCTTTTCTCCATTCACCTTCCTCCCATGAATAAGGCTCCTTAGTAGTCACTTCCTTGGCTAAGTCCAATCCTTTCAGGCCTGAAAACTTTTTAGCTAAAGAAACAGCTTTTTGTTCTGAAATATTTTTTCCTGTAATAATTGCTGCTGACTGTGCTCCTTTATTACGAATTCTTGATGTGAGCTTTCTAGTATCTATATCTGAAATAGCCACAGTTTCTTGGGCTGTTAAGTAGTCTGTAAGGTCAATTTCTTTTCGCCAATTACTAGAAGAAACTGGAAGATCTTTGATGACTAAACCAGAAGCCCAAACCTTATCTGATTCAACGTCTTCAGAATTCACTCCGGTGTTACCAATATGGGGGTAAGTTAAAGTAACAATTTGTTTTGCATAAGAAGGATCAGTAAGAATTTCTTGGTAGCCGGTCATGGAGGTATTAAAAACTACCTCCCCATTTGTTTCTCCTAAGAAACCAATACTCTTACCAAAGAAGGTAGTGCCGTCTGCTAATGCTAGTACGGCTTTATCAAAGCTCATCTTATTTAGAGCCTAAAAATTGAGGGAAAAGTTGATAAAAAAAAAGCGAACCAGTTAAATATCTGAAGTTCGCAGGTATGATTTTAATGCTTTTTGGCATTAAAACCGCACTATAATAAATAAGCGGAGCACTGTCTATTTAAAAGATTGATAATTTACAATAATGATCAAAACAACTGAGCAAATAGAAAAAATGAGATTAGCTGGAAAGCTAGCTTCTGAAGTTCTAGAAATGGTAACTCCATTAGTCAAACCAGGTATATCAACTGGTGAGTTAGATCAAATCTGTCATGATTTCATAGTCAATGAGCAAGATGCTATTCCAGCTAATGTAGGCTATAGAGGATATGAAAAAACAATTTGCAGTAGCCTAAATCAAGTTGTCTGCCATGGTATTCCAGATTTTCAGAGAAAATTAAAGGATGGGGATATTTTAAATATTGATGTAACTGTAATAAAAGATGGATGGCATGGTGATACATCTAAGATGTTTTTAGTAGGCAAGTCACAACCTCACAATGAAAGATTGGTTAATATCACCCAAGAATGTCTTTATAAAGGCATAGAGCAGGTAAAGCCAGGTGCCTATTTGGGGGACATTGGAAATGCCATTCAAGTCCATGCTGAAAACAATCACTATTCGGTTGTAGAAGACTATTGTGGTCATGGAATTGGAGAGATTTACCATGAAGACCCTCAAGTACTTCATTATGGTCAAGCTGGAACAGGTTTAGAATTGCAAGAAGGTATGTGCTTCACTATAGAACCAATGATTAACCTAGGCACAAAATATACTAAAGCTCTTTCGGATGGCTGGACTGTTGAAACGAAAGATGGAAGAAACTCAGCTCAATGGGAACATACACTTGTAGTCACTTCTTCAGGATATGAAGTGTTAACAAAAAGATCTGAAGAAAATTTTTAGATCATGTCTTCAAATCTAATTTTAAGTAATCAAGAGATTCGAGAAGCATCAATACTGTCAAAGAAAAATTCTGATCAAGAATTTAGAAACTGGTTAAAAAAAAGAAAATCAGGTGTTTCTGGTATTGAAAACTTTTTAAGAAATAGATCTAACAGTATAGATAATTTAATTTCTTCTATATGGGTAACTTCTAATCTTTCTGAAAAGGAAAACATCTGTCTTTTTGCTGTTGGGGGATATGGAAGACAAGAACTCCATCCATACTCAGATATAGATCTATTAATCCTTTATAAAGGGAAACTGAATAAAAATATTAGAACTGCAATAGAGTCTTTTATAAGCCAACTTTGGGATCTTGAATTAGATCTAGGCCATAGTGTCAGAAGCAGCTATGAAGAGGAAAAGATTGTCAGTTCAGATTTAGAAGCTTTCACAAATTTACTTGAATCAAGGTTTTTATTGGGTGATCAAAGATTGGAATCTGTCACCAAAGAAATTATTGAGAAAAAAAGTATTTGGAAAAAAGAGAAGTTTCTACTAAATAAAATAGAAGAACAGGAGCAAAGACACAGAAAATACGACAACACAGAGTATAACCTTGAACCAAATATTAAATCTTCGCCGGGAGGTTTAAGGGACATTCATATTTTGAATTGGTTGTTGCTTAATTATTCAAGACAAAATCACCGGTTAAGAAACTTAAAAAAAATATTAAATGAAGCTGAGAAAAGGGAACTCAATAAAAGCAAGCTTTGGCTTTGGACTCTTAGATATTTACTTCATAAAGAAGCTGGAAGAGAAGAAGATAGGCTTTTATTAAATTATCAACTGTCGATAGCGAACCAATTATTTCCTAAAATAAAAAATAGTAACTCAGCTGCCGAAAAGCTAATGCATAGGTATTTTAGATCGGCATTAAATATCTCTGAAATAAATACTACAACTCTTCAAAGATTAAAAGAGAATCTAGTAAAACCAACAAAATCAAAGGTAGCCCTTAAAGATAAAAATTTTAAGGTTAAGAATAATTTAATTGAATTAAAGAACTTAAATGCTTTTAAGAAAAATCCTTCTCTGATGTTAGAGATTTTTGTGACACTCTGCGAAAACCCAAAAATCACCGGCATTCATTCTGACACTTTAATGAAGCTAAAGAAAAACAGAGATCTAATTGATTCATCGTTTAGAAAGAAAAAAAAGAACAATGATCTTTTCATGAAACTTTTACGCTCTAAACGACTTATGGTTACTCAACTAGAACAGATGAAGCAGCTGGGAATTTTAGGAAGGTATTTACCAGAATTTGGAAGGGTTACTGGTCAAATGCAATACGACCTCTTTCATATCTACACTGTGGATGCTCATACACTTCAAGTCTTAAGAAATATGAGAAGATTGCTCTTAGGAACTTCCAAAGATATTTATCCCTTTGCTTCAGAACTAACCCAAAGATTACCAAAGCTAGAAATCCTTTATATTGCAGGTTTATATCATGATATTGGTAAAGGCAGAGGAAGAGATCACTCAGGTCTTGGAATGAAAATTGTTAAAAGATTCTGTGAAAAACATAGACTCACAAAGAAAGATACAGACTTAATAGAATGGTTAGTAAAAAATCACTTAAAAATGTCAATCACTTCACAGAAAGAAGACCTTAGTAACCCTAAGACAATAAATAACTTTACTGAAATTATAGGGAATGAAGAAAGATTGAATTATTTATACTGTTTAACAGTTGCTGATATCTCAGCTACTAATCCAAACTTATGGAATTCTTGGAATGAATCCTTATTAAATGATTTGTATTTTAAAACTTTGAATACTATCAATTTTAAGCAAGAATCATTTAAGTTTTCAAAAAATGAGGCTGAAAAACAATTCTCTTCTAAGACAAAATCAGATCAATTAAAAGTGAGGGAATTATGGAAAAATTTCTACCCTTCATATTTTCAAAGTCATCCTCCTGGAGTAATAAAAGAACACAGCCTGGTTATCACCAAAAGAAAATCAGATACCGCAGTTAAGGTTTTCCCTAAAAATGAATCCTTTAATACTGACTCTCTTTTAGTCTATACAAAAGACAGACTAAATGTCTTTAGAACTATAGTTGGAGAATTAGACTCTCAAAACATAAATGTTTTAGAAGCAAGCCTGTATGGAACAAAAAATGGTTACTGTTTGGATCATATTATTATTTCTGACCCTAAAGGTGATCCACTACAATTAAACAAAGACCAAATTCGAGACATTGAATTACGAATTACTCGTTCTTTAGAAAAAGATAAGCTTAAACCTAAGCTCGTTAAAAAGAAGCTACCCAGACATTTCTTAACTTTAAAGAAAGATACCCAAATAGAAATCAACCATGACATGGTAAATAGGTGGACACAATTAGATATAAAAACTGCTGACCGTCCTGGCTTGCTATCTTCTATTTGCAGTGTTTTTGCAAAAAATAATGCTTCAATAAAAAAAGCTAGAATATCAACTTATGGAGAAAGAGCAGAAGATAGGTTCTGTATTTCTTCTCTAGAAGAAACTCCTTTTCTTAAAAAGTCAGAATTGGACAAGTTAATATCAGAATTAAAGGAATCTCTTGACTTTGAAGCTGTATAAAATAATTCTCTTACAATTCTCAGATATTAAACTTCTAAAAAGTTGACTACCTCTAAATGGAGACTATCATGCTGCGGCTCAATAAAAAGATAATCTACTAGGGAAAAGATGGCTACTTGGTTTGCTATAGGAATGGGTTCTAAGAACTCTGAAGGAGAGTGGTTGGAAGTCTATTATCCAAAAAGCCTTATAAACCCTTCGGAGTCTCTTATTAGTAAAGCCAAAGAACTGATAGGATATAAAAATGGTAATTTTACTAGCTCTGTACCAAAAGAATTACTAGTAGAGCTTAATGATCTAATTAAGGATTTTTCAAAGCTTAGTGACGAAAAAAGTGTCTTAGTTATAGTGGATTCTGAAGAGCCTCCTAATGATGTCCCCTCTTCTTATCTTAGACTCCACCTCCTTTCTCATAGATTAGTAAAACCAAATGAAATAAATTTAGATGGTATCTTTAGTCTTTTGCCTACAGTGGCATGGACATCAGATGGTCCTAAAGACCCTAAGGAACTAAATGATATTCTTTCCAGAAAAAGAATTAATAATGAAACCTTACACATCCATTCTCTAGATAAATTTCCGTGCATGACAGATTATGTTATTCCGGAAGGAGTAAGGATAGCTGATAGCCACAGAGTGAGATTAGGAGCATATTTGGGCGAAGGAACTACAGTTATGCACGAAGGATTTATTAATTTTAATGCGGGTACTCTAGGAAAAAGTATGGTTGAAGGAAGGATTTCACAAGGGGTGGTTGTTGGCGAAGGCAGTGACCTTGGAGGCAGCTCTAGCACTATGGGCACTCTTTCTGGGGGCAATGAAGAGCTTATTTCAGTAGGTAAAGATTGCTTGCTCGGAGCAAATTCAGGCCTTGGAATTCCTTTAGGAGACAGATGCATCATTGAAGCAGGTTTGTACATTACGGCGGGAACTAAGGTAGAACTAATTAAATCTAAAGATGAAGTAAAGGAAGTCAAGGCTTCAGAACTTGCTTTTAA
The DNA here is from genome assembly GCA_022447025.1 of SAR86 cluster bacterium. Classification (GTDB taxonomy): domain Bacteria; phylum Pseudomonadota; class Gammaproteobacteria; order Magnimaribacterales; family Magnimaribacteraceae; genus AEGEAN-183. Next base: position 18,930 of record JAKUUL010000013.1, on the reverse strand, counting down.
AGACGACCTTCTTTTTATTAGAAATTCCCTTACTGGAACAGTTCAGTGTAGGCCGAATACAAAATCAGTTAACTTAAATGAGGATTTACACTCTAATAATTAAATATGTCAAAAGTATTAGAGCTAACAAAGGAACTCATCAAAAAACCCTCTGTTACACCTTTAGATGAAGGTTGTCAGGATTTAATAGCTTCTCGTCTAAAAAAATTAGGCTTTGAAATAAATCATTTACCTTTCGGAGAAGTATCAAATCTATGGGCGACCTTTGGAGAAGGTGAAAAAACTCTTACTTTACTAGGGCATACTGATGTTGTCCCTACAGGTCCTGTTGAAAAATGGACTAATGGCCCTTTTGAACCAACTGAAAGAGATGGTTTGTTATATGGTAGAGGAGCAGCAGACATGAAAGGAAGTGTAGCTGCGTTTGTGGTTGCTGCCGAAGAATTTTGTCAGAAAAACCCCAAGCCTAATGGCAGACTCAGCATTATGCTAACGAGTGATGAAGAAGGTCCTGCAAAGGATGGTGTAAAGAAAGTTATCAAACATTTAACTGATCAGGGTGAGAAAATAGACTGGTGTTTAGTCGGTGAACCAACAGCGGAAAGAAAACTCGGAGATGTAGTTAAGATAGGAAGAAGAGGCTCTATTAATGGCGTGATTAAGGTACAAGGAATTCAAGGCCATGCCGCGTACCCTCACAATGCAGAAAATCCTATCCATACAAGCTCTAAAGCTTTAAATGAAATTGTGGCACTTCAGTGGCCTGATGAAACAGGAAAATTTCCAGATAGCATCCTTCAAGTTTCTAATATTAACTCAGGTACAGGTGCGCACAATGTCATCCCTGGAGAATTAAGTTTAAAACTTAATGTTAGATATTCCCCTTCTATATCTCCTCAAACTGTAATTGATGCCGTGGAAGGAATTCTTCAAAAATATAAATTAAACTTTAACTCTGAATGGGAGGACAGCGGCTCTCCATTTCTAACAACCTCTACTACATTAATAAATTCAGTTATTGAATCCATATCTAGTGTAACGGGCATAAATGAAGTAAATCAATCTACTGAAGGGGGAACCTCAGACGGTAGATTTATTGCCCCTACAGGTAGTGAGGTTGTGGAAGTAGGTCCCTTAAATGCTTCAATTCATAAGATAGACGAAGCTGTAAGTATCCAAGAACTAGAAATGCTCCCAGATATTTATCTAAAAGTGATAACAAAACTTCTAACTTAATTTTTGCTGTCTTGAATTTTAAATTTTATTAGTTGCCTTTGGTTATATTTACCAAATAACTTAGAGAAAAAATCATACACTTTAATAGTAAGGCCATACTTCTTGTGAAGATATCTGTAAGCTCTTATAACAGACTCTTCATCATCTATTAATTCAGCTTGAGCAGAATTCCACTCTCCCTCAAGATTACCCCTAACATCACATATTGCGACCTTTACTGAAGAAAAGTTTCTTATTCTTTTAACTTTTCCTGCTTCTCCTGCTGAAAAAATGTAAAAGGAGTTTGTGTCACCTTCTTGTGCAAACCAGACAGGAGTATTTATAAAACTACCGTCCTTTTTTTGAGTGGAAAGATTAACGTACTTCTCTTTATCAGAAATCATTCATCTGAAGTAGTTGGTGTTTTAACGCCTTTTATGAAAAAGGACAGAGCTATAAGCACTGCCGCTATGCCTAAGCAGTAATAAACCAGTTGTGTAAAGACTGGAGACATAGACTCTAAGCCTGATGCAGTTGCTTCACCACCTAAGAGACCTGCCAATACACCTCCAAGTGAAGATGCTAAAAACCAGATACCCATCATCTGACCAAGATACTTTTTTGGTGAGTATTTTGAAAAAGCTGACAAGCCTACAGGTGAAAGGGTTAATTCTCCGAAAGTATGAAGCAGGTAGGTTAACAATAGCCACTGAACGCCAACAGGAGAAGATACTAATGCAAACTTAACAGCAAAGATCATTACAATGAAACCAAGTGCCATCAGAATAAGACCTATACCAAATTTAATCGGCATATTGGGGTCTAGATTTCTTCTACCAAGAAAAATCCAAAGATAAGCGAAGAATGGGGCAAACATCACCACAAATAAAGGATTTAAAAACTGAGTCCAACTAACAGGCGCTGTAAAAGAACCGAAAGTTAAGCTGACATAATCTCTGGTAAATATAGTTAGAGAACCGGCTGACTGATCAAACCCAGACCAAAAAGCAGCTGCTCCAATAAAAAGAAGCAATAACATTAAGACATTCTTCTTCTCGTCTGAGGAAAGTCCTGCAAAGAAAAGAAGAAAAATAAAGTAGATTATTGAAATTATTACTAAGAAATCTCTGAATCTCTCAGCGAAATAAACTGGATCAATTGCCCAAAAGCCTGCCATACCTGTAATGACAACACCCGCAATCAAAAGAACTACCAAACCCAGACCTCTTATGTAGTTTCTTCTAGTTTCTTCTTTAATCTTATTAGGATACTTTCCTGCTTCACCTAAATGATGTCTAAAAAGAATAAATTGAGTTACACCAAAGAGCATCCCTACTCCAGCTGCACCAAAACCAATGTGCCAACCTACCTTCTCTCCAAGCCAACCACAAACAGCAAAACCCAACATCGATCCTATGTTTATGGACATATAAAAAATAGTAAATCCTGAATCTCTTCTTGTATCATTTTGACTGTAGAGCTGACCTACTATTGAAGATATGTTTGGTTTTAAGAGACCTGTCCCTAGAGCAACGAATACCAAACCGAGGATAAAGGTTTGTTCCAAAGGAATCGCTAAAGTGAAATGGCCTAAAGTGATTATCAAAGCACCTATTAATACTGACCTTTGATAGCCTAAAATATTGTCTGCAATCCACCCACCTGGAACGGCTAAAAAATAAACCATCCCAGCGTAAATCCCGTAGATGGCATTGGCTTGAACATTTGACCAATCCATTCCCGGATTTCCTGTAACTCCTATGGTCATATAGAGAACTAATAGCCCCCGCATCCCATAGTAAGACATCCGCTCCCACATCTCTGTAAAGAAAAGTGTTCGAAGACCTATAGGGTGACCAAAAAAAGCTGTGTTGTTTGAATCTTGTAAATCTGTAGACATAAAGTTACTTTGTAATACTCTAGAATAATCAATTATCCTTTTAGGACCAAACTATTTATGCAACCAGCTGGATTTTTAAAAAGAATTTTAGCCTTAGTCTATGACTCTCTATTGATAGGTGCAATAGTTCTAGTTCTAAGCTTATTACTTGTTTTTGTTAATAGCGGATACCCAGAATCTGGCTCATTTGTATCTTTTATACAATTCTTTATTTTAGTCTTCGCTGGACCAATTTTTTATAGCTATTTCTGGATTGCTAATAAAGGACAAACCACAGGCATGCAGGCTTGGAAAATCCAACTAGTTACCATAGATGAAACTGAACTTAATATAAAAAAGACTATGCTAAGGTGCTTAATTTCAACTATTTCTTTTGCTTGTTTTGGAATGGGCTACCTCTGGATTCTTTATGATAAAGATAATCTATCTTGGTCAGATATACTCACCAAAACCAAGGTTATAAAGACGAATTAGAAAACTCTTCCTAAGCTCTCTTTAATAACATTAAAGAAAGAAAAATAAGCAAAATTGCAGGTAAGAGTACTGAAACTATTGTTGGTATTTCTGATACTACAGAAATACTGCCTAATAATTTCTGACTTAGATCTACTGTAAAAGCCACTCCTATTGCAATCAATATCCTCTGGCCTGTTTTCTGCTCCCTCATAGGTCCAAATAAGAAAGACATTGCCAATAAAACTAAAGAAAAAGTAACTAGTGGTTGCAGAACCTTTCTCCAAAATTCCAGAGATAATTGATTCTTTCTATATTTTGAGAAAGTTTCTTTTGACTGGGTATACAAATTTGTTAAGGAAAGGTACTTGGGAGACAACATTTGATTAAAATCTATACTCAGTTTTGGTAATGAAACTTGAGAGGCATTACTAGAAATGTTATCACTTAAACCAATTATCTGTCCGTTAGTTGCTTCCCACACACCCTCTTTAAAAAAGGCTTCTTTTGCAAAAATTATCTTAGAGATTTTTTTGTCCTTATCTAATTCATAGACCGTTAGATCAAGAATGTGATCTCTTTCAGGTGTCGAAAGAAAGAAGCTAATGTTTTCATCATTTTTATTCCAATAGCCTTGGTCATAAGAAATTCTCTCTTGTAACTGAGATCTAGTTTCTTCTGCAGATTGGGACAAAGAAGGTATAAAAAACTGAGAAGAGAAAAGACCAATAATCATTATTAATAAAACTGGTCTAAAAGCTGCAATGGCAATTGATGTTAATGATTTTCCAAGAATTTGAGCGCCTATAAGTTCACCTTTATCTATTAAGGATCCCATACCAATGATTAGCCCTATTAAGCAAATGTAAGAAGTTAAATCAAATATCCGATAGGGAAAGCTTTTAAGACAGTAAATAAAAATAGCATTTAGTGTATAGGATTCAGTCAGATCAGATAATTCATTCAAAAAAAGAAAGATTAAATCTATACCTGATATTGCAACCAATACTATCAGTAACGAAATAAGAACTTGGAAACTTATATTTCTTTCAATTAAATCCCCCAAAATATAGTTCATTAATCAGTCCTCAGTGGCGAAAATTTAGACATCAGAATTAAGCCCAAAAGAAGAAAAGATAAATGAACTAACAATAGGCTAGGAGCAAAAGTTATCCGTCCTTCATCTAGCCAGCCTTTTACTAAAAGCAGTAATCCCAAATAGACTAAAAAAACAATAAGACAAGGTAGCACCTTAGAATACCTCCCCTGTCTTGGCTTTATTTTGCTAAGCGGCAAAGCTAGGAAAACTGCAATTAATGTAAGTAAAGGCAAAGACATTTTCCAAATGTTATTAAGTCCGGATAATTGAACTTCATTTACATTTTTTTGGTTTGAGGTTTCGCCTAAGAAAAAGTTTTTTCCGGCGTTCATTGATAATAATTCAAAGCTCATTTTGACTTGATTTTTCCCATCCTTAGAAAATGATTGGCCATCTTCAAAAAGAACTAAATTTGGATCTTCTGAGGAAACAAAAGATTTTTTAGCAGTTAAGAAATTCTCAGATTTTTTTGATTCTGAGATTGAAAAATTAAGAAAGATATCAGAGAAAATTTCATTGTTCTTTTCCTCAGCATAAAAAACTGAGCCGTCTTTCAAAATTATAAATTTTCCAGGTTGGATGGAATTAAAATCCTCTTTAAAGGAAGTTTGTTTATAAATATTATCTAAATTGGATTTGAAGGTAGGAGTTACCCAAAAAGAAAACAAGCTTGTTAATAAAGCAAAAAATAAAGAAGCTACAAAAAATAACTTAAGTAATCTTGAATTTGAGTAACCATTCTGTTCGAGAATTATCATTTCATTATCTGAGCACAACCTGCCTATAACAAGCACTATGCTAAGAAAGAAACTAAAAGGAATAATAAGTTCTAAGAATTCAGGTAACCTAAATAATATAACCCAGAAAACCAGTTCTAAGCTTAGCTCTCCTCTTGATACCTGTTCTAAGTACTGGATTGATCTTGAAGCAAGAATTACAAGCAGAAAAACTAAACCTACTGCACCTGTATGTGAGAAAATATCTTTCAATAAGTAGCGTTGTAAGATCATGCTTTTCTATAATTTAAGTGATTTATTTTGCTCTTGAAATATAAATTCGACAAGAAAAGGGTAATATTGTTTCAATTAAAAAAGTTTAAATACTAAATTACTAAGATAAAGCCTGAGTATAAATGAATGTAAGGAGAGCTGTATGAAAAAGCGATTAACTATAAATCTTAATAAAAAAAGCACAGTAGAACTGCTAAAAGTAAGCTCTGGTAGCTTAATAGTCGGTGCATACGAAGGACCTTTTACGGAAGAACTTAAAAAAATTGATGAAGTTAGTAAGGGCCAATTGAAGAAACTTAGAAAACTAGGTGAATTAAATGGGAAATTAGGTCAAGGAAATTACCTTCCTGCTCTAATGGGGATTCGTGCCCAAAGAACTTATTTAGTGGGCTGTGGTAAGAAGGGGAAAAAACTAACAAGACAGGATGCGATTAAGATTTTAACTAAAATGGTGAGCGCTGCGATTTCTAGTAAATCTTCGAGTGCATTTATCTCTCTACCTAAATTAAATGTAACAGGAGAAGGAGATGATTGGATAGTTCAGCAATTAGCTTATCTTTGTGAAAATAACAGTTACACCTACGATGCTAAGTTAAATAAGAAAAATCAAAAAAAGATTTCCTTAAAAAGAGTTTCTCTAACTATTGATTCTCCTATACCTGACACAAAATTAAATCGAAACATCAAAATTGGACAAGCTATAGGGAGAGGATCAAATGCTGCTAAAGACTTAGGCAATCTTCCTGGTAACGTCTGTACCCCTTCCCACTTAGCAAAAGAATCTAGATCAGCCGCAAATAAATACTCTTCATTAAAATGTACAGTTCTGGGTGAAAAACAAATGAAGAAATTAGGAATGGATTGTCTTTTGTCAGTTGGAAATGGAAGTGCTCAAGAATCTAAATTAATCACCTTAAATTATCAGGGAGGGAAAAAGGGAGATCAGCCTTATGTGATAGTTGGAAAAGGAATCACTTTTGATACTGGTGGAATTAGCCTTAAACCTGGTGGTGCAATGGATGAGATGAAATTTGATATGTGTGGAGCTGCTAGCGTTATAGGGACCTTACAGGTCATGGCTGAACTAAAAGTTCCTTTAAATGTTGTTGGTATGGTAGCAAGCGCAGAAAATATGCCTGGAAGTAAGGCCACAAAACCCGGAGATGTAGTCAAAACAATGTCTGGTTTAACAGTTGAAGTTTTAAATACAGATGCAGAGGGTCGACTAGTTTTGGCTGATGCACTCACTTATGCAAAAAGATTTAAACCTAAATCTGTTGTAGATATAGCTACCTTAACTGGTGCCTGTATTGTTGCTTTAGGGCATTCAACCTCTGGACTGATGAGCAATGATGAAAGGCTAGCTCAAAAGCTTCTTAAAGCTGGAACAACTTCTAACGATAGAGCATGGCAACTACCAATATGGGATGTTTATCAAAAGGATCTGAATAGTAATTTTGCTGATATTGCCAATATTGGTGGAAGAGCTGGAACTATTACAGCAGCATGCTTTCTTTCTAGATTTACTGAAGATTATAGTTGGGCCCATTTAGATGTTGCTGGAACAGCCCATTTAGGTGGAGCGGCTAAAGGAGCTTCTGGAAGACCCGTACCACTCCTAAGTAATTATCTGCTAGATCAGTCTTAATTACTAAAAATGCTTCAGACTAAATTCCTGTCAGCAGGTTCAAGTAAAAAGGAAGCTCTAAAATACACTTGTGAATTAGTTTCAAATATATTTTTAGAAGATTCCAATTATCCAAGGGTAAAGAAAATAGATATTCGTTGTGAGTCAGCAAAAGAGGCAGAAGAACTTGATAAATTGCTATGGGATTACCCAGAAGATATTATCTTGCCACATAATTTGACTCATAAAACTCAAGAAGACGTATTTATTGAAATAGGTTATCCAGGTAGTACTTTTCTTAAAGAGGATAAGAAAATGTTACTAAATTTAAATCCTGATTTACCTAATCAAATCGCTGAATACCTCTATTACTACCAGTTAGTTATCTCTGATAACTCTAAAATGAGAGAAAGAGCTGCTAGTACCTGGCAAGAATGTAAATCAATGGGACTTAATCCGAGTTTTATCGAAAACTAACAATGAAAAAAACTTTCAGTCCTAAAAGTATCGAGCAGAAGTGGTATAAGGAATGGGAAGTATCTGGTTATTTCAATGCAGACCCAAAAAGCAAGAGACCTTCTTTTAGCATCATGATCCCTCCTCCCAATGTAACTGGTTCACTGCATATGGGGCATGGTTTTCAAAACACGTTAATGGATGCTCTTATAAGGCATAAAAGGATGTCAGGTTACGACGCTTTGTGGCAAGTGGGAACTGATCATGCGGGTATCGTTACGCAAATGGTAGTTGAAAGAGAGCTCGAGAAGGAAGGGCTTACTCGTGAAGGTTTAGGTAGAGAAAAATTCATAGACAAAGTTTGGCAATGGAAAGATAAGTCTGGAAATAATATAACCAACCAATTAAGAAGGTTGGGCGCTTCCGTTGATTGGTCAAGAGAAGCTTTCACAATGAGCCCTGAAATGAGTACAGCAGTCCAAGAGGTTTTTATCCGCCTTTATGATCAAGGTTTGATCTATAGAGGTAAAAGAATGGTTAATTGGGACATAGTTCTTCAAACAGCGCTCTCAGATCTAGAGGTATCAAATGAAGAAGGAAATGGAAATCTTTGGTTCTTTAAATACCCGCTGGTAGATAAAGGTCATATAACCATAGCTACAACCAGACCAGAAACTATGCTTGGGGATACAGCTGTAGCTGTAAACCCAAAAGATAAAAGGTTTAATAAACTAATAGGAAAAAAGGTAGCACTTCCTCTCTCAAATAGAGAAATACCAATCATTGGGGATGTCCATGTTGATCCTGAATTTGGAACTGGATGCGTAAAAATTACTCCTGCACATGACTTTAATGATTTTGATATAGGTAAAAAACACAAACTTCCTTTTATTAACATTTTTAATTTAGATGGAACTTTAAATAATGAAGTGCCCCACTCCTTTCAGGGATTAAAAGTACTAGAAGCAAGAAAGAAGGTAATACAAGAAATGGAAGGGCTCAAACTTTTAGAAAAAATTGAGCCCTATAAAACAAAAATACCAAGAGGTGATAGGAGTAATTCTATTCTCGAACCATTGCTAACCTATCAGTGGTTCTTAGATGTTAAGAAGATGTCAAAAGTAGCTATAAAAGCAGTTAAAAAAGGAGAAACTGAATTTGTCCCTAAAAATTGGGAGAATACTTACTTTGCTTGGATGAATGATATTCAAGACTGGTGCATAAGCCGACAGATTTGGTGGGGGCACAGAATTCCTGCTTGGTTAGATGATGAAGGAAATATTTTTGTTGCGGAAAATGAAAAAAAGGTAAGGGAGAAGTATGGTCTTGATTCTAAGAAAAAGATTACCCAAGAAGAAGATGTGCTGGATACTTGGTTCTCTTCGGCACTGTGGACATTTTCCACTCTTGGGTGGCCGTCAAAAGATAATTTATTAAAAAAATATCACCCCACCAATGTTTTGGTGACAGGGTTCGATATTATCTTTTTCTGGGTAGCAAGAATGATAATGATGACCACGCATTTTATTTCTGAGGTACCTTTTAAGAAAATATTTATACATGGTTTAGTAAAAGACTCTGAAGGTCAAAAGATGTCAAAATCCAAGGGAAATATCTTAGATCCCTTAGACATCATAGATGGAATTAGCACTGAGGCCCTGATTAAAAAAAGAACTGAGGGTTTACTGCAACCAAAGATGAAAGAAAAAATAGAGAAACAAACTATTAAAGAATTCCCAGAAGGCATTCAATCACATGGCACAGATGCACTAAGGCTTACCTATTGTTCCCTAGCTTCTGGTTCTAGAGATGTTAATTTTGATATGAAGCGAGTAGAAGGTTACAGAAACTTTTGTAACAAGCTCTGGAATGCAGCAAGGTTTATAAAACTACAACTTGCTGATAATGATGGACCAGGGGGAAGAGAGTCAAAAGACTCACCAGATTTATGGATAAAAGAAAAACTAAATGAAACTTCACAGAAGGTTAATTCTTATTTTGAAGAATTTAGGTTTGATCTTGTTACATTGACTATTTATGACTTTATTTGGAACGAATTCTGTGACTGGTATATTGAAATATGCAAAATTCGACTTTCCAGTAAAGCTTATGGGGTAAAGGAAAAGAGGGCTATTCTTCAATCTCTTATCTCTACTTTAGAAAAATCTTTGAGGCTAGCCCACCCAATAATGCCTTTTATTACAGAAGAATTGTGGCAACAATTCAAATCAGAGCATAAAAATAAGAGTTTGAGCATTATGATAAGTGAATATCCTACTGACAAAACTAAAAGGGCTTCTAAAGAGTATAAGGATATCGAGTGGGTCAAAGAGATTATCTCTGGTATAAGAAATATTAGAGGAGAAATGAGAATTAAGCCTTCCGTTAAGATTTCAGCACTACTTCAACAGGGTGATAATAATGACAAGCGAAGATCGAAAGACTTTGAGTACCTTATTTCAGAATTATCAGGACTCGGGTCCCTTGAATGGCATAACCAAAAAGAAGAATTACCTGCTTCAGCAATAAATTTTCATAAAAAACTAAAAGTTTTAATTCCTTTAGAAGGATTAATAAAAGCTGAAGAAGAAAAGAATAGAATTGAAAAGAATATTCTAAAACTTACTCGGGAAAGTGAATCTATTTCGAAACAACTTAAAAACAAGAAATTCATCAACAATGCTCCTAAGGAACTGGTTAGTAATCAAAAGAAAAGGTTTCAAGAGATCTCACAAGAACTTAATCTGCAAGATATTCAAATTCAAGAGATACAAAAACTCCTTTGATCTAAGAACAATTTATCTTAATCAACTATAATAATTGTAGGTGATGAGATGCTTTTTAGATCACTAGTAACAAGTGCAATTTTTGCTGCCATTTATGGTTTTATTTTTGCAAGTTTAGTTCCTGGTATAGCAAGAAATATATGGTTAATATCATTCGCCTTACTGTGGAGTTTAGGTTTTTTATCTATTCTAGGCTTCGTGTATGGAAGAAGGTTAAAAAAGGCCTTCAAAGGCGAAACAGGAACTATCAAGTGGTTTGACCCAAGCAAGGGTTATGGGTTTTTGATAAGAGATAAGGGAGGAGATTTATTTGTCCACCTTAGATCAGTTAGACCTGAAGATAGAAGGAAACTACGAGAAAACACTAGAGTAAAATTCACTGTGGAAGATACAGAAAAAGGACCACAAGCTGAAAATATTACAATTATTTAGAATTAAATAATTCTATATACAAACCAGTATGTTCCCAGGCTAACTAAGAAAGTTGCCAAAATTGGATTAAAGTAGCCTTGGTTCATAATTTTTAATTTACCCAATACATAAAATAGGGTTAGAAATAAAATAATAGCCATTATCTGCCCTACTTCTACACCAAGATTAAATCCGAAAAGAGTCTTTAAAAGGTTGTCTTCAGAAAACCCTACTTCAAAAAGAAAACCTCCGAATCCAAACCCATGTATCAGTCCAAAGATAGAAGCTATGATTAATGAGAAAAATATAGAACGATCATCCTTAACTAATATGAAGTAACAGATACTAAAAAGAAATAATCCGAAGAGACCTAAAGCAAAACTTCCATCAAAGAAAACTAAATACAAAAGAAAAAATAAAGCCAAGAAAGAAGCGGCACTATAAATATAAACTGAACTATCTTTGCTTCTTCTAATTAATAACTCCAAACCAAGTAAAGCTATCGAATATCCTATAAGAGCTTCAACAAAGCTACCTACTGGTCTTACTAAATCAAGAACTGCTAGGCTTAGGGTAAGGCTATGGCCTAAAGTAAAACCAGTAACCGCCAATAAAAGTCTTCTGATCCCTTGATTTAAAAGAAGCAATCCTAGAAGGAAAGCAAGATGATCATAACCAGTCGAAATATGCTTTATCCCTAAAAGAACATATTCTTTAAAAGAAGAATTTACTGCATTCTTTTCTGACTTAATATCTTTAAGATTCCAGGTCCTAGTTTGAGAAGTAAATAACTTCTCAATAGATAAATTTGAGCTATAAATATATCTAGCTATATGAGAATGAGTAGGATCTTGGTTAAAGAAGATAGCGGTATTGATCTTTTCTAATTCGGATGAACATAATAAAGTCCAAGAGACCCTAAAAATATCATCTTCTTTAGACGTAACGGATATCGGCTTTTCTTCAACAGAACATTCAGTATTGGTCGAAAATGATGAACTGATTTTATCAGAAACTCTTTTCTGCCACTCTCCTATTAAAGGCCCCTCTAATCTGTTCAGATTGGATAATCTAATAGTAAATGCAATACTTATGAGGCTTTCATTCCCTTGTTTCTCAACTACCCATTTTGAGTAAGACTCACTCCTTTGATGTGAAGATAAATCTAAAGACAGAGCAAGTAAAAGGAGAGCAAAAATTATGAGAGAGATCTTAGATTTAAATCTCTGAATTGCGATCGATCTCATACCTTTTCTTCAATTTATTTAAATAATCTCTTAACGCTTGATCATCTTTTCTCTTTTGATATTCAGATTTAACCCTTTCTCTTATAAATTCAAATTTTGGTGGTGAAGCATCTCTCCTTTCTAATAAGATAATAATTTTATAGCCACCAATAACCTTTTTAGGAGCGGTAAATTCTCCTGGTTGAAGCATTTTTGCTACTTGCATTAAAGAGGGTCCTATATATTCCCTTACCTTAGCTAAAGTCATTAATGTATCTGGTATCTCTAAAGCACTTTTATCGCCTTCTGCATCAATCTGATCTGCCTTTTTTCCCTGAATAAGTTCTAAGTAGAAGTTTTCGGCCCTTTCAAGTGCGGTGCCCTTTTCTTCTGAAAAGTAAATTTGCTTCAACCTCAACCTGTCCGCATTGGTAAAAAAACCTTTATTCTCCTTATAGAAACTTTCTAACTCTGAATTAGAAACTATATCGAGAGAGTTTTCTGAAATAACCATGTTTATCATTTGTTGAACTATTGTTCCTCTGATCATTGTATTCGTTGAGAATAGTCCTAAATCTTTTGCTCTTTGAATAAGCAACTCCTCTTCAATCATTCTTTCTAGAACAAAAGCCTTGTCTTCTTTATTTAAAGGTACCCTTTTATCTGAATTTAGGCCGTCCAATTGTAAAAGGTATTTTTCCTTACTAATTTCAGCACCGCCTACTCTAGCAGCCCAGTCTCTACTGTCATCGAAGTTTGTATCTCGTATAGAAGAAAAAAGAGCTAAGGAGATACCAATAAAAACCCCTAATACCAATAGAGTGTTTATTAATCTCTCCTTATTCATTTTTTATGAAGAAGAATTAACCCTTTAATCTAATTAAGGACAAGGATTGGGTGAACGGTAATGAATTTCATCAATTTTCTTAAAATCTTCATCTGTTAATTGTACTTCGTAACTATCTATCGCTAATTTAAGCTGATCCATGTTGGTAGCACCTATAATGTTAGAGGTAACAAATTTTCTTGAATTAACAAAAGCATTGGCAAATACGGAGGGATCAATTTGTCTCTCTTTAGCATAATTTACGTAGGCCCTAATTGCCTCTTCTGCATGTTTTGTCTCATATCTTTGCCCTCTTTCAAACAAAGTAGTACGAGCTCCTTCTGGCCTAGCACCATCTAAGTACTTGCCACTTAAATACCCTTGAGCTATAGGGGAGTAGGCTAAGAGTCCTACGGAAGATCTGAAATAAAATTCTGATAATCCTTGTTCATAGGTTCTGTTAAGAAGATTGTAGGCATTTTGAACAGAAACAATTCTTGGTAAATTATTTAAATCTGAGAACTTTAAGAATTCAGATACTCCCCATGGGGTTTCATTAGACAAACCCACATACCTTATTTTCCCTTGTTTAACTAGATCATTTAATACATTTAAAGTTTCTGAGATTTCTATAGTTTCACTTTCGATGTGCTTATAACCCAAACCTCCACCAAATATATTGATAGGACGGTCAGGCCAATGCAATTGGTAAACATCTATGTAATCTGTTTGTAGTCTTTTCAAACTTTCTTCCACCGCTTTTTCTATGTTTTCTCTATCCAGCTTTGTTTCGTCACCTCTGATCCAATCCATTCTGCCTCTACCAGCAACTTTAGAAGCCAAAATAACTTTTTCTCTATTTCCACTTTTTTTAAACCAAGTTCCAATAATTTTTTCAGTACTCCCCTGAGTTTCAGCCATCGGGGGAATAGAGTACATTTCTGCAGTGTCAAAAAAGTTAATTCCTCTATCAAGGGCGTAGTCCATTTGTTCGTGTCCCTCAGCTTCAGTATTTTGCTGACCCCAAGTCATAGTTCCTAAACAAATAAGACTTACGTCTAGATCGGTATTTCCTAATTTTCTATATTCCATGTTTTCCTCCTGAATCTTTATCAAGAAAATTTATCGAACTAAAACTATAATAGGCATGGCTAATTTAAGAAAGACATGGATGAAATAAAAAATATTTATAACTTTTCTTGCAAGAATTTAAATGGAGAGGAAGTCAGCCTATCCGACTATTCGGGGAAAGCCCTTTTAATAGTTAATACAGCCAGTAAATGTGGATTTACCCCACAGTACAAGGGTTTGCAGGAACTTTATGAGGAATATTCAAGTGAAGGGTTTGAAGTACTTGGATTTCCCTGCAACCAATTTGGTAGTCAAGAACCAGGTACAGAAGAAGAAATCTCAGAGTTTTGTAGCATAAATTACAGCATTACATTTCCAATATTTTCAAAAATTGATGTAAAAGGACCTACTGCTGACCCATTATTTGGATTCCTAACTTCTAGTAAGCCTGGGTTATTGGGAACAGAGAAAATAAAATGGAATTTTACTAAGTTTTTAATTGATCAAAATGGACAAACTGTAAAAAGATATTCTCCTCAAACCACTCCGGAACAAATATCTTCTGATGTTAAGGATTTGTTAGAAGGAACGAACTAAAATAATCTCCAAGGTTTCTTAAGTCTTTTTGACATCACCAGTGCATCCTCTCTTCCATCAGGTAAGCGATAGTAATTTTTTCTGATAGAAACCCTCTTAAATCCTGTTTTATTGTATAGCTCTATAGCTGGGCTGTTAGAGACCCTTACTTCTAAAAAGATTTTTTTACATCCCATGGATTTTGAAGCATGGACAATCTGTTCTAACAGCTCTTGACCCAATCCTTTGTTTCTAAACTTTTCCTTTATCCCTATGTTAAGAAGATGCGATTGATCTAGAGATATGGTTTGTATAGCAAATCCAGAAAATTCTTGGTCAACCTCTTGAACTAAGCAGTAGTAATCTTTTCTCAAGCAATCTAAGAAGTTCTTGTCTGTCCAGGGAACAGGGTTTGAATTAATTTCTATATCTCTACTAACTTCGATATCAGTCTCACTCATATACCTATAACTAGGAGTCATCACTTGGTTCATAGATCAATTGACCCTTTTAATTCACTATAAAATCTTTCTTTCAGGGTACTGTCTTTTATTAAAAGTTTTAGAGAATCAAATTTTAAGGTTTTGGTTGCTTTATAAGACAAGCCTTGAGAGAAATCTATTACTAGATTAAATTCCTTAGATATTGTTTCTGTTTGGTCTATCTCCTTTATTTCTTTGTCTGCCTGACCCAAAATTTTCTTTATAGATGGCAATATTCTAGGGTAGGATTTAAATTCATCTTTCCTACCAGTAATTAAGGTTTTATCGTTCAGAACATAAAAAACTAAGTTTTCCTTAGTAGACCTATTTTCAGATCTTTTTGGTAGCCAAAACTGGTACCCTAATCTTGTTAATTTATTTAAATCTAGTTTAGACATACAAAATGTTTTTTAAGTTAACTTGACCCTTACCATTGCCTATATATACTCCGCTTCCATGTTTTTAGATGTATTGAACATTTTTAGCCTACGACTTACTTACCCGGTCTCTGTATTGCAGAGTTTGCCGGGCCCTTCTATATATCTCCAGTTCTAATAATATCTCGAATTAAACGAAAGATACCATCCTTAAGGAAGGATTTTAGGTAAACTTATAAAAAAATGAAGAAAGTAGTAAACGAAGCCATTTCAAAGTATCAACCTTTTGAGCAAATAGAGTTGGAAGGCAGAACTTGGCCAGAAAACCAAATAAAGCAGGCTCCTATATGGTGCAGTGTGGATTTAAGAGATGGAAACCAAGCTCTGATAGAGCCCATGGGAGAGGAAAAGAAGTTGAGAATGTTTAAGCTTCTTTTAGAGATAGGGTTTAAAGAAATTGAAGTAGGTTTTCCTGCAGCCTCCCAAACTGATTTTGATTTTGTAAGAAAAATAATTGAAGAAGATCTTGTTCCAGATGATGTATTCATCCAGGTTCTTACCCAATCAAGAAAAGAGTTAATTGAAAGAACCTTTGAGTCTTTAAAAGGAGCTAAGAATGCCATCCTTCATGTATACAACTCAACTTCTACTGTTCAAAGGCGCGTTGTTTTTAAAAGTGATAAGACAGGCATAAAAAAGATTGCAGAAGATGGTGCCAGGTGGGTTTTAGAGAATTCTATTAAACAGCCTGAAACAAATTGGCGGTTTGAATACAGTCCTGAAAGCTTTACAGGAACAGAGCTTCCATACGCAGCAGAAGTTTGTAATGCTGTTAATAACATTTGGCAACCTACGCCTGATCAAAAATCAATCATTAACCTACCAGCAACCGTTGAACTAGCAACACCAAATATTTACGCAGATCAAATTGAATGGATGTGTAGGAATCTTGAAGGTAGAGAAAATGTGTTAGTCAGCCTTCACCCCCATAATGACAGAGGTTCAGCTGTCGCAGCTACTGAGTTGGGAGTGCTAGCAGGTGCTGATAGGATTGAAGGCACACTATTTGGTAATGGCGAGAGAACAGGAAATGTAGATTTAGTTTCTTTAGCCTTAAATATGCTTACCCAAGGTATAGATCCTCATTTAGATTTTTCTGACATCAACCCAATCATGAGAGAAGTGGAGTACTGTAACCAACTTCCAGTCCATCCGAGACATCCTTATGCTGGAGATCTGGTTTTTACTGCATTTTCAGGATCCCATCAAGACGCTATAAAAAAAGGATTTGATTCTATGAGAGATACAAACAATCCTTTGTGGGAAGTTCCTTATTTACCAATAGATCCCTCTGACGTCGGAAGAACCTACGAAGAAGTAGTTAGAGTTAATAGTCAATCGGGTAAAGGTGGAGTGGCGTACTTGATAGAGAGAGACCATGGATTGAGTATGCCAAGAAGATTACAGATTGAGTTCAGCCAAATCATACAAAAGATAACTGATGAAACTGGAAAAGAGATAACCGCTTCTGAAATTTGGGAAACTTTTCAAAACACATACCTTAACGATGGTGAGGGTTTTAATTTTATTGAACATAAAATTGAATCTTCTTCGAAAAATAAATTACAAGAGGACCTTATTAAAGTAAAACTGCTTAAAGACAAGGAAGAGTATTCTATAGATGGAGTTGGCAATGGCCCAATAGATGCATTTATTAATGCTTTAAAAAAAGATCTGGATTTATCAGTCAAGGTTTCAGATTATCACCAGCATGCTGTAAGCACCGGTTCTGATGCGAAAGCTGTAGCTTATATAGAAATACAAAGTGAGGGGAAATCTTCATGGGGAGTAGGAATGCATGCAAATACAGTGATTGCAAGCTTACTTTCAGTTATTAGCGGATTAAATAAAATATCTTCTAGCTAAAACTCTTTTTTCAATATAGTCTAATTACCCTTCTAAGGGGGAAAGGATGACTTCTTTATCATCAGTTACAAGAGGAAATATTTTAGCTTATGGAGGATTAGCTACTCCACTCGCTATGATTGGCTATCCTATAGCTATCTGGTTAATTCCTTTCTATTCTGAAGTCGTCGGCATTCCACTTTATATAATTGCTAATATACTTTTAATTGCGAGATTCACTGACGTCATTACCGATCCAATTCTTGGTCAATTAGGTGATTCTACAAGAACACCAATCGGAAGAAGGAAGCCCTGGATTATTCTAGGTGTTCCTTTGATGATGCTAGCCATATATAAGTTATTTATACCTGGAACTGAAGTTTCAATCACCTACTTTGTTATTTGGATGATGCTCATGTATCTAGGTTCAACAATAATTGGTATTCCTTATGGTGCTTGGGGAGCTGAAATATCACCTGACTACCACCAGAGATCTAGAGTTGTTGGTGGAAGAGAGGGATGGACCCTAATTGGTTTATTGATTTCAGCCCTAATACCTCTTGCGATAGAAGTTTCAGGACAAGGAATTAGTTTTTCTGACTCTATCAAAAGAATGATAGCGGCTATATTTATTTTTCAAGATTTTTCAACATCCGGAAAAATGACTGACATCCTGGCCAGTATGGGATTAGGTATTGTAATTTTGTTACCAATATTCGCTGGGTTGGCACTTTGGAAAGTTCCGGATCCAATGCCTAAAGTAGAAAAAAAGATTCCTTTAGTTGAAGGTCTTAAATATGCTGCAGAGAACCCGCTTCTTATAAGGATTTTATTAATCATATTCCTAGTTATAGCAGGAGAGTCATTTAGAAATACTTTATCTCTATGGTTTGTTAGAGACGTTATTGGAATTGAAACTGTAGGAGCGTCTTATGCCAGATACTTTATAGCTGGATTAATAGGTATACCTTTTTGGCTCTGGCTGGGGAAAACTTTAGGTAAGCACAAAGCTTTTTGTATTACTCTCGTAGGAACAGGTACAGTTAGTTTTTTATGTTTCTTTCTAGAAAGAGGAGATTTTAATCAATTCCATGCTTTATTCCTTATCAAAGGATTCTGTTTTGGTGGACTACAATTTCTTCCTGCCTCTATGCTTGCTGATGTAGTAGATCTAGATTCTCTTAAGACGGGAGGCAGACGAGCAGGTACTTTCTTTGCCTTAAATGGAATGATAGCAAAGGTTTCAGCAATGATTGCTGTTTGGGCAGCAGCCATATTAGTAGCCTTTTCAGGCTTTGTTCCCGGTACTGAAAATACTGACTCAGCAATGCTTGCATTAAGAGTTTATTATTGTCTTGGATGCGCTGCTTTTTTTGTTCCAGCACTTTTCTTAACATGGTTTTATCCTTTAACAAAAGAAAAACATAAAGAATTAAGAGCTCAGTTAGAAAGTCAAAATGCAGAAACTGAAGTTACATCTGCAGACTGAATTAGACTCATTGATTATCAA
>JAKUUL010000123.1 GCA_022447025.1 SAR86 cluster bacterium | reverse complement strand
ATATTTATGCTTTATATAGCTCTTTCAAAGTATGGTAGATATAGGCTTGGAGGCATTGAAGCAAAAAGTGAATTCTCAACTATTAGTTGGATGGGGATGCTTTTTTGTGGAGGAATAGGCGGAGGAATCATCTACTGGTCAGGAGTTGAATGGGGTTATTATGTTGATGAAACTTTATTTGGAATCAGTCCTTTTTCAGAAGAAGCTTATGCTCTATCAACCGCTTACGGTCTATTCCATTGGGGGATAAGTGCTTGGGCTGTTTATGCCATTCCTGCAGTTGCTCTTTCTATCTCTTTTTATAAATATAAATTAAGCACATTGCGCTTAAGTTCTAGCCTAAGAGGATTAGGCCTAAGAAATGTTGAAAACTCATTATTAGGCAGAATTGTAGATTTTATTTTTGTGGTCGCAACAATAGGAGCAGCAGGAGGAACTATAGGATCCTACATGCCTATGTTAAGCACAGGCTTCTCAAATATCTTTAACCTTGATGGTTCCTTTCTAGTTGATCTAAGTGTATTGGGTTTATGTGTTGGCTTATTTGGATTTAGTGTCTACAAAGGGTTAACAAATGGTATTAAAAGGTTAAGTGATATAAATATGATTCTTGCAGGCATTTTTCTAATTATAGTTTTATTTCTTGGACCTACTTTCGAAATTATTAATTCTGCCTTTAATGGTTTAGTTTTTATGTTTACACACTTTTGGGAAATGAGTACTTTAGGTATTACAGAGCAATCAGATTTTGCTGACACTTGGACAGTTTTTTATTGGGCTTGGTGGGTCGCTTTCGGACCCTTAGTAGCTTTATTTGTAGCTCGGATCTCTAAAGGAAGGACTCTTAGAGAAGTAATCTTAGGAATGCTTATTTTTGGTGCCCTTGGAAGTTGGTTATTCTTTATGATTTTAGGTGGCTACTCCATGGACCTGGATATTAACAAAACATTAGCTGTTTCTCAGATTTCAGGTAGTACGCATGGAGATTTAGCCATAGCATCTATTAATACTATGCCATTTGATACTCTAATGCTTTTCCTTTTCTGCGGAATAACAGTTATTTTCGTTATTACTTCTTATGACTCAATGTCCTATGTAATTGCCTATCATGTACAAAAAAATTCCTCTGAAAATAAAGATCCAGGAAAATACCTAAGGTTATTTTGGGCAATCGTACTGGGAATACTTCCAGCTGCATTAATTTTTTATTCAAGCCACCAAGTAGCTCTAAATCTAATTATCCTTGCTTCTTTGCCTTTACTTATTATTTATCCTTTAATGGCTATTTCAGTATTTAAAGAATTAAATGTTAAGGAAACTAATTAACACATAGAATTATTATGAAAGATCCAAAAGAACTAAAACCTGATACTTTGTCTCTTCATGCAGGTCAAAGACCTGACCCAGCTACAGGTGCTAGGGCAACGCCCATTTATCAAACCTCATCTTTTGTATTTGATAACTCTGAAATAGCTGCAGGAATCTTCAATGTAGAAAGAACTGGTCAC
>JAKUUL010000122.1 GCA_022447025.1 SAR86 cluster bacterium | reverse complement strand
TAAATCTTTTAGGATCTTGCCCCCTTTTGCATGAAGAATGGCTAGATTAAAGGGGGCTTTCGAATGCCCTTGCTTAGTAGCTTCTTGAACCCAATAGACGCTTTTTTCCATATCCACATGAATACCAAGCCCAAGGGAATAATTTACGCCCGTATTGTATTGGCTAACTATAATTCCTTGCGTTGCAAGAGAAAGGTCGTAGACAAACTCTTTTTTCTCTCTTTCAGAATCAGGAGCCAGACCCTGAGAAACAAGAGCTACCAAAAAAAACAAAAGTTTTAAGCTTTTCAAAATCTAATTTAAAAGGTTTTATTCCATGCTGACGACAACTTTTCCTAACACCTTTCTGTCTTCTAAAGTTTTTATCGCTTCTCCTGCCCTTTCTAGAGGATAGGCTTCGCTTACGAAGGGATTGATTTTTCCGTCAGCATGCATTTGAAAAAGCTCTTCAAAATTTTTCTTGTTAATTTCCCTATCCAGGCCAGCAAACTGTCCCCAAAACACTCCAATTATTTGGCATTCTTTTAATAGAGTGAGATTGAGTGGCATTTTAGGTATACCAGCTGTGAAGCCTATAACTAAGTATCTGCCATGTCTTTTTATGGCCCTTAAAGACGGTTCAGCATAGTCCCCTCCAACTATGTCATAAATTACATCCACTCCTCCTCCAGACATTTCTTTAATTTCATTTGAGAACTTCTTTTGCGCATCCCTATCCATTTCTCTTGGGTAAATTATTCCTTCGTCTGCACCCTCTCTTTTACATAGTTCTAATTTATCTTCAGAAGATACGCCAGCTATTACCTTGGCGCCCATAGCTTTAGCCACCTGGACTGCAGTTATACCAAGCCCACCACCGGCACCCAAAATTAGAATGGTTTCATCTGGTTTAAGTTCAGCTCTCTGCTTAAGTCCATGAATAGTTGTTCCGTAGTTAAGCGGGAATCCCGCAGCTATTTGAAAGTCCATTGTTTCGGGTAAGGGCATTAACTGTGGTTCAAAAAAGGCACCCTTTTCAACTAAACCTCCCGAGCCGACATTTCCCATCACCCTATCACCCTCTTTAAATTGAGAAACTCCATTGCCTACTGATGAGACTATCCCTGAAATTTCACTACCCGGGCTAAAGGGGAAAGGTGGTTTAAATTGATAGAGACCTTGAACAATTAGGACATCTGGAAAGCTTATTCCAGTAGCTTTTATATCTACAACCACTTGACCATCACCCGCTACAGGATCAGGCATCTCTTCTATTCCGTGAGACTCTATGGGCCCAAATTCTTTACAAACAAATGCTTTCATTTAAATGTTCTCCTTAATTACATCTTTATCATGATACGTTACTAATAAGTTTAATAAGGTCAAGAAACTTTATTCAAGAATTCAGATAAATACTCTTCAAAGGGAAGGCCTTTCTCTGATTCTATCTTTTTTTGTCGTTCTTTCGACAAGGAGGTCTCTTTCTTAAATTCATCATCAGTGGCGCTATTATAGTTCTCAAAAAAAGAGGCGTTACTCTTCGCTATTTCCAAGCACAACTCTTCGTGTGAGAGGTTGTCTCTGATTAACCTCTCAATTAGTTTCCCGCTTGGGGTTAAATTTAGGTCTTCAATTTTTTCTTTTTGTATTTGCAAAGACTCTTTCCAAGGATTATTTTTTTT
>JAKUUL010000121.1 GCA_022447025.1 SAR86 cluster bacterium | reverse complement strand
CTGATATTTTTTATAAAGTATCAACACGACCAAGATTTAAGGAAAATCACCAAATACATTTTGAAGAGCTTTCTACTCAAGAAAGAATTGCTTTGATTCTATCTATTTTTAAAAAAAGAAATATAGTTCAGTTTTTTCAAATTTTTCAAAAATCAGAGGGTCATCAAGGGGTTGCGGTTTCTCTTTTAGCATCATTAGATCTTGCTAAGGATGGTCTTGTTGAGCTCATTCAAAATAAAGATTCAAATCAACTTTATCTTAAATCTGTCAATCGAGGATTTCATTAAATGAATTTTCCTGAAAATTTAATAAATGTTGTTGAATCTATTCTCTTTGGGGCTGGACGTCCATTGAGAATATCAGAGATTAAAGCCTTACTTGGATCTCAAAGTATGGACATAGATTTACCTAATATTAAAGTTGCCCTCAATGAAATAGAGGATCGATATATCTCTAGTTCTCTTGAATTAAAAGAAGTAGCATCTGGTTATCGCTTACAAATTAGAAATGAGTATGGTGATTTTCTATATCCTCTTTGGCATGATAGCTCACATAAGCTTTCTAACGCTCTAATGGAAACAATTTCAATAATTGCCTATAAGCAACCGGTGACTAGAGGAGATATTGAAGAGATTCGAGGTGTAAGTGCTAGCACCCAAATTATGAGATCTTTATTAGATAGAGATTGGATCAAAGCGGTTGGTTATAGAGATGTTCCAGGTAGACCAGTACTATATGAGACAACTAAAACATTTCTTAATGATCTTAACCTAAAATCAATAAATGATTTACCCGCCTTACCAGAAGCTCTACAAGTTGAAGCGACTTTAGATCAATTAGAAGTAGGTTAAGAACATGCTGCGTCTGCAGAAATTCTTAGCCCAATCAGGGCTAGGCTCAAGAAGATACTGTGAGAAACTTATCAAAGATAGAAAAATTACCATTAATGGATCTATTGCTTTATTGGGAGCAAAAGTTTCTGAAGACGACGAAGTAATCTACGAAGGAAAGAGGATTATTTTTCAGTTCTCTGAACTCAAAGTAATTATGTTAAATAAGCCTCCAGGAGTTTTGTCTTCTAGAAAACGAGAGAAAAAGATTGAAATAGTTTTTGATTTTTTACCCAACACTAATGATGAGCCTGAATGGATTGCTGTTGGTAGATTAGATATTAATACCTCAGGACTTATGCTGTTTACAAATGATGGAACTTTGGCTCATCAATTAATGCATCCTTCATATCAAATTGATCGTGAATATTTAGTAAGGGCAAGAGGACATTTTGATGAACAAATTAGACAAAATATGCTGTCTGGAGTAAAAATTGAAGGTCAGATTTATAAATTTTCTGACATAGTAATAGGTGAAAAGAAAAGTTCTAATCAATGGTTTACTGTTTGTATGCTAACAGGGAAAAACAGAGAAGTGAGAAAGATATTTCAATCGCAAGATTTACAAGTCAGTCGATTAAAGAGGGTGCGTATTGGCCCAATTTTTTTACCGTCTACTCTTAAAGAAGGCACATACTTACGTCTAACTGAATCTCAGATAGAGCAACTTAAAAAATATGGAAAGTAATGAAGCTTTTAGAAGCTTGTTAAAAATAGCAAAACAAAATAATTTTAATAAATTAGAAGATCACTTGAGCAAGTCTCAGCCAATTAAAATAA
>JAKUUL010000120.1 GCA_022447025.1 SAR86 cluster bacterium | reverse complement strand
CGGAATATCTCCTTTCATGGCTAATTCTCTTAACTTATTTCTTCCAAGACCAAATTTCCTATAAACAGCATGAGGCCTGCCAGTTATTGCACATCGTCTTTGCTTTCTTATAGGGTTAGCATCTCTAGGTAGTTTTTGTAATTTAACCTGAGCTTGAGCCCTATCTTCATCTGAAGTATTAGGATTTTTAATCATCTCTTTCAGTTCTGCCCTCTTCTTTGAATAACGAATAACGGTCTTCTCTCTTTTTCTTTCTCTTGCAATCATTGATGCTTTTGCCATATCTACCTCTAATCTTTAAATGGAAAATTCATAGCTCTTAATAATAATTCTCCTTCTTGATCACTATTAGCAGATGTTGTAATTGAGATATCCATTCCTCGTATCTTGTCTACTTTGTCATAATCAATTTCAGGAAAAATAATATGTTCTTTTACCCCCAGAGAATAGTTTCCTTGTCCATCAAATGAACTAATATCAAGTCCTCTAAAATCTCTTTCCCTAGGTATAGCAATGCCTAATAACCTCTGTAGAAATTCAAACATCCTATCGCCTCTAAGAGTCACTTTGCATCCAATGGGCATGCCTTCTCTTATCTTAAAATTAGCTACTGATTTTCTAACCTTAGTTATCAAAGGTTTCTGGCCACTTATTAAAGCTAAATCTTCGACAGCATTTTCAAGAATTTTCTTATCAGTAAGAACTTCTCCTACTCCCATATTTATAGTTACCTTTGTAATTTTTGGTACTCCCATATCGCTTGTTAAACCCATAACCTGTTTCAGTTCTGGCAATACCTTGTCTGAATAGTGTTCTTTTAAAGAGATCATCTACTAAATTTCCTTACCTGAAGATTTATAAACTCTTGTTCTTTTACCTTCTTCAGAGACATTTATGGAAACCTTGTCCGCTTTTTTAGAAGAAGGGTTAAAAATGGCAATATTTGAAAGATCTATCAAAGATTCTTTCTCAACTATTCCCCCTTGTATGCCTGCTTGGGGATTGGGTTTAGTGTGTTTTTTTACCAAATTTACTCCGCTAACAAAACATCTATTATTAGGTGCTAAGGCTGAAACAGTGCCTTGCTTGCCCTTATCCCTACCAGCAATAACTATTACTTCATCTCCTTTTTTAATCTTTAACATGGTTTACAAAACCTCCGGTGCTAAAGAAATTATCCTCATAAATTCTTCACCTCTAAGCTCCCTAGAAACAGGTCCAAACACTCTTGTACCAATAGGTTGTTTCTGAGCATTTATTAGAACTGCCGCATTTTCATCAAATCTGATAGCAGAACCGTCAGAACGTCTCAATCTATTCTTTGTCCTGACCACAACAGCATCTATGACCTCACCTTTCTTTACTCTTCCTGTAGGAATGGCTTCCTTTACAGTTACCTTAACTATGTCTCCTACTTTAGCGTATCGTTTCCTAGATCCACCAAGAACCCTTATACACATAAGCTTTCTGGCACCACTATTATCAGCTACCTCTAGATATGTATGTTCACGAATCATTTTTATTAACCAACATTTTTAACTCTTTTTTCTACTTCTGTTAATTTCCAGCTTTTAGTCTTGGAAAAAGGTTTACTTTCTTCAATGGTAACTATATCTCCTTCAGAACATTCATTAGCTTCATCATGAGCTTGTAGTTTTGTCGATCTTCTTAGAATTTTCTTATAGATAGGATGCTTAACCTTCCTATCAATCAAAACAGTAATAGTCTTATCCCTTTTTGAGCTAATAACTAAG
>JAKUUL010000012.1 GCA_022447025.1 SAR86 cluster bacterium | reverse complement strand
TTTATCATAGAATTCTTTTGCTTTATTAAGATCATTCGTACCCACAGTTACGTACTTTGCTATTTTTCCTGCCATTTTTTTACTCCTTATTCTTGTAATTCTGAGTCATATAAACTTATGGAATCACACTTACTGATGCTATCGAATTCATCATCAATAGCTTGTATCGCTCCATTGCTTATTTCATTTCTTACTTTTCCCCAAACTGCAGCGTCAGGATAAGTATCAATAAACATAAAACCATCCATATCAGATGAAACCACTGGTTGAAGTACTTGACTGGTAATTTTTGATCCAGACAGTTCATTGACAGCATCTAGCCATTTTTGATTCATTTCTTTTACTTCGTCTAATTTCTTACCATCAAATAGCTTGCACTCAAAAACAGCAACTGTACTTGCATTAAGAGACAAAACAGAGAAACAAGACAAACTTAAAACTAAAACTAATTTTTTCATATCTACTCCTTTCATTTATTAAGACATTAATTGGTCTCAAAAACAATGTAAAACAGCAAAGGGAATATAAAATTTACAATAAGAGAGTGGTGGACCCAGAAAGACTTGAACTTTCAACCTCCTGCATGTCATACAGGCACTCTAACCAAGTTGAGCTATGGGTCCCTAGGTTCAAGTATAACGAATCTAAATTAGAAGTTAAGAAACGAAAAAACTCTCTACAAATTTGTCTCTTTATTGCAATATATAAAGATAGTGAAAATGAAAAAATTACTAAAGGACACCAATGCCTTCAAAGACCCACTTAATGAGTTGGGTTGGAAAAACTCGAACTTCAAAGACTACGAAGATCAAAGAGATTATTTAAAAAAGAATAATGGGATTAAAGACTTAAAAACTCTTTATCCAGAAGAAATAGAGGAAGCTAAAAGAGTTTTTGACCAAGATGGATTTGTTGTTATAAAAAACGCTCTCAAAAAACAGGAACTCAAAAAGCTAAAAAAGGGTTGTGAAGAAGTCATAAGAGAAATCTTAGCTCTTGATAAAGGAAGGGTCGGGAATCGCGGCTCACATCGTTACTCTTTTGGCTCTTCAAGTATTAGTGGACATTTAATGCACCGCCCTGAATGGGCAATGCTCTTGGACCTGCCCACTATCACCCCTATTCTCAAAGCTATATTTGATTCGTCTGAATATATAGCAAGAGGAGGTGGAGGTGATTTTTGTCTGCCAGGAGCTACTGAGTATCAACATCTTCATTCAGATATGGGTGACAGACGAGAATTTTCCGGTATTACTTTTGGTTCTTTTCGTGATGATCGGGGCAAATTAACAGTTAGAGATCTACCTTGTCCTTATGTTTGCTGTAATTTTCTAATGGTAGACTTCACTAAAATAAATGGACCAACTCGCCAAATTCCAGGTACACAAAATAATTCAGATAAAATTCCTAAAATTCATGAAGAACCAGAGTGGATGAAGCTAAGCACAGTTTGCCCGGCACCAGCAGGCAGTGTATTAATAAGAGATGTAAGAGCCTGGCACGGAGGTACTCCCAACTTGTCAAAAGAAGTCAGAGCTATTCCCAATGCAGAATTCTTTGCTCCATGGTACAGAGAACCTATGCCTATAAGCATGCCCAGAGAAATTTATGATAACTTATCTGATCATGCTAAAAATATAGCTCGATATATTGTGTGTGATTCCAACGAGACTGTAAAAACAGGCTATAGCTTAGAAAATACACAAGTACGCAGTTTCTACAAAAAAGATAAGTAACTTTTCCTTAAGAGCTACTAAATTTAGCGGAGTTAGCTGCAGATAGAATTTCTCCCCAGTAACCATCAGGGTCTTTTATAAAAGCTAGCCCTTTCATATTTCCATCATCTGGTTTTTTTACAAACTCTATTCCCAGCTCTTCAAATCGCTTACTGGCTGCATAGACATCAGGCACAGTTATACCTATATGCCCGAAACCTCTAGGATCAGAGTTTCCATCATGGTAACTGAAAGTATCATCTTTTTCTGTTCCCCAATTATGCGTTAGTTCAATCATAGCCTTTTGAGAAAAAACATACTCAGTTCTCTCTTGAGGATCGTCAGGTATCGGCTTATCTTCGCTCCTGAGATAACCCAAAAAGAAAAGAGTAAACTCCATTTCAGGAAAATCTAATCTTTTTAGAAGAGTCATTCCTAAAACGTTTACATAAAAATTTAAAGAAATTTCAGGATCTTTAATCCTCATCATGGTTTGATTCATAATGAATTCTTCTGTTCCCTCTGCATTGGGTTTATCAAGCTCTTTTATAGTCATATTAATTACCTCTTAAATTTAAATTCGTACAATTATCTATAGCATAAATTATCAAATTTATTTTATCTAATTTTTATTCCCAAAAACTGAGAGGATAAAACTTATCAGAACTATATCTCTCTGACTTTTTTGATATAGTCTATAAAGGAGAAAAGACATGATTAAATTTTTAATGAAGTTACCTGGTTGGCTCTTAATTCTACTTTCTAGAAAGAAACAAATCCAAATGGGGAAAAGAATCCTTCATGCCCCCTTTCAGTTTTTATTAAAACTTAGTGAAAACATGGTTACGGACTGGGAAACCATAACGCCTGATCAATTTAGAGCAGGTTATTTAGAGCAGAGCAGGATCTCCTCAGGATTCCCTTCCACAGTTGAATGGAAAGACCATGAGGTGAAAGTAAAAGACTCGACTATCAAAGTAAGAGAATACTATTCCGATTCCACAAATAATAATTCTCCTGCTTTAGTTTATTTCCATGGCGGCGGATGGGTTATCGGCGATATAGAAACTCATCATGAACTTACTGGTCTTTTGTGCAGTAAACTTGAAGCTAAAGTTTTTTCTGTAGATTATCGTCTTTCTCCAGAAAGTAAATTTCCTGCTCCATTAGAAGACTGTGAGAAAGCGTTTGAGTGGGTAATCAATAATTCAGAGGATTTGGGTGTTGATAAAGATAGAATTGCTGCGGGCGGAGATAGCGCGGGTGGAAATTTGACTGCAAGTCTATGTTTAAAAAGAAGAAATGAAGAGAAAAGTTTACCTAAGGCTCAACTTTTATTTTATCCCGTAACAGATTTGCAGTTAAATAAAGAGTCAATGGACCAATGCGCAGATGGTTTTTTTCTCACCAAAGATGCGATGTTCTGGTTTAGAAAACATTATTTAAATGCCGTGGAAGAAATGCACGATCCACTTGTTTCACCTTTACTAGCCAGTGATCTCTCCAATCTTCCCCCCGCAATAGTTTCAACGGCAGGATTTGATCCTCTGCGAGATGAAGGAGATGAATATGCCAATAAATTAATTTCCTCAGGAGTAAAAGTGTTTCACCAAGAAAACGACGGCTTTATCCATGGCTTTGCCAATATGAGCTATATACCTAAAGTTCCTGAAGCTTTAGATGAGATTTGTACTAATCTGAAAGAAATGATGAAGTGAGATTTCTATTCTTAACTTTATTGTCCTTATGTTTAATAAATGTGAATCTAGTGGCTGAAGATAAAATTTTTGATCCTATTAGAACTAAATTAGATGATGAAAGTTCGATAAGCGATCCAAGAGTCCAGCATTTAAGTTATATCTTTGAAGAAACTGGAGAAACTTTACCTTATGCCTTATTTATACCTACTAAATATAAGGAGGGAAAGAAAACCTCTTTAATAGTTTCTCTGCATGGTTTAACCAGAACTTATGACTGGCTGATGGGTTACGAGGGTTTACTAGACCTTGCTGAAGAATTGGATTTTATAGTAGTTACTCCTCTCGGTTATACCAGAAATGGTTGGTACGGTGCTTGGTCAACAGGACTGGATGAAAGGTCATTAGAAAAAGAAGGGCTTTATAGCGAAAAAGATGTAATGAATGTTTTAGAACTAGTTAAACAAAATTACACGATAGATCAAAAAAACATATTCTTGTGGGGTCATAGTATGGGGGGAGCTGGAACTTATCATTTGGGAATGAAATACCCAAACTTATGGAAAGCTCTTGCATTGGCTGCTCCAGCACCACCACAAACAAGAAAAGTAGAAGATCTAAAAATTATTCAAGGTACGCCTATTCTTGTTTTGCAAGGCACGAATGACAGATTGATTTACCCAACCAGAGAATGGGTAGCTGAAATGAAGAGGTTAGAAATGAACTACATTTATGATGAAATTGAGGGTGCAGACCATTCCTTCTTTGTTTCTAAGAACAAACCAAACATGAAAAAAATCTTTGATTTCTTCGTCGATAACAGAAATTAAATCTAACTAGCTTTCGCTATATTTAGAAAGTTCTATTCTCGCTATAGTTCTACGATGAACTTCATCTGGACCATCAGCTATTCTTAATGTTCTTTGACCCGCATAAAGTCTTGCAAGAGGCGTGTCTTGAGACACTCCCGCTCCTCCGTGGATCTGTATTGCTTTATCAATAACTCTTAATGCCATATTTGGAACAGCAACTTTGATCTGAGCAATTTCACTTCTTGCAATTTTATTTCCGACTGTGTCCATCATATAAGCTGCTTTCAAAGTTAAAAGCCTGCACATTTCTATTTCTGTTCTGCAATCAGCAATGACATCATAATTACCACCCAATTCAGACAAAGGTTTTCCAAAAGCAATTCTTGAAGTTGATCTTTTGCAAAGTAATTCTAGCGCCCTCTCTGCGGACCCTATAGTTCTCATACAATGATGAATTCTTCCTGGGCCCAATCTTCCCTGAGCAATCTCAAAGCCTCTTCCCTCTCCTAATAAGAGATTATCTTTAGGCACTCTGACATCGGTGAATTTCATATGGGCATGACCGTGAGGTGCATCGTCGGAACCAAAAACAGTCATCATTCTCTTAATCTCAACTCCAGGTGTATCCATTGGAACAAGAATCTGGGATTGTCTTTGATGTTTAGGGTTATCAGGATTAGTTACACCCATAAATACTATAATCTTACAACGAGGATCTCCTGCGCCTGAAGTCCACCACTTCTCTCCATTAATTACATAATCATCACCATCAGCCACAATAGAACTTCCTATATTGGTAGCATCAGAAGACGCAACATTGGGTTCGGTCATTCCAAATGCGGACCTTATTTCACCTTCCAGTAACGGTTTTAACCATTTTTCTTGTTGCTCTGCACTTCCGTATTGGGCAATTACCTCCATATTTCCTGTATCTGGAGCTGAGCAGTTAAAAATCTCAGATGCAATTCCTGATCTACCCATTAACTCTGCCAGAGGCGCATAGTCAAGATTACTCATACTTTCACCCATTGGGTTCTCCGGAAGAAATAGATTCCACAAACCTTCTTTCTTGGCAATTTTCTTTTTATCTTCAATTATTTGAGGAATCTGCCATCTATTTCCTTCTTTAGAATTCTCTTCCATTTGATCTGCATAAATGGACTCAGCTGGAAAGATATGCTCATCCATAAATTGAGAAATTCTTATTCCCAATTCTTTTGATCTTTCTGAATTATCAAGATTCACTTTTTTCTCCCTATAAGTTTAATAAATTCTGTTTTTTGGGCACTATAAGTTAGAATGATATTGCCCTTTAACAATCAACTTTGAGTTTAACCTAAGAAATCAGCTTATAAAAGAATGAATTTAAGTGATAAAGACCTTAATTTGTTTGTTGTCTTTGACGTTATTTATACAGAAAGAAATTTAACCAAAGCTGGTGAAGTGCTTGGAATAACTCAACCTGCAGTTAGTAATGCACTGTCTAGACTTCGAGAAAATTTTAATGATGAACTTTTTATAAGAACTTCTAAGGGTATGGCGCCTACCCCTGTTGCTGAGAACATGGTGAATGATATACGGCAAGCCTTAGACCTGATTAGAAATTCTATTACTGAATCTGAATCTTTTACCCCCAAGACAGCTAATGCCACTTTCAGAATTTCTATTGGGGATACTTCTGAATATCGACTGCTACCAGAGTTAATTAAACATATATCAAAATCTGCTCCTGGAGTAGATGTGCAAAGCTACTTAACGCCGAGGCTTGAGACCCCTAAAGAACTTGCTGCAGGAAATATAGATTTCGCCATAGATCCTCCTATTCATACCGACCCAAGTCTTAGTCATGAAAAAATTTATGAGGATCAATATGTCTTAGTGATAAATAAAAAACATCCTTTTGCGAAAAAGAAGAAAATCACTTTGGATGATTATTTAAGCCTTTCCCATATACATATTTCTAAAGATCAACAGGTTTTGGGACATGTGGACACTGCATTAAATGAACTTGGTTTAACTAGAAGAATTGCCCTAAGAGCTCAACATTTCTTGGTTGCACCCTATATTCTGGAGACATCTGAACTAGCTATAACTACCATAAAAAGTTTCACTAAAGGTAGAAATTTCAAGATCTTACCACTTCCTTTTGAAGTAAACCCTCTAGTTCTTCACCTTTACTGGCATAGCAATAAAGACCAAGATCCTTCTAATAAATGGATGCGAGAACTTATCTTAAGTACTTACGG
Source organism: SAR86 cluster bacterium (assembly GCA_022447025.1). Classification (GTDB taxonomy): domain Bacteria; phylum Pseudomonadota; class Gammaproteobacteria; order Magnimaribacterales; family Magnimaribacteraceae; genus AEGEAN-183. The sequence goes on along the minus strand of JAKUUL010000012.1, from coordinate 23,510 downwards.
GAAAATACAAGGAAAAAGATAATCTGGTACGGATGGAGGGACTTGAACCCCCACGCCTTTCGGCACTAGAACCTAAATCTAGCGTGTCTACCAATTCCACCACATCCGCTAAGTGAGTGCATTATAAATAAGCTTTAACAAAATAAAATCTTATTTATTGGGAATCCTCAATTTTAATTTGAAGCTTATCAAGCTTCTCCTCAATTTCTATTAAAGCCTTGTTCATCTGTATCCGGTAAGCATCAAATGCTTCTATAGCATCTGCTTGAGATTGCAACTTTTCCTTGATATCGAAACTTTCAGTAGAAGCATCTAGATTGGAAAGTTTTGTTTTTAAATCGGCTTGAACTTTCTCCAGTTTAGCTATCTCTAAACCCCTTGCTCTTTGCTTAGCTAAAATTGAATTATTCGCTTTAGAGATTTCTTCAAAAGATTCTTTTACCTCTTTTAATTGGAGAGTTAAAGAATCAATATTTTTTCTATTCCTTTTATTACTTAAGTCCCAAAGTTTTCTTATTTCTTTATCAATAAATTTAGTTTTTTCTTCAAGAGAGCCTAAGGTTTCTTCATTTGCTATCTTCATTGAATCAATTTCTTCCTCTAAGAAACTAATTCTCCCAACAAAACTTTGGCCCGCTTCTTGCTGATAGCCAGAAGCATTAAAGAACCATAAACCAAGTATGACTAATCCGCCTAAATTTATTAGGCCCAATAGAGAAACAAAAAGTAAGCTACTGCCTCCAATATTTCTTCTTTTCCGGTTATCTAATGCTTCAGATCTTACCGGTTTTATGTCTGATGAATTCAAGATTAATAATTAATGATTTTTAAACTTATTTTAGCCTTTCATTATATTTCTTCGTAGATACAATATGCTAATAAGATTAAAAGTTAAATTTAAGAAAATAGTAAAGAATAGGAGAACAAATGAATTTTGAATTTTCATCTGATCAAATGTTACTAAAAGATCAGGCTCGCAAGTTCTTAGAAAGTGAAGAATCTGTAAAAAAAGCGAGAGAAGTTTTAGAGGGTGAACAAACATATGATGAATCACTCTGGAGGTCTGTAATAGAAATGGGCTGGACAGCTACAACTATCCCAGAAGAATTTGATGGCCTAGGGTTAGGTTACCTAGAGCTATGTGTTATTGCAGAAGAACTTGGAAGGAGCTTAGCTCCAACGCCCTTTTCTTCTAGTGTTTATCTAGCCACAGAAGCATTAATTAGTCTGGGCTCTAATGAGCAAAAACAGAGTTATTTACCTAGATTAGCAACAGGTGAAATAATCGGGACCTTGGCACATACGGAAAGCACTAGCTCTCCTTCAGTTGAAAATCTAACTTGTGAACTAAATGGTAATAAGCTTAATGGAACAAAAATAGCCGTTACTGATGGTGACATTGCAAATTTTGCTGTTGTTTCGGCTAAAGAAGGTGAAAAGGCAGTACTTTGTCTGGTTGATCTTTCAACAAAAGGAGTGGAAATTACAAGCCAAAACACTCTTGACCCTTCAAGATCTCACGCTTCAATAAATTTTAAAGACGCAGAGGCAGACATATTAGGTGCTGATGTAGATGGTTGGATAGCTTTACAGGAAATATTAGATAGAGCTGCAGTTCTGTTTGCTTTCGAACAGTTGGGTGGCGCTGAGGCATGTATGAATATGGCAAAAGAATATGCAATGGGAAGATTTGCGTTTGGGCGACCTATAGCTTCTTTTCAAGCTATAAAACATAAGATAGCTGATATGTATATTGCGGTAGAGCTTGCAAGGTCAAATTGTTATTTTGGAGCATGGGCCTTGAGTACTGATGCACCTGAACTTCCGACAGCAGCTGCCACTTCAAGGGTTAGTGCTAGCAAAGCTTTTCATGAATGTTCAAAAGAAAACATTCAAACTCATGGAGGAATGGGATTCACTTGGGAATTTGACTGCCATCTCTATTACAGAAGATGTAGGCAGCTTGCAGCCAATATAGGAAGCCAAGCTGTATGGAAGAATAAATTAATTAGCTCCTTGGAAAGAGCTAATCAAATCTAGGAGAAAGTTATGGATTTTAACGATACAACTGAAGAAGCTAAGTTTAGGAAAGAGGTAGGCGATTGGCTAAGTGCCAATGCTACTTTAAAGGAAGATGAAGAGTCAGGTAGTTACCCAGGTATGGGTGAAGATGACGCCTTATCCTTAGCTAAAAAATGGGCTGCTAAGCTATACGATAGCGGATGGGCTTGTTTACACTGGCCAAGTGAGTATGGAGGGAGAGGCTCAACCCCTATAGAGAGGGTAATTTGGGGACAAGAAGCTTCAAAATATAGAATTCCCGGAGGTTTCTTTGAAATAGGACAAGGAATGGCTGGACCTGTTCTAATGATGTATGCAACAGAAGAACAGAAAAAGAGATACTTACCGCCTATGGCTAAGGGAGAAGAAATCTGGTGTCAATTATTTAGTGAACCTGGAGCTGGTTCAGATCTAGCAGGATTAAAAACTAAATCTGTTCTTGAAGGCGACACTTGGACTATTAATGGCCAAAAAATATGGACCTCAGGAGCTCATTATAGTGACTATGGAATACTCGTTACCAGAAGTGATGCTTCTGCACAAAAACACAAAGGACTTACTTATTTCTTCCTAGACATGAAGAGTCCAGGTGTTGAAGTTAGACCCATTAAGCAAATTTCAGGTGGAGCAAACTTCAATGAGGTCTATTTTACAGATGTAAAAATACCTGATGAACAAAGATTAGGTTCTGTAGGTGACGGATGGAAAGTGGCACTGACAACTTTGATGAATGAAAGACTGGCTGTTGGAGATGCTTCAGGTCCAGATTTTCAAGAAGCCTTTAACCTTGCTTGCGGTCATGATTTAAATGGTGATTTGGCAATCAAGGATGGGTCAGTTCGAGATAAATTAGCTGATTGGTATTGTCAATCAAGTGGACTAAAGTACACAAAATACAGAAATATTTCTGCTCTTTCTAGGGGAGAAACTCCAGGTCCGCAAGCATCAATTACAAAAATTGTCAGCGGTAATAAATTACAAGAAATAGCAAATTTTGGGATGGATATAATGGATGCTGCAGGCATAGTTAGACCAGAGTCGGCTGATGCTGAACAGAATATGTATCAAATGGGATTTTTTGGAGCTGCAGGAATTAGAATAGCTGGAGGAACTGACGAAATTCTCAGAAATATAATTTCTGAACAAGTGCTAGGCCTTCCTCAAGATATGAGAGCAGATAAAGGTATTCCATTTAACGAAATACCTTCAAGCAATAAATAAAAGCTCTTTAGGTAAGCTTCAAGACTCTCCTTTATTTATAAAGGAAGCTGAAGTTGATTGGGTTTCTGGGGAACCCTTCTCAAAAAGATATAAAGATCATTATTTCTCTAAAGGCAAAGCCGTTGAGGAAGCTGAATTTGTTTTTATTGGCGGCAACGACTTAAAGGAAAGATGGTCAAAACTTAAAGAGCACGAAGTTTTTAATATAGTGGAGCTTGGATTTGGGTCAGCTATTAATTTTCTTACCACAGTAAAAACCTGGATTGAATATAAAAAAACCAATACTTGGTTAAATTATCTTTCCATTGAAAACCGCCCCTTATCATTTGATGATATTAAGAAGACACTAAAAAGCCATGATGAGCTGGACACTTTTTCTAGAACACTATTAGAAAACTATCCTATCAACAGTCAGGGGCTTCAAAGAATAGAATTCTTAAAAGAAAACATTAGCCTGACAGTTTATTTTGGAGAAGTTGTTTCATGCTTGAAAGACTTAGATCCAAAATTAGTCTCTTTTGATGCGTGCTTTCATGATGGTTTTGCTCCGCAAAGGAATAAAGAAATTTGGAGTCCTGAGGTATTTCATTATTTATCTAAATTAAGTAATGACAAAACCACCTACTCAACTTTTTCTTCTTCTAAAATTGTTACAGAAGGACTCAAGCAAAATGACTTCCTAGCTCAAAAAATCAAAGGCTTTGGGAATAAACGCCACATGACCAAGGCCAGTTGGGGTAAGAAAAGAAATAGAAAAAATGATTCAAGCAAAAAAGATGTTGCCGTCATAGGTGCTGGAATAGCTGGCTGTACTTTAGCAAAGAAGCTAATTGATAAAGGGCACAATGTGACTATTTTTGAAAAGAATGCTGACTTTGATAAAGGTCCGTCTGGTTTTGAAGCGTTGGTCGTTTATCCTAGGCTTTCTGCCTTTAATACGCCCTATTCTCATTTTTGTTTACACTCTTACTTATATTCAACTAAATATTATGATGCCCTTAAAACTTCACATTGGAACAAAACTGGAGTCTTACTCCTTGATTTTGATGAAACCACTCACAAAAGATTTAATGATCTTCTTAAAGCTAGACAAGATGAAAAAATATTTAAAAAAGTATCAAGAGACGTAGCTAGTAGCTTAGCCGGAATTTCTGTACCTAACAGTGGTCTTTATTTCAAAGATGCAGGTTGGTTAAACCCCAAGAATTTGATTAAAGATTTGCTAAATAATCCAGAGATAAATTTCATACCACAAGAAGTAAAAAAAATTACAAAAACAAAGGTATATATTGAAGATAACGAATATTCCTTTGACCATATCTGTTTATGTTCTTCTTTTGAGAGTAATAAGCTAATCGATTTGAAAGGGATTAGTAAAAAGAGAGGGCAAATAACTTATCTAAGCAAGAAGTTGGATATTGCAAATCTTAAAATTCCAATATGTGCCGAAGGATATATATCGCCTACTTCAAAAGATTTTTTGATTACAGGTTCAACATATTCCAATTCTTTTATTGAGAAAGCTACTTTGGAAGACGATTTGATAAATATTCAAAAGTTAAAACTGATAACTGATCGAAAAGTTAAGGTGATAGGTTCTGATTATGGTTACAGATCAACTACTCAAGATCATTTACCGTTAGTAGGTAAATCAAAGGATATCTTTATAAATATCTCTCATGGATCTCGCGGAACTACTAGCGCTCCCATCAGTGCACAATTCATATGTGACCTTATTGATGGCTCTCCTCCAATTTTTGGAAAAGAAATGATTAAATCTCTGAGCCCAGAAAGATTTACGGAGTAACCTTAAAAGAGGAAATAGCTTGTTCTATGAGAGCATTAACTTCTTCTTGCTCCTTTGGTCCGGTAGACCTTTTAAATCGAGAAAAGGCATACCAAACTACTTCATCTGTTTTAGCATCATGAAACCTTATAGTAATGGCATCTTTATCTACCTGATAATACTTTTGTATAGGATCGTCAAAATGCCCTCTTCTATAAGATGAACCATAGTTTCTTGTTCTATCTATCTCTCTTTCCGTAGCAATATAAAACCTAACAATCATGTTAGGTTCAGTAGACTTTTTAAAACCTCTTTTCGCTAAAGACTGTTCTATCGATCTTGCAACCCTTTGAAGTAATATAGGATTAATACTTATCTGAGAAGGCTCTTCTATTACATCAAAAGATTCTATTGAAAAGGTGTTATAGATAGTTAAGTCATATACCTTATCCGAATCTGTTTCTATTTTTAACTGAGTTGCACATCCAGCGGTCAGTAACACAATGGCAATAAAGATAAATATATTCTTCATGTCTTTATTTTAAAACTAAAAAAGAATATTTTCAGAATAAAATAAAGAACCTTCGACCTAGTTTCTTTTTACATTTTTGATATTGGCTATTGTATAAGTTTGACTGTCTTTGGACTTTATCTGCAACACCTAATAGCCAAGGTTTATTGCGATAGCTTCCTTTCTTATAACCTCCCCTGCCTTCGTGATATGCCAGATACAATGCCCTCGCATTAGTTTTCTCGATTTTAAGTTGTTTCATACTCTTAGCGTTATACCAACCAATGAAATCAACAGCATCATCAAAATCATTTCTAGATTTAAACCATTTCCCTCTTTCATTTACGTACATCTCCCAAGTTCCATCAATCGCTTGGGCATACCCCTTAGCAGAGCTTTGTCTCTTCCAAGGAATGAAGCCTAATAATTTAGTTCTAGGAGGTTTTGCGGCAGCTATAAAACTGGACTCCTGTTTTATTATAGCCATCGTAACCGACACGGGAATATTCCAGCGGTCTTCTGTCCTTTTTGCTGCCTTATACCAAGACCGCTTTTCTTTAAAGATTTTGCAGACATCAGCTGAATTTTTTGGAGGGCCTGAAGAAGCACAAGCAGCGATTAGAAATAAAGATAGAAATAAACTGATTATATTTTTCATTCTAATCAGTTTAATAAATCAATAACTTCTTGTTCATTTAGAGTTTTAATATTGAGTTCTTCTGCTTTAGAAAGTTTTGAACCTGGTTTCTCTCCTGATATTAAAAAGTCTGTTTTAGTAGAAATACTTGAAGTAACCTTAGCTCCTCTAACAATTAGCTGTTCTTTTAGCTCATTTCTAGAAAAGGAAGTAAAAGAACCTGTTATGACTATTGTTTTACCTGAAAATTTTGAACTATTATCAGTTTGGGGTGGAGAGAGCTTGAGTCCAAGCAAAATTAGTTCATTTACAAGTTCAATAGAATTTTTATCTGAAAAATAATCATGTATAAAACCAGCCGCTACAGGCCCTATATCGTTTATTTCAATTAGATCTTCCTTAGAAACCTCCATTAATCTTTTTATACCGTTGAAATTAATAGCCAAATTAAGTGCGGTAGCTTCACCTACTTCCCTGATACCTAAAGCATAAATAAATCTTTGAAGACTGGTATCTTTACTAGTCTTAATAGATTCAATTAGATTAGAGGAAGATTTAGGGCCAAAGCCCTCAAGTGAAATAATATCTTCTTCTTTAATCTTATAAAGATCAGATACCGACTTAATTATCTTTTTTTCTATAAAAAGCCTAATAATCTTGTCTCCTAATCCATCTATATTCATAGCATTCCTAGAGACAAAGTGTTTAATAACTTCCACTAATTGGGCTGGACATTCTTGCCCTTTTAAACACCTTAAGGCTGCTGCACCTTCATCCCTAAAAAGTTCACCATTACAGGAAGGGCAAGTCTTAGGTTGTTTTATTTTTGGTTTCCTTTTTACTGAATCTTTAAGATCTACTTTGGTAACCTGAGGAATAACATCTCCAGCTCGTTTAATTATTACAACATCGCCTTCTCTTACATCTAGGCGATCAATTTCATCAAAGTTATGTAAACTAGCATTAGAAATAGTTACACCGCCTACTTTTACAGGCTCTAAATCCGCTACAGGAGTAATACTTCCTAGCCTACCAACCTGGAAGGATATTGAGTTAATAACTGTTTTCCCCGTTTCAGCAGGAAACTTTCGAGCTACAGCCCAACGCGGCGCTCTAGTAACCTTGCCCATTCTTTGCTGAAGGTTAAAATTATTAACCTTGTAAACAACTCCATCTATCTCATAAGGCAAAGCATTTCTTTTGCTTTCAATTTTCGAGAAATATTCAATACAGCTCTTAATTCCTCTTACAGTTTCTGTTTCAGGATTTATAGGTAATCCCCATTTCTTAAAAAGCTGTAGCATTTCAAATTGATTATTTGGAATTTCTTCATGGGGAGAATCTGAACCTCCATATCCGTGTATAAAGAGTTTTAAAGGTCTAGAAGCTGTTATCTTTGGATCCAATTGTCTTAGACTACCTGCTGCTGCATTCCTTGGGTTTGCAAAGGGTTTTTTCGCTTCTTCTTCTAACTTCTTATTTATTTTTTTAAATTCAGAGGATTCTATAAAAACCTCTCCTCTAACCTCCAAAGAGGTTGGTATGGTTGTAACTTCTTTGTTTCTCAATAATTCTAAAGGGACTGCGGGTAAGGTCTTAATGTTATGAGTGATGTCTTCCCCTACAGTTCCATCACCTCTTGTAGCTGCTTTATCTAAAGCACCGTTTTTATAAAATAAATTTACTGCCACTCCATCCAGCTTAGGTTCGCAACAATATTCAACGTCTTCTTCTATAGCTAGTCTTTCCTTTACTCTTTTATCAAAATCCTCTAAATCTTTGATACTGAAAGCATTATCTAAAGATAACATTTGAGAACCGTGCGATATTTTTTTAAACCCTGATAAAGGTTTTGAACCCACTCTTTGAGTTGGAGAACTTTTTGAAAGTAATTCCGGAAATCTTTCTTCTAAGGACAATAGTTCTTGAAATAAAACATCGTATTCTGAGTCCTCTATTTCGGGCTCATCAAGAACATGGTACTTGTAAGAATGTGTTCTTATTAATGTAGAAAGTTTCTCAACTTGAAGCTGGTCTGCTTTTTTAGGCTTCATGTTTCCTTGAATTAGCTAACGTTAGCAAGACGTTGACGCTGAAATTCCTGAGACTCATCTCTCATATGTTCCAGCATTTGCTTAGTCAAAAGGTTTCTATTCTCGTCTAATAAACTACAAGAAAAATCTTCAGAAAGAGATTTAGCGACTGAGAACATTAGGTCAAATGACTCCACAACCTTTGGTGTTTTACTGGGATCTAATACTAATGCTATATCAGATGAAGTTTTTTCTTCCAGAAAATTACCGGGTTTTTTAGCATTTATAATACTAAACAATATTTCTTCTGTGTTGTCTCTGAAAGTAAAGAAACCTTTGTCTTCAAATAAAAAGCTATAAGAAGACAGGCTTTTAGAAAGAGCGGTATAGGAAAAAGTTTCATTATCTTTTGAACAAAGGTTAAAAATGATCAGACTGTGGCCTTTGAGAATTGGAATATCTTCAACAGACTCTTCTAACTCATCTAAGAATTCATCTTCTTCAATTGTTGGGTCAGAAATATCTTCTAATTCTCCAGCTTCTGGTGCTGAGGGCTGTACCAAGTCTACTTTAAGTTTATTTTTTCTTGTTTTAATAGATCTTCTTATTCCGTCAACAAATACCAAAGCTAACAAAAGTCCAATAATTATAGTAAGAATTTCAGCTAGGTTTAACATTGAATTTATGCAGTTGCTGCTAGCCTAACAGCCTCTTCAACATCAACAGCTACCATCCTTGATACACCTGGTTCCTGCATGGTAACTCCCATAAGGTGCTTACTTCTCTCCATAGAAATTTTATTATGGGTTATATAAACAAATTGCACTTTATCTGACATTTCCTCAACTAAGCTAATAAATCTCATCGTGTTTAAATCATCAAGAGGAGCATCAACTTCATCTAACATACAGAAAGGAGCAGGATTCAGTTCAAAGAAAGCAAACACTAGAGCTATTGCTGTTAGAGCTTTTTCCCCTCCTGATAATTGAGCAACGCTTGTGTTTCTCTTTCCAGGAGGTTTAGCTGCAATACCCACACCGGCTGTAAGCCAGTCATCATCCAACAATATTAATTCTGCATGACCGCCACCAAAAAGTTTTGGGAAAGACTTACCCAAACTTTTATTCAAATTATCAAAAGTATCTTTGAATGTTGTTCTTGTTTCTTTATCTATTTTGTTAATAGCATTTTGAAGAGTTTCTAAAGCTCTCATCAGCTCTTCGTGTTGTTTATCTAAATGTGATTTCCTTTCTTCTTCTTGTGCATATTCTTCCATAGCTGCAAGATTTATTGCCCCTAGTCTTGATATTTTTCTTTCTATTTTCTCTAAATCCATCTGATAATCATTCACTGTTTTATTTTCGTCTAATTCAGATAAAAGTTTTTTAAGGTCTAAATTATTCTCTTTAATCTGTTTCTCTATATTATCTGCTTCCATCCTAGATGCCTGATGTTCCAATCTCAGTGATTCAAGACTTTCTCTTGAGCTTATTGCCTTCTGTTCTTTATCTAACCTTTGTTTTTCAATTTGCCTGATACCATCTGAAGCATCTTCTATTGATTTTCTTATAGAGCCCATTTTTTCCTCTACAAGTAATCTTGATTGCAGAAGATCTTTTAAAGAATTTTCCATATTTTTTAGAGGTTCTTTATTCAAAGAAGATTGCTCTTGCAAAGATTCAATTTCAGTTTCAAGATTATTAATTTCTGTTTTCAGATGATTAACCTGCGAAATATTCGTAGCAAGCTTAGCCTGGGAATCTGCATATTCCTGAGTTTTATCTAAAAGCTCTAATCTATCTTCCTTACTAGAGCCTTTAAATAGTTCTTTTGTCTTAATTACCAACTTTGGAGTCTCACTTGTAAGAGAACTTAGTAACTTCTCTACTTCTTTCAAACCTGCTTCTTCAAGTAACTTTTCTTCAGCTACTGTTCCACTAGATAAAAGGGATAAAAGTTTTTCTTCTGCTTGTTTTAAGTTGCCCAAAAGGCTTTTGAGTTGTTTTGAAAACATTTCCCAGTCTTTTTCCAATCCTTCTATTTCTGAATCTTGATTAGTTTCAGATAATTGGGTTTCTCTTAATTTATTTAATTCAGGAGTTATCTCAGAAATTGATCCCTCTAATTCTTCTATCAGTTTTGAAGTTTTTACTGTTTCATTCTTCTTAGAAGATAAATTGTCATTACTCTGCTCTAACTTTGTAGATATTTCTAAGTTTTTATTTTTATTTTCTTTTATCTCTTGCTCACATCTAGAAATATCAGCACCAAGGCTATAAAACTCTTGCTGCACCTTATCCATCTCTGACTGCATTTCCATTTGTTTCGTTCTCAACTCATTAATTTCAGAATCTGAAGTTGTTTTTAAAGAATTAATTTCTTCTAATTTAATTTTTTGTAGCCTTACTGCTTCTTCCTTCGATGCTACTTCATTTGATTTATCCTGCCATTGATTAGACCAAACAAGTCCTTTTGTGTGATTTTCTTCTTTTCTTAGATCTGCGTAACGCTCTGCAGCTCTAGCTTGTTGCTTGAGCTTGAAAAGAAGCCTACCTATTTCTTCTCTGAGATCTTCTAACCTACTTAGATTTTCTTTTGTCCTTTTAATTCTTGATTCAGTCTCTTTCCTTCTTTCAAGATACCTTGAAATTCCTGCTACTTCTTCAATATAAGATCTCATCTCTTCGGGCTTTGAACTCACCAATCTAGAAATCATATCCTGCTCAATGATTGCATAACTTCGCGGACCCAACCCTGTACCCAGTATGAGATCTGTTATATCCCTTTTTCTACAGCTTGTTCCATTAAGGTAATAATTTGATTGGCCATCGATATCTAAGGTTCTCCTAACTGAGATTTCACTGTAGCTTGCAAATTCTCCACCTATTCTGCCGTCGTTGTTATCAAAAAACAGTTCTACAGATGCTCTTGAAACAGGCTTTCTCGAAGCGGAACCATTAAAGACAACTTCAGACATGGATTGACTTCTTAAATTCTTTGCGGAGCTTTCTCCTAATACCCACCTAACAGCATCAATAACATTGGATTTACCACATCCATTTGGCCCAACAATCGCTGTCAGGTCATGCGGAAAAGAGATTGATGTTGGATCAACAAATGACTTGAACCCTGCAAGTTTTACTGACTTTAGCTTCATTTTTTGCTTGGTTTAGGGGGGCAGAAACCCTTCGCCCTTGGGTGAGACGAAAACGAAAGACAAAAACATCTTTCCATTTGTGGCGTAAGTCTAGTCTATTTAATCAGATGAAACTACTGATTTTTCATTGATTTAATAGTATTTATCGCTTCCTGGATAGAGGCCTTTTCATTTTTATCCTTGGTATTTTCCTTAGCCTTTTCCCAAGAACTTAAAGCTAAGTCTGTTTCTCCTGCTTGAAAATACTTAACGCCTTTTAAAGTTAAAGCGATAGGATTAACAGGAGATTTTTTGAGAGCTATTTGGAGTGCAGTGTCTACTTCTTCCGAAAAGATGTTTTTTTCTTTAAAGAAAAGTACTTGTGCATATTCAGCAAAAATATCTGTAGGTATTTCATCTGAAAACTTACCAATCAAGCTTTTCAACAGCATACTTGATATTAAAAATTCGTTAATGTCTCTGAATCTATTTGATAAAAAATAAATTTCTGAAGCCGTAGTTTCAGTTTTATTTACTAAGCTATTTAATTCCTGAATAACAGATTCCCTCTCTGTATCCCTGGTTTTTAAATCAGCTGAAATAAAACCATATATGGATTGGTGACTTTGAAGGTCGCCTAAGGACCCCAACGAGAGAGGCTGAAAATAAATTACACTAATAGCTAAAAAGGTAATTACTGAAATAAATAATGGCTTCAAAACAACTTTTTTTTGAGTTAGAACCAATAACTCTTTTTCTTTTGGTGCATCTTGTAAAAGAATTTGTTCTCTTTCATTGACCAGTAAATTGATTGACTCTTGTGATAAGTTTGCACTGAGCTCAAGATTTTTTTTCTCTGCCTTAAATAATTCAACATTCTGCTCTCTTCTATCATAGGCTGATCTATTTAATGGATAAAAACTAACTATTGAATAAATTATTAAACTTATGAATGTAATTACTAATAATAAATAAAACATTTACTCATCTTCAACTAGCTTTTTCAGCCTAGTCCTTTCTATAGCTTTAACAATATTTTCAGCTTCTAAATCTTTCGGTTGCCTCTTAGAAGTTATATTCCAGCGAACTACAAAAAGAATAATCAATAAAAATAAGGCGAAGGGACCTATCCAAAGAATTAATGTATTTTTCCTTATAGCGGGCTTATAAAGAATAAAATCTCCATACCTTGAGCTGAGAAATACCTCTATTTGCTCATCAGTCTTACCCTCTTCAATTAATCTATGGATTTCTCTCTTTAAGTCTTTAGCAATGGGAGCATTGGAACCTGCTAAGTTAGAACTCTGACATTTTGGACACCTGTAAGTATCAACTAGAGTATAGAATCTCTCTTGATCTACATCATTAGCAAAACTATATATTTCTTTTGTAGTTTCAGATTGCAAAGAAAGTGAAAAAATAAATAGGATGCTGATAAATAGTTTATTTTTCATCTTCTTTTAACTTACTTAAAACACTATTAAATTTCTGTTCCCATACTTCTGGGGTTAAAACACCTACGTGCCTAACTCTAATAATTCCTTCGTTATCTATCAAAAAGGTTTCAGGGGCACCGTAAACACCAAGGTCAATGGCTAACTTCCCGTCTTTATCAAAAATACTGAGCTCATAAGGATCACCAATTCTATCGAGTAGTTTTAGAGCCTTGTTCCTATCATCTTTGTAATTTAAACCATATATTTTTATTCTAGACTCATTTTTTAATTCCATTAAGAAAGGGTGTTCTACTAGACAAGCAACGCACCAAGTAGCCCAAACATTCAATAAAGAAGGAAGTTCTAATAAGTCATCCTTTGTAATAATCTCTGCATTATCTAATCTTGATAAAGAGAAATTTGGAAAATCTTTGTTTAATAAAACTGACCGAAGATCGCTTTCCTCTCTATCTAGAAAAGTGAACAAGCCAAGTACTAAAACGATAAATAGAGCTAGAGGAAGATAGTGAGTTAATCTATTCATAACCTCTTCACATACCTGTAGCTTGAAACAAATGTACCAAGAGCGATTAAGATCGCTCCAAACCATATCCATCGAATGAAAGGCTTTATTTGTAGCTTAAACGTCCAAGTACCATCCCCAACCTGCTCCCCTAGAGTCACATAATAATCCTGTAGTAAAGTAGGTTTTATAGCTGCTTCTGTCATCACTTGGTTTGAGGATAAATAGTTCCTTTTTTCTGGACTTATTTGATCTATTAGACCTTCCTCCCTTATTTCAATGTCTGCAGATTGAAACGAATAATTAAGTCTTTTTGCTTCTTGTATCTCTTTAAAAATAAAGTGTGTACTGCCCAATTTGTAACTTTCTCCTTTCTGTAGAACCACATCTCTTTCTAAAGAAAAGGTAGTAACGATACCTACCCCTAAGATTAAAAAAGCAGTTCCTAAATGAGCACTGATCATTCCAAATCTTTTAATTAAAATAGATTTTAATTCTTGGAGTTGAGTTGATTGATAAACAGCATCTACAAGATTTCCTGAAAATATCCAACTAAACATCGCTATTGCCAAAAAGGTTCCCCAACTCAATGTCCCAAATATAAAGAAAACTAACAAACTTAAAATAACGAATATAGAAAAACTCTCAATAGCAACTCTATTTAAAAAATTAAATTGCTTCGTCGAGCTCCAACTAAGATACAGTCCCACTCCTTGAAGAATGCTTAAAGCAAGAGCAAAAGGAAGAATTAAAATTTCGTAATATGGAGCACCGACTGAAATTTGATCTCCATCATTCAGCGCTTCATAAATGAGGGGGAATAATGTTCCAAACATTATCGATAATGCCAAAATAACTAAGAGTATATTATTCAACAAGAAACCGAATTCTTTTGAAGTTAAGTTGTAGGTGCTCCTTCCTGGTAATTTATTATTTAAGAAGGAATAAAAAATTAAGGATCCCAAAATAAAATAAGAAAAAATAGCTAAGATAAAAACTCCTCTTTCTGGATCCAAGGCAAAAACATGCACAGAAGTAAGAATCCCAGATCTTACTAAGAAGGTCCCTAAAATACTGGCCGCAAAAGCAAGAATACTTAAAAGTATTGACCAGTTCTTATAAATTCCTCTTTTCTCGGTCACTATTAGGGAATGAAACATAGCAACCGATATTAACCAAGGGACAAAAGCAGCGTTCTCAACTGGATCCCAAAACCACCAACCTCCCCAGCCCAATTCATAATAGGCCCACCAACTACCTAGGGCTATTCCTAAGGTTAAGAAACCTGAAGATAAGAGCGACCAAGGCCTTGCTTCTCTTGCCCAAACTGAATCAATCTTTTTTGAAATGAGTGCCGATAAAGATAAAGCGAAAGGCACAGCTAAACCCGAATAACCTAAATAAAGTAAAGGTGGGTGAATTGTAAAAGCAAAATCTTGTAACAGTGGATTGAGATCTGCACCTTCTATGGGCACTACTGGAAGTATCCTTTCAAAGGGATTAGAGGTAAAGATAGTAAAAGCTATGAAAGCAAAAATAATTTGGTTTAAAACTGAAAGAGTCAAGGCAACAAATTCTTCGTCTTTTTGTCGATTTATAAAAAAGTAAGTTGTTGACCATAAACAAAGACAAAATATCCAAAGCAATAATGAACCTTCATGAGCTCCCCAAGTAGCAGCGAACTTGTAATAGGTAGGTAACAGAGTGTTTGAGTTGTTAGCAATATAAGCAACTGAAAAGTCATCTACTAAAAAGCTATAAATTAAGGAAATTAAACTTAGAAAAATAAATAAACAAACAAGGTTATTCATTGGTCCAATAACCATGTAATAAAAATTATCTTTTGTAAGAAATCTAAGTAAAGGGGAAAAGCCTGCTATAAAACTTACGACTAAGGCACCAATAAGAAAAATATGACCTATCTCAACTATCATTTTTTATCTTTTAAAGTTTTTGCGACTTCAGGGGGCATATAGTTTTCGTCGTGCTTCGCTAAAACTTCATTGGCAATGAAAGTACCTTCTTCATTGATTTTTCCTTTTGCAACAATCCCAGCCTCTTCTGAAAAAAGGTCGGGGAGTATTCCCTCATAAGTTATCAAAAGATCTTCTTCAAAATCCGTTATTACAAAAGAAGTTCTTAAAGAATTATTTTCTTTATTTATTGAATCTTTTTTGACCATTCCTCCTACTCTTATTTGATTATCAACGCTTATTTTTTCTTTTTTTAGATCTGAAGGTGAATAAAAGAGATTTATATTTTCTGAAAGTCCTTTAAATACCAAAAAAGCAGCTACTGCCGTGCCCAATAAAATTGACAACACAACATATAATCTTTGTTTTCTTATAGGGTGCAAAATCTTATTCCTTTGTATTTTGTGAATGCTGGTGTTTTATTAATTTAATTTTCTTGTATGGAACATATAGGTTTATCAAGATGATTATTAGAAAAAAAGAGACAACAAACCATACATATTTACCTTGCCCGTCCATGAAAAATAGATCTTGTATTACGTCCATCATTCTTTTATTTGATTATTGAGAAACTGACGAACCCAAGAAGTATTTCTCTCTCGAATCAATATCTCTGCTCTTAAAGTATTTAATAGGATGCTGAAAAGAATGGAATAAAAGCCTATTACACAAATTAAAAGAGGTAAGTACATGTCCGGCGTCATGGAAGGTGCAGAAGTAATGGTAAAAGTAGAGGGTTGGTGAAGGGTTTGCCACCAATCTACAGATTTCTTAATTATAGGAATAATTATTACTCCCACTACAGATATCAAAGAAGCTGCCCTATCACCTTTTTGTTTGTTATCTATTGAAGAGTAAAGGCTAATTATGCCGGCATATAGAAAAAATAAAATTAGTGTAGAGGTTAGTCTTGCGTCCCATACCCACCAAGTACCCCAAGTGGGTTTACCCCAAACAGCGCCACTAACTAAAGCTATCAAAGTGAAACTTGCTCCAATAGGGGCAGCTGACCTTAAGAACATTCCCGCTAGTTTTGCTCTCCAAATTAAACAAATGAATCCGAAAATGGCCATCATTAAATATATGGATTGCCCTAAAATTGCGGAAGGAACATGAATGAAGATTATTCTATAAACATCTCCTTGTTTGTAATCTGTGGGAGCAAAACCAATTCCCCAAATAAGGCCTGTAAGGAGAATTAAAATGGAAATGGGGAAAAACCAAGGCAATATCTTGGAAGCCCATTTAAAAAATAGAGGAGGAGATCCCAAAGAGATTAACCATTTTTTAATTAAATTAATCATAATTTATAAATATAGCCTCAGTTGTAGCTAAGCATAGACCAGGAATACCTATGGCAAGCATAGCTCCTAGGAAATAAAGATAAGAAAAAAAGTCTTGTCCATTAAGTGCACTCGTTATAACTGCAACCCCTAGAATCAATATGGGGACAGAAAGAGGTAGAACAATAACTGCGCTCAATATAGCAGTCTTTCCTATGGTTAATGCGCCTCCCAGAGCCCCTAAAAGACTTAGTAGAAAAGTTCCCATTAGGAGACTAATCAACAAAGGAAACAGAAGACCTTCAGGGAGATAAAGAAAAAAAGTACTGATTAAAGATGCCAATAAAAGAGGAGCTCCGGTTACTAGCCAATGGGCTAAGACCTTTGCCAATACCAATATGAAAGTAGGTTCTCCACTGATTAAAAATTGATCTAAAGTGCCATCTCGATAATCTTCATTGAAAATGCTTTCTACTGCCAACAAAGAAGCCAGTAAGGCTGCTACCCAAATTACCCCTGAAGATAAAGTACTTAAAAAAGAACCTTCTGTTCCTAATGCTAAAGGAAAAAGGGTTATAACGATTAGAAAAAAGACTAAAGGAACCATAAAAGTAGCTATCTTTTTAAAAGAAAGAACTAAATCTCTTTTTAAAACAAGCTTGAACCAATTAAAGAGAGTATTTTTTTCATTCATGAATAGTTGTCCAATAAAATTTCTCTAGAATCAATATTAGATGAAGTATGGCTCGTAAAAAGAAAGGAACAGCCTTTAGAGTTTAATTTCTTGATAATAGAAGAAACAAGCAGAGTACCTTCTTGATCCAGAGAAGCAAAAGGTTCATCTATGAGATATAACTCATGTTCATCTAATAACCATTTAGCTATAGCCAATCTTTTAAGCTGCCCCATTGATAAATCTGAAGAGGCTCTTTCTCTATACTCAAAAAGATCAACTTCTTTTAATGAAGATATAATCTTTTCTTCATTAGAATTAAAAATTGAATGGGAGAACCTTAAATTTTCAACTACAGTAAAATTGTTTTTAAGGGCCAATTGATGACCTTGATAAAAACAAGATTTTAAAAAAAATGTTCTTGTTTCTTCAATTGGTTTTTGTTTCCAGCTTATTTTCCCTTGGTTCTTTTCAATTAAACCTAAAATACATTTTAATAATGAGGTCTTTCCAGACCCATTAGATCCAATTATTTCAGTGTTTGCACCTTTACTAACCTCAAATGATAGGTTTTTAAAAACCAAATCATTAGATCTTTGGCAGGATAAATTATCTACTTTAAGCAAGTCTTGTCTCTTGTGAATGAGACGGCTATTTTATCAAAATAAAGCTGTAGTCTATACGTAAGGTACATATGAAGGTACAGCTTATATTTGTTTTAAACTAAGATGCAACTATAAATCAAGACTATGTATTAAAATATAATCAATGTAGGCCCCGTTAGCTCAGTTGGATAGAGCGCCAGATTCCTAATCTGGAGGCCATAGGTTCAAATCCTGTACGGGGCACCAAAAGATATGAATTGGAAAAAAGAGACAGACGAAATAAAGATTAGAAAAAAGCTAGCTAAGAAACAAGGTGGTTCTGAAGCGGTTGCACTACAACATGCTAAAGGCAGGTTAACTCTTAGAGAAAGAATAGATAAACTTATAGATAAAGGATCTTTCCAAGAACAAGGAGAAATAGCTGGGGGTACGGAAACTAACGAAAAGGGTGAAGTTGAATCTATTACTCCAGCTAATTTTATTTTAGGTTTTGCAAAAATTGAAGGTAGATCCGTAGTTTTAGGTGGTGAAGACTTCACTGTTAAGGGAGGTTCGCCCAATCCAGCTGGATTGAGAAAGAGTGTTTACACAGAAGATCTAGCTCTACGCTACAAAATGCCATTAATTCGCTTGCATGAAGGAGGCGGAGGATCTGTTGCAGGTCCCGCAAAAAGTAAAAAAAGAGGGTATGGTGGGGATCCGGTATTCTCAAGATCAAGGTTTAAATCAGTAGCGGAAACACTTAAAGAAATACCTGTTATATCAGCTGCTTTAGGGCCTGTTGCTGGTTTACCAGCAGCGAGATTTGTTGCCTCCCATTTTAGAGTTATGACTAAAAAAACAGCCCAACTACTTGTCGCTGGACCAGCTGTAGTTGAGAGGGCTTTTGGAAAAAAAATGACCAAGGAAGAATTAGGGGGCTCACATGTGCATCGCTTAAATGGAGTTACAGATAATGTTGCAGATACAGAAGAGGATGCCTTTATCCAGATTAAGCAATTTCTTTCCTATATGCCTCAAAGCATTTATGAATTGCCTCGTAGACAAGAAACTGGAGACCCAGTAGGTAGAAAGGATGAAGACCTTCTGTCATTGATTCCTAAAGATAGACAGAAATCTTATGAAATGAGAGAAATTATAAAAAAGGTATTTGACAAGGATTCCTTCTTCGAAATAACAAAATATTTTGGTAGAGGCATTATTACTGGTTTTGCTAGGTTGGATGGTTTTAGTATTGGAATTTTAGCTAACGATTCCAATTTTTATGCTGGATCAATGTCAGCAGATGGTGCTAAAAAAACTACTAGATTCGTAAAATTATGTGACACATTCCACATTCCTATAGTAAGTTTGGTTGACGAACCAGGATTTTTGATTGGCCCAGAAGCCGAAATTGAAGCTACCATTCTTCATGGTACTGAAGCTGTACTTGCTGTAACAGAATCTACCGTTCCTTGGTCTTCAGTTATGATCAGAAAATCATATGGAGTTGCAGCAGCTGCCCACTATGGCCCAGAAGGTTATGTTCTAGCTTGGCCTTCAGCAGAGTCTGGACCCTTGCCTTTAGAAGGAGGAGTGGCAGTGGCTTTTAAGAAGGAAATAGCTGCAGCAAAAGACCCAGAAGCAAAGAGAAAAGAAATTGAAGAAAGCATGAGCAAACTTCAAGATCCTTTTCCAAGAGCTGAAAGTTTTTCTGTTCACGAAATAATTGATCCCCGAGAAACTCGTAAATATCTAGCTCAATGGGCAGAGAGAATCCAACCTCAATTGAAAGCGAAACTTTTACATTTAAAGTAGAGACATAACAAATTTAGATAGATATACTGATTGGCCGAAAAAAATATTTTTAAAGGAGCATATGATATGAAAACTCATCATCAGTTTTATATAAATGGAGAGTGGGTAGATCCAACAGAAGGAGTAAATTCTTTTGATGTCATCAACCCCTCAAATGAAGAGGTAATAGCACAAATTGCCTTAGGAACACCGGCAGATGTTGATAAAGCAGTCGCTGCAGCTCAAGCTGCATTTGATTCCTTTAGCCAAACCTCTGTTGAAGAACGTTTAGCTTTACTTGGAAAAATAGTTGAGATCTATCAATCAAGATATGATGAAGTTGCTGAAACCATTTCCCAGGAAATGGGCGCACCTCTTTCTCTATCAAAAGCTGCTCAAGCAGCCACTGGATTAGGTCACTTTGCCCAAGCAATAGAAATACTTCAAGGTTTTGAATGGGAAGAGACCAAGGGTAAAACAGTTATAAGAAAGGAGCCTATTGGTGTCGTAGGAATGATCACCCCCTGGAATTGGCCTATCAACCAAATTTCATGCAAAGTTGCTCCCGCCTTAGCTGCTGGATGCACAATGGTATTAAAACCAACTGAGATAGCACCATTGAATGCGATTCTTTTCGCGGAAGTAATGGATGCAGCAGGAGTTCCTGCAGGCGTATTCAATATGATTAACGGAGATGGACCTACGGTTGGTGAAGCTATGTCTTCACATCCGGGTATAGATATGATGTCTTTTACAGGTTCAACTAGAGCAGGAATTAGTGTAGCTAAAGGAGCTGCTGATACAGTTAAGAGAGTGGCACAAGAGCTCGGAGGAAAATCAGCTAATATCATCCTTGACGATGCAGATTTTCAATCTGCTATTGAAGGAGGAGCTAGACATTGCTTCCTTAATAGCGGTCAATCTTGTAATGCGCCAACTAGAATGCTTGTTCCGGAAGGTCGACAAGATGAAGCTAAGGAAATTGCTAAAAAAGCAGCAGAAACAACTAAAGTTGGAGATCCTTTTGGAGAAGACACTTCTATTGGTCCTGTTGTTAGTGAAGTTCAATTCAATAAAATTCAGGGTTTAATTGAAAAAGGAATTGAAGAAGGAGCTGAGCTGGTAACTGGAGGACCTGGAAAACCTGATGGCTTAAATGCAGGTTATTACGTAAGGCCAACAGTTTTTGCAAATGTTAATAATGATATGACAATTGCAAGAGAAGAAATTTTTGGACCAGTATTGTCAATTCTTCCTTATAAAGATGAAGAAGAGGCAGTTCAAATAGCCAATGATACAGACTATGGTCTATTCGGGTATGTTTCTGGTGACACCGAACATGCCAAAAAGATAGCCAATAGAATAAGAGCCGGTAGCGTAGCTATAAATGGTGCCCAAGCAGATTTTACAGCCCCTTTTGGAGGCTATAAACAATCTGGGAATGGCAGAGAGTGGGGACCTTTTGGTTTCGAAGAATTTTTAGAAACAAAAGCTGTTGTAGGCTACGAAAGTTAAAAAAAAGGCCGCTAAGCGGCCTTTTTTCTAGACTGAGTTATGTAACTTTTCCCCTCGCCTGTATCTTTCTAGATTTAATAAAAATAGTTCCACTGCTCGGTCAGTGGCTCTGGGACCCCAAGCCGAGTCATGGGGAGTAATAAAACAATTTTCTAATTCCCACAGAGGCGAGCTTTTATCTAAAGGCTCAGGATCTGTTACATCTATGGCTGCACACTCAATTTCTCCAGAAGTCAAAGCTTTACATAAGTCATCTTCAGAGACTGTCTCTCCTCTTCCTACATTTATGAACATGGAAGAGGGTTTCATTGCTTTAAACTGTTCTAAAGAGAAGGTTTTTAATGTCTCTTCTGTAACCGGTAAACAATTAATTACAAAGTCACATTGAGAAAGCATTTCATTGAGATCTGAAGGCTTGTATAGCCTGTCTAAATAATCAGATGAGACAGGTGTCCTTTTAGTAGCTAAAACTTCCATCCTAAAAGCCTTCCCCAGTCTAGCTACCTCTTGTCCTATTCCTCCATAACCAACTACTCCTAAGACCATATCAGTTAATTCACCGACTGAAGTCATTTGCTTCCACTCTTTATTCTTTTGTAGTTCTATGTGTGCATCGATGTCTTTAATTTTTCTAAGAATCTGAGCAAATACGTAAGTTCCGATAGTGACTGCATGCACACCTCCTCCGTGAGAAAAAAGATCTGAAATCTTGATTAAAGCCTGTGCTGCTTCACTTTCAATTCCTGCCCAACTAGACTGGATAAACTTACATCCTTCTATTAATTGAGTGAAATTTTCCTTATAAGCTGGATCTCTAAGAATTTTGAACATAATCTCATAGGAAACGAAGACTACTTCAGGATGACCTTCACCCCGAGACAATTTACCTTCTCTATTAACCAAAAGGATGTCATCTAGGCTTAAGGATTCATCTAAAAGTTCTTGAAATGAATTATAAGTTAATTCACTAATGCAGATTTTCATGTGTTGCTTATTCTAGTTCGCCCTCTTCTCGCATTTTCTGCCGTATTTGAGTAGCGCTTATCTCTTCAATAGACTCTTCAAATGTTTCTTCTTCGATTACGTAGCCAACTCCTCTTCCGTAAGTGATATTAACTACATTGGGTACTAACATAATCTCGTATTCAACACCTCTTTTAAAACCATCTGTTGATAGTCCCGCTGATATATTCTCACAAACTAAATCCCAATCGAAAGGATTGTCATCATGACCCATTCCAGCAGACACTCCTTGTACATCTCTTACTTGAATAACAACTTGTCCTGTTTTCTTTAAAGCTCTTTTAAACAACTCTTGATGGCCATCATGCCAAGGTTGCCATCTCCCTAATAACTGAACTGTGGGTTTCTTCCAATCAAACATCTTTGTTTATCTCAGCAGCTATATTTATATGATTTTTATCATTCCATTCTGTAATTCTGAAATCAACTTTTTCAGGCTCCTCAAACAACTTATTAGTATCTTCAAATCTGCCTTCTTTTATGGTATCTAGCCAAATAACAATATCTGGGTCAAACATCTTTCTAGTCTCTGAAGTAGGACAAATAAAGTCACATATGACTATTCTGTCATTATCTGATTCATAGTCAGCTAAGGATTTCATCCTTAAACTCTGTCGAGTTCTACCTTCAGGGCTAAAATCCCAATCATTGGCCATCTCCCTCACTTTGTCTGCATTAAACCAGGCTGCACTGAGTAGAGGTTGAAGTCTTTGTGCTAGATATGTCTTGCCACTACCTGGCAATCCCATAATTAATATTTTCATAAAATATAATTAAATTTGTATTAGTTATTAGTAGCTAATGTATTTAGAAAGCGTATTCTGGACTGATTCTTCGCTTAAGCCAAATTCACTCAATCCATAAGTGTGTCTTGTTTTCTCTCCTTTTTTAAATTCGCTTACAAAATCTACCATCTTTTTTTCTGTTTCTTTATTACGATCTAAATTTAGTCCTGAGTAAATTTTTTTAATTTCTCCTATTGGATCCACAATAAAGTCGTCGAATTTAACATTGATAAACTTATCCTTACTAATAAAACTTTTATCTTTTTCTCCTTTAGCTAATGATTCTTTCCAATAAGAAAGAGTTTTTTGACCAATCTCATTCTTATCAATTTCTTTGGTAAATGGGCTGCGTGTTTTTTCTGTTATACTACAAATAGACGGTATGGTCTCTACAGGATCTCTGTGGATTTGAATGAAGCTAGCATCCGGATAAGATGCAAGTATTTCAGATAGTCTTCCAATATGACCAGGGTCCTTCAGTAACCATCTATGAGGTCTATCAAAGCTCTCTAAAACTTGTAAAAAACGTGAAT
>JAKUUL010000119.1 GCA_022447025.1 SAR86 cluster bacterium | reverse complement strand
CATCAAGAAAGATGCAAGAATATTCTCTCGGTAAGAGAAGATCCAACTCAGTGTTTTCCTGTAAATAGGCACCATGAATTGGACAGAGAATTCTCTACTGACATAAAAATTCTAGCTTCTGATGAGCCTGGTCTACTTGCAACCATGGCTTCTGCCATAACAAGCTCAGCAACTAATATAGAATCTATTAATACCCAAGAGTTAGACCTAGGACATGTAGAATTTATACTTACTCTTCAGGTTAAAGGAAGAGACCAACTTGCTGCTCTTATCAGAAAGCTAAGGACATTAAAAAATATCCAATCCATACACAGGATTCATGATCAAGAGATGAGACAAGCAAAAACCTTACATTAATTACTAAAAAGATATTATGAAGAAAAAAATAGAAACTGATGAAGCTCCTAAAGCGATTGGTACCTACTCTCAGGCCATTGAAGCAGGGAATACAATCTATCTTTCAGGCCAAATTCCTTTAGACCCCAAAACTATGAAGTTAGTTGAAGGAAACGAAAATCAAATTAGGCAGGTTTTTAAGAACATACAAGCTGTCTGCGAATCATCAGAAGTTTCACTAAATGAAATAGTTAAACTAAATGTTTATCTCTCAGATTTATCTGTATTCTCTCTAGTTAATGAAGTAATGAAAGAACTTTTTTCTGAACCTTATCCAGCAAGAGCTGCTATTCAGGTAGCTAAACTGCCTTTAGACTCTTTAATTGAAGTTGAAGGAATAATAGTTAAAAAATAGTCTTCAATATTATTTATGCCCGAAGGCAACAACAAAAAGCATCCAATACAAAATATTAGAGGTGTTGGTCCAAAAATAGCAGAATCTTTATCTAATCTAGGTATTTATCAAGTGGAAGACGCCGTCTTTCATTTACCTTACAGGTATGAAGATAGAACAAATCTAACTCCTATAGGAGATGCTCCTTATGAAACTCCTCTGTTAATAGAAGGAGAAATAGTTAAATCTACAGTAGTTTTCAGGGGTCGAAGAATGCTAATAACTGAAATTTATGATGGTACTGGAAGATTAACTATGAGAATGTTCCATTTTGCTTTTGCGCAACATAAAAACCTCAAAGAAGGTTCTAAAATAAGATGTTTCGGAACCATCAGACACGGGCCAAAAGGAAAAGAAATGATACATCCTCAGTATCAAGTCTTTTCTGAAGATGATGAAATAGAAATAGAAGATCATCTGACTCCAATCTATCCTTCGACTTCAAATCTACAACAGGGCCGAATAAGAAAAATGATTCAAGAGTCTATTCTTTATTGTCAAAAAAATAGCCTGTTAAAAGAAAATTGGGAAACTGAAGATGAAGGTAACTTTAAAGATTTGTAAAGTGCTCTAACTTTTATTCATAACCCCCCTACAGAAACTAGTTTGGAATTACTTTCCTTAGGGTAACATCCAGCACAAAGAAAAATAATCAAAGAAGAGTTGGTAGCTCACATTCTTTGCTCGGGAATGTTAAAGAGAGAAACAGAATTAAGAAAATCTCCCTTGATGCAACTTGCTTCAACACATGAAGACATATTTATAGATTCTCTAGGTTTCGTATTAACAAATGCTCAAACCAGAGTGTGGAATGAAATCAAACAGGACTTTAACAAAGAGACACCAATGAGAAGACTATTACAAGGAGATGTAGGATCAGGAAAAACAGTTATAGCTGCCCTTGCTACTTTGCAAGCTTCATACAATGGCTTACAAACTGCATTTATGTGTCCTACCGAAATCTTAGCCGAGCAAAAGTGTGAACATTTGACTAAGTGGTTCGTTAATTTAGCAATAAAAGTCGATTTACTT
>JAKUUL010000118.1 GCA_022447025.1 SAR86 cluster bacterium | reverse complement strand
ATACTCCAATAGGCTGCCATTAGGGGAACAGCTAATAAAGTAAAAGAATTAGTAAGAGGTTATCTGGCTGGAAAAACTGGTACTACCAATGAGGCAGAACGTACCTGGTTTACTGGTTTTAATGAATCGCTGGTAACTAGTGTTTGGGTAGGCTTTGATCAACCTAAAAGTCTAGGTAATAGAGAATTTGTAAGTTCTACTGCCTTACCAATTTGGATGGATTTTATGCAACCAAATATAGATAACTTACCAAAAATTAAGAACTTACCTCCGAAAGGTATTGTGAGCATTAAGATTGATAAAAAAACGGGATTGAAGGCTGAAAGCGACTCTAGAAATTCAATTTTTGAATATTATTTAGAAGAGCACTTACCCAGGTAACTATTTCGATAAGGACCCAGTCAAGAAAGCGGCTTGATCGGAGATTCGTTGTGTAGGCTTCTCGGTAAATCCAGAACGTACAAATTGTTGAATAACCCCTTCAACGAAAGCCAGTAAAAGGTTAGCACTTGAAGCAGAGGGTAGCGCTAATTTCTTTTTGGTTTGCTGTTCGTATTTTTGAAGGTTTTGTTTTATTTGTAGCTCAATTTTAGAAAACATCTGCTTAATCCTATCGTCAAGTGAGGCTTCATCAATTGAAAAAGCTTCTCGTGTTAAGAGTCTAGCCAAGCCTGGATTTTTTTCACTAAATGAGACTAATAAGATCATAATCTTCGAGACTTTTTCAAGATGTTCATCCTTAGAAGAGTTGATATCACCGATTAGATCGAAAAGACTTTGTTCACAAAAATCAACCAGTCCTTCATAAATCTTTCTTTTGCTTGGGAAATGCCTATAAATAGCAGCTTCAGTTATTCCGCATTCATTAGCAAGAGAGGCAGTAGTTACTTTAACAGGGCCTTTAGCTTGCAACATTTTTGCAAGGCTTTGCATTATATCGAGTTGTCTGGGTTTCAATTTATCCATAGCCCTAACCTGATGTGATCATAGTTCCTATTCCTTCATCAGTTAACACTTCTAATAATACAGCATGTGGCAGTCTTCCATCGATTATATGACAGGATCTCACGCCGGTGGATATTGCCTCCATACAAGACTCTAGTTTTGGCTTCATTCCTCCTTCAACTACAGTTTGAGCTAAGAGACTTTTTGCTTCTTTTTTATTTATTTTTGATATTAGCTTGCCTTTCTTTTCTTGAATTCCTTCTACATCGGTAAGTAATATTAATTTTTCTGACTTTAAAGAAGAGGCAATTTTACCTGCGACCAAATCTGCATTGATATTGAGGCATTCACCTTTTCTATTGAAGCCAAGTGGTGAAATGACAGGAATAACTCCTTTATCAATTTTTTTCTTAATTTCTTTATTTTGTATGGATTCGACTTTACCCACTAAACCTAGGTCTTTGCCTTCATTAAGTCTTAATTTGGATGACCTAATGATGTTTTTGTTGTATCTGGTCATGGCGAAAGCTTCTGCACCAAACCCCTTAATTAGGCCTACTATTTCTTTATTAATCTCTTGTCCTAGGACTCTCCTTACAATTTTCATTGTTTTGCGATCTGTAACTCTAAAACCTGAAATAAAGCTTGTTTTAATTCCAGCACTTTTTAACTCACTGCCAATTTGTGGCCCTCCGCCATGCACTATTACTGGGTTCATTCCCACTAGTTTCATCAGGGCTATGTCTCTAGCAAAACCTTCCTTTAGAGATGTTTTAGACATGGCTGCTCCGCCATATTTAATAACTATTGTTTTTCCATAAAACCTTTGGATATAAGGAAGGCCTTCACTGAGTACTGAAGCAATATTTTGGGCTTGTTTTCTATTAACAGACAAG
>JAKUUL010000117.1 GCA_022447025.1 SAR86 cluster bacterium | reverse complement strand
CTTAGCTGTTCCCCTTCTGGCAGCCTCTTGGAGTATGTCTTTAATAATAAAAGCTATTCTTGGATCTATTACCTGATTTATTTCAATATCTTCTTTCTGAAAGATTGTGTTGCCAGTTCTGTCTGTTATCTTTGATATAAAATAGGGTTCTACTGATTTACCTCCATTAGCAAAAACACTGTAAGCAGCGACATTCTTAATTGGACTCAAAGAAGCTGTGCCTAATGCAAGAGAAAGGTCTGAATTCAGCTCTTCTAATTGAAATCCAAAATTCTGAGAATAATTACGTACTCTTTCAATCCCTATTTCTCTCAAAAGCCTAATTGAAACGAGATTAACGCTTTGCAGTAAGGCTTCTCTTAGTCTAGTTGGGCCATAAAATCTGCCACTTGCATTTCGGGGTCGCCATTTATCCTCTAAAGCCTCATCCTCAAAAACTATAGGTGCATCATTTATTAAGCTAGAGGCTGTAAGACCAGCATCTAAAGCAGAAGCATAAAGGAAAGGTTTGTAATTTGAGCCTAATAAAGGTGAAGATTGAGTTGCCCTATTATATTTACTAAGAAAGAAATCATACCCTCCTACTAAAGCCTTAACTTCTCCATTGTTAGGGTCCATGGCTACAATAGAGCCTTGTACTTCAGGAATCTGGGTTAAAGAAAGACTAGACTTGATTTTATCTTCTTCTAGCCAAACTAAATCCCCTTCTTGTAATAATTCAGAATAAGATTTTGGTCTTGGGCCTCTTTGATCTTCATTTATATAAGGTCTAGCCCAGCCTAGATTAGATGTCCAAGCTAATTGAACAACCGTCCTGTCTCCAGATATAACCACTAAGTTGTCCTCAACAGACAATACGAGTACAGGAAATTTATTATCTGTGGTGGTTAGATTGTTAAGTAAGTTATATATATTATCTAAAGGTTCTTCTTCAGGAACCTCTGATATACCAACTGGTAAAGACTTACTCTCTGCTATTAGACTTAGACGATAGCTAATGTCTTGACTAAAGAAGTCTTCCGGAAACAAATCCTTATAGTTTTCTGGGGATCTAAACCCATGTCTTTTGTCATACTTCTCTAAACCTTCTTTTAAAGCAGAAACAGCTAGATTCTGAAGTTTAGAATCTATAGTGGTATAAACCTCTAAGCCTTCTTTATATGCATCTAAACCATATTCACTAATCATATATCGTCTTATGATTTCTGAAAAATAAGATGCTTCAACCTCAGATACAAGTCCATGATAAGTAGCTGAAATAGGTGCCTTTATAGCTAGATCGTATTGCTCTGGATGAATAGAACCTAAATCAAGCATCCTGGTTAGAATCCAATTTCTTCTAATTAGAGCTCTTCTTGGGTTAACTAATGGGTTCATTGAGGAAGGAGCTTTCGGCAAGCCAGCAATCATTGCCCATTGAGCTAAATTTAAATCTTTTATTGAAGTGCCATAATAAACTTCGCTAGCAGAAGCTATGCCATAAGCCCTGTTTCCTAAAAATATTCGATTAACATAGAACTCAAATATTTCTTCTTTGGAATAAATTCTTTCTAATCTGTAAGCAAGAAAAATATCTTTTATCTTTCGAAACAAGTTAATGTCTCGGCCAGTTAAGTAATTACCCGCAACTTGCATGGTAATAGTACTTCCGCCACCTTGCACTTAACCTGAAACCAATAACCTAAAGACAGACCTTATTAACCCAGTGTAACTAACCCCTGAATGACTAAAAACTTTGTCATCTGCTGCAGCTAACACTGCCTCAACAAAATAAGGAGGTATATCTTCGAATTTTAATGCTGATCTTCTTTTCTCCCCAAACTCACCTATTAACTTACTATCTGAAGTAAAAACTTTTAGTGGAACCTGTAACTCTATTTCTCTTATTTCTTGGGCTTGAGGAAGTTTTTCAGATATATATATGTTTAAGCTACTTATGAAAGC
>JAKUUL010000116.1 GCA_022447025.1 SAR86 cluster bacterium | reverse complement strand
CCTTCTTTGGGAGGGCGAATCTTTCCTTGGATAGTGTCGCCTGTTCTCAATCCAAATCTTCTTATCTGACTGGGAGATACATAAATATCATCTGGCCCCGCTAAATATGAAGAATCAGGAGATCTTAAAAAACCAAATCCATCTTGAAGAATTTCTAAAACTCCTCCGCCGTCAATATCCTCTCCTTGCTTTGCCTTATTCTTAAGAATACCAAAGACTACGTCCTGTCTTTTCATTCGTGAGGCATTATCAAGACCACACTCCTCCCCAAGAGAAATGAGTTCTTGTACAGGTAAAGCTTTTAATTCTGATAGTTGCATCTTAAAAAAATTTCCCGGATTTAGGTGTATCAGGAAAAGATACACAAATCCAATCTACCATCCTATATTGAGGACGTCTAGTAATTTAGATATGAGTTTCTATAAATTCTGTTAATTGTGTTTTGCTTAATGCGCCCACTTGTTGTGCCACTACCTGACCTTCTTTAAAGATTAACAACGTGGGGATGCTCATAACATTTTGCTTAGCAGCAGAAGCTTGATTGTTATCTACATCTAATTTTCCAACCTTTAATTTACCTTCAAACTCAGCAGCTATCTCTTCAACAATAGGACCAACCATCTTGCAAGGTCCGCACCAGGTTGCCCAATAATCAACAAGTACAGGTGTTTCTGAAGAAGATACCTCTTCCTCAAAATTATCATCAGTTATGGTGACAACTGTCATATTTCCTCCACGGAATAAATAATTTGGATGTTCAAAGGGGGTGTCTCGATAGACTTGAAATAAGCATTCTTTTTCTTATTATGGGGAGTACTATTTTTTTTTCAAGTATATTCTTAAATACTTCAATTAAGTGGTTACAGCACCTGAAGAAGCGGATCCAACCATTTTTGCGTATTTGCGCAACACACCTTGGCTCTCTTCTTTTGGACTTTTCCAATTCCTTTTCCTATCTTCTAGTGTCTTTTCATCAACCTCTAAACTTACTTCATTTTTTTCAGCATCAATTCTTATCTCATCCCCTTCTTGTACTAGAGCTAACGGCCCACCAAGATGAGCTTCTGGCGATATATGCCCTACAACAAATCCATGAGTTCCACCTGAAAATCTTCCATCTGTTAAAAAAGCTACCTTGTCTCCCAGACCTTTGCCCATAATTGCTGAGGTTGGACTTAGCATTTCTCTCATGCCAGGACCCCCTTTGGGACCTTCGTACCTTATTATCACCACATCTCCCTCATTTATGTTGCCTTCCATTATGGCCTTCATGGCTTGTTCTTCTGAATCGTAAGGTTTCGCCTTCCCTTTAAATAAAGTACCTTCCTTACCAGATATTTTTGCTACCGCACCTTCTGGAGCAAGATTTCCATAAAGAATTCGTAAATGACTGTCTTTCTTTACAGGGTCATTAAAGTTTTTAATTATGTTTTGGTCTTTAGAATATGCTTTTACCGAATCTAAATTTTCTTCTAGAGTTTTTCCTGTAACAGTCAGCGCATCTCCGTGCAACAAACCTTCGTTCAAGAGAGTTTTCATTAAAGGAGTAATTCCTCCAATAGCTATAAGCTCTGACATTAAATAATTACCACTTGGCTTCAAGTCTGCAAGTACAGGTACTTTTTTTCCTATTCTTGTAAAGTCATCAATACTAAGTTCAACTTTAGCTTCGTAGGCAATGGCTAGAAGATGTAAAACTGCGTTGGTAGAACCTCCTAGAGCTATAACCATGGAAATTGCATTTTCAAATGCCTTTTTGGTTAACAACTTTCTTGGAGTTAGGTTTTGGTTGATTAAATTTGAAAGAGCCTCTCCGGCTTCAACGCAATCTTCTTTTTTAGAAGACGAAACAGCTTCTTTAGCAGAGCTGTTAGGAAGACTAAGCCCTAAAGCTTCAATAGCTGATGCCATTGTATTAGCTGTATACATTCCTCCACATGCTCCGGGACCCGGTATGGCTTTAG
>JAKUUL010000115.1 GCA_022447025.1 SAR86 cluster bacterium | reverse complement strand
TTCTAGCTCAGGCTAGTGGAGTAATTTCTTGGGGTAAGCCTACTAAAGGCAAAGAAAGATTAGTTATTACCAGTGAATCTGGAGATGAGTTAGCAACACTCATTCCTAAGACTAGGCATATAAATGTGTTTGAAGGTGAGAAGATAGAAAAGGGTGATGTAGTTTCTGATGGGCCTTTAAGTCCGCATGATATTTTGGAACTAAGAAGCTTGGAGGAACTTACAGAATATGTTGTAAGCGGTATACAAGAAGTTTATAGACTTCAAGGAGTAACTATAAATG
This sequence comes from SAR86 cluster bacterium, assembly GCA_022447025.1. Classification (GTDB taxonomy): domain Bacteria; phylum Pseudomonadota; class Gammaproteobacteria; order Magnimaribacterales; family Magnimaribacteraceae; genus AEGEAN-183. The sequence continues at coordinate 1,689 of JAKUUL010000115.1, read as the reverse complement.
AGAAACATATTGAAGTGATATTAAGACAGATGCTACGAAAAGTTGAAATTATAGATGCTGGGGATTCTGAGTTTATTTTAGGAGAACAAGCTGAACTTTCTAGAGTTAGAGAAGCGAATCAAGAACTTGCTAAAAATAAGAAAGCAAAAATTAAACATAAAAGATTATTGTTAGGTATAACCAAAGCTTCTCTTGCTACTGATTCTTTTGTTTCAGCTGCTTCTTTCCAAGAAACAACTAGAGTTTTGACAGAGGCCGCAACTACGGGCAGAAGAGATAACTTAAGAGGACTCAAAGAAAATGTAGTTGTAGGTAGATTAATTACTGCTGGTACTGGCCTTGCCATGATGAGAGAAGAAAAGATAGAGGAAGAAGTTGAGAGTATTGATCTTGAAGAAGCTCTAAGTCAGGCACTGAGTGAAGAAGAAATAGAGTAATTGATTGACGCAACTAATAGCTATACTTAAAATGCGCGACCTTAAATTTTTATAAGATAAAAAAATGTCAACTGTAAATCAACTTATAAGAAAACCTAGAAAAAGAAAGAAATTAAAGACAGATGTTCCTGCCTTAAAAGGTTCTCCTCAAAAACGAGGTGTCTGTACTAGGGTTTATACAACAACACCAAAGAAACCCAATTCAGCTTTAAGAAAAGTTTGTAAGGTTAGATTAACTTCTGGTTTTGAAGTCATTTCTTACATAGGTGGAGAGGGGCATAATCTTCAGGAGCACTCTGTAGTTCTTATCCGAGGAGGGAGGGTAAAAGACTTACCTGGAGTTAGATATCACACTGTAAGAGGTACTTTAGATACAGCTGGCGTGGATGATAGAAAACAGAGAAGATCCAAATATGGTGCTAAAAAACCTAAATAGATAGAAGAATGTCTAGAAGAAAAGCAGCTCCGAAAAGAAAAATACTTCCTGATCCAAAATATGGAAATCTGAAGGTAGCTAAATTCATGAACCAAATTATGAAAAATGGTAAGAAATCACTGGCTGAAGGAATTGTATATGGAGCTTTGAATGAGATTGAGGCCAAATCTAAAAAAGAGCCTGTAGAAGTTTTTGAAAAAGCTCTTGAAGAAGTCGGCCCTGTTGTAGAAGTAAAAGCAAGAAGAGTTGGAGGGGCAACTTATCAAGTTCCTTTAGAAGTTAGACCCTCTAGACGTCAAGCCTTAGCCATGCGTTGGCTAGTTAATAGTGCTAGGGCAAGATCAGAAAAAACAATGACCTTAAAGTTAGCCAATGAGTTACTTGATGCTTCAGAAGGCAAGGGAGAAGCCATCAAGAAGAAAGAGGATACCCATCGTATGGCAGAAGCTAATAGGGCATTCTCACATTTTAGATTTTAACAACAAACAATCATAAGAAAAAAATGGCTAGATCTACTGCATTAGAACTGTATAGAAATATTGGGATATGCGCTCATGTAGATGCTGGGAAGACCACAACTACAGAAAGGGTTCTCTTCTATACTGGTATATCCCATAAAATAGGTGAGGTTCATGATGGTGCTGCTGTCATGGACTGGATGGAGCAAGAACAGGAAAGAGGAATTACCATAACCTCTGCAGCTACAACCTGCTTTTGGAAAGGAACTAGTCAACAATACCCAGAACACAGAATAAATATAATTGATACCCCTGGACATGTTGATTTTACTATTGAGGTAGAGAGATCTCTCAGGGT
>JAKUUL010000114.1 GCA_022447025.1 SAR86 cluster bacterium | reverse complement strand
TTGTTCAGTTCTAAGAAATAAAGAAGATTGGGATGTAGATCTATTACAAGACCTTCATGCTAAACTATAAGTTTACACGAAACTAAACTAATGCCTCGTTATCCCATGACAAAAGAGGGTGAGTCCTCTCTCAGAGAAGAGCTTCAAAAGCTTAAATCTGTTGTTAGAAACAATGTAGTGAAAGCTATAGCTGAAGCTAGAGAGCATGGTGATTTGAAAGAAAATGCAGAATATCATGCTGCAAAAGAACAACAGGGCTTAATTGAATCAAGGATTAGAGATATAGAAAGTAAGTTAGCTAATTCTCAAATCATAGATGTATCAGATATAGAACCTACCGGGAAGGTAATTTTTGGAACTACTGTTGAAATTCAGGACTTGAAAGATAGTAATTTAACCTCCTATAAGATAGTGGGGGAAGATGAAGCAGATGCTAAGTTAAGTAAGATATCTGTTAATTCACCTTTAGCCAGAAGTCTAATTGGAAAATCTGAAGGGGATCTAATAAATTTAGACGCCCCTGGCGGAAAAAAGGAATATGAAATCTTGTCTATTCATCACATCTAAATTTGACCAAATCATCTAAAGCAATATACAAAAAAGCAGATACTTTTTCTAAGTTAGCTAAAACTCATGGTTATAGGTCAAGGTCTGCCATTAAGCTTCTAGAAATACAAAAAAAAGACAACTTTATAAAACCCCATGCAAAAGTCTTAGATTTAGGTAGTAGTCCGGGAGGGTGGTCTCAAGTCTCTAATGAAATAGTAGGTAAAAACGGCCTAATTTTTGGAGTAGATAAAAAGATTATGCAGCCACTGAAGTCAGTTCATTTTGTAAATAAAGGTTTAGAAAACCTTTGCGAGAGTGATTTTGAAGTCTTGAATGAAAATATTCTGCCATTTGATGTTGTTTTATCTGATATTGCCCCAAATATAAGTGGTATAAGAGATAGAGATAATGCCTTGATGGACGCTATTCTTATAGAAATTAGGCAATGTATAGATAATTTTTTAAAGGTAAACGGAACTGCTTTATGTAAGGTATTTCATGGTGAAAATTTTGACAAATTAATGATTTATATGAAAACTAACTTCCAAAAGGTTAAAATTAGAAAACCAGATTCTTCGAGAGCAAATTCTAAAGAAACCTATATCCTTGGGGTTGGTAAGAAAAAATGAGTGAATTAGTAAAAAATATTTTAATGTGGCTCTTTATAGCAGTGACTTTGTTCACTGTTTTTAACAACTTTTCTTCTGAATCTCAAAGCGAGGTAATTAGTTATTCTGAATTCATAGCTCAAGTTGAGAGTGATCAAGTTTTAAGTGTCGAATTTCAAAATGATAATTACACCATTACAGGAAAAACAGTTAATGGAAAAAGCTTTGAAACCGTCAAACCTCCTTTCTTACAAGATGATCTTAGTGAAGTACTTAAGGACCATAGAGTTTCTGTTATTGGAGAGAAGCCTGAACAGCAATCAATCTTAAAGCAACTCTTAATTGCTAGTTTCCCAATATTAATAATCCTTGCTGTATTTATTTTCTTTATGCGTCAAATGCAAGGAGGAATATCTGGTAAATCTGGACCTATGAGCTTTGGTAGAAGCAAAGCAAAGATGCTAGAAGGAGGTAAAGTAAAAACAAACTTTTCTGATGTAGCAGGAATAGAAGAAGCCAAAGAAGAAGTTCAAGAAATAGTAGACTTTCTTAAAGACCCATCTAAATTCCAAAAACTTGGAGGAAAGATACCTACTGGGATACTCATGGTAGGTTCACCTGGAACAGGCAAAACTTTATTATCTAGAGCTATTGCGGGAGAAGCTCAAGTTCCATTCTTTACAATCTCTGGGTCTGATTTTGTTGAGATGTTTGTAGGAGTAGGGGCTTCAAGAGTAAGGGATATGTTTGAACAAGCCAAGAGACAAGCACCATGTATAGTCTTTATAGATGAAATAGATGCGGTTGGAAGACATAGGGGTGCAGGTTTAGGCGGAGGCCATGATGAAAGAGAACAGACCTTAAATCAACTTCTTGTTGAAATGGATGGTTTTGAACAAAATGAGGGA
>JAKUUL010000113.1 GCA_022447025.1 SAR86 cluster bacterium | reverse complement strand
TTTGGCACTGACGGAATTAGAGGCCCAGTTGAAACTAAAATGAATCCTTTATTTATAGTTAAGCTAGGCTGGGCTGCAGGAAAAGTCTTTAAGGAAAGGGGTGTTGAAGGAATAATAATAGGTAAAGATACTAGAATTTCTGGGTATATGATCGAGTCTGCCTTAGAATCGGGGCTCCTTTCAGCTGGATTGAATGTCCCCCTGGTTGGACCAATGCCTACTCCCGGTGTTGCCTATTTGGCAAAGTCATGTAATCAGGCTGGATTGGTTATCAGCGCTTCTCATAATCGGTTTAGTGATAACGGAATTAAATTTTTTTGTGCACAAGGATTCAAACTGGATTATGAAACTGAGAAGAAAATAGAAGAAGTTCTTTTAGACAAAAGTGAGGTTGTAGATTCGTTAGATTTAGGAAAAGCAAATAGGCTTGAAGATGCACATTCTAGATATATTGAATTTTGTCTTTCTACTTCTCCAAATCTCGATTTATCTGGACTTAATTTAGTGATTGATTGTGCAAATGGAGCTAATTACGCAATTGCTCCAGAAGTTTTTAGAAAATTAGGCTGTAAGCTAACCGCAATATCAACTTCCCCAGATGGCATTAACATTAATGCAGATTGCGGTTCTACCAATCCTGAAAAATTACAACAAGCAGTTATTTCTAATGAGGCAGATCTTGGTATTTCTTTTGATGGTGATGGGGATAGATTAGTTTTAGTAGACAAGAAAGGAAGAGTGTTAGATGGAGATGACCTTCTGTATACATTAATTTCTAGAAATTCGATTAATCAGCAAAGTAAGTCTTATCGAGGGATTGTTGGAACTCTAATGACAAATAAATCCTTGGAATTATTTTTAATGAATGAAGGAATAGAGTTCTTTAGATCGGATGTAGGAGATAAATATGTTTTACGAGCATTAAGAGAAAAAAATTGGATTTTGGGTGGAGAGCCTTCTGGACACATCATTTGTTTAGATCACACAACAACAGGAGATGCTATTGTTGCTTCTTTAAAACTGCTAGATAGTCTAAAGGAACTAGACTTTGATATCTCTAAAGCTTTAGAAAATTTTATAAAATTACCACAAGAATTAATCAGCTTTGAACTAAATGAACCCACTAGAATTTTAATGAATTCTGCTATTAAATCAGAGATTTCTAAACTAGAGAATAAACTGGGAGAAGAGGGAAGGGTTCTTATTAGACCTTCAGGTACAGAAAACCTGTTAAGGGTAATGATCGAAGCTTCAACAAAAGAACTAGCTTCTAACCTGGCGAGAGAATTATCTGACTTTATACGCAAAGCAGCATAAAACTTATGTTTATAGCAAATTGGAAAATGAATGGCTCCCTAACTATGCTCGAAGAATGGTTAAAAGGAGTTGGAAAGACTTTAAACAAATCACTACAAAAGCAGTGCCTACTTTGCCCACCCGTATGTTTCTTATCAGAGGCTTCTAATCTTATAAGTAAATTAAATTTAAGTATCTCTTTAGGCGCTCAAAATATTGATCCTAGTAGTATTTCTTCTCTAACTGGCGGAATAGATGGATCAATGCTGAGAAGTATAGGCTCAGAGTTTGTGATAATTGGCCATTCTGAAAGAAGAGATATTTTTAAAGAAGGAGATTCCTTATTATTAGAGAAACTTAAGTCAGCTTCAGAAGAAGGGTTAAAGGTTGTTTTTTGTATTGGGGAATCTTTGAGCGAAAAAGAACAAAACCAAACCCTAAATATCTTAAGGCAACAACTAAAAATAATTAAGAAAGTAGAGTTAAACGAATTTATGATAGCTTATGAACCTGTTTGGGCTATTGGTACTGGCAATACAGCCAACATAGATTACATTGATAAAATCCACAAAGAAATAATTGATGAGGTAACTTCTTATCAAAAAGAAGGATTCTTGGGTATATGTTATGGAGGTAGTGTGGACTCATCAATTTCAAAGGATATACTTTCAATTAAAGGAGTACAGGGGTTACTTATAGGTGGTGCTTCATTAGAATGTGAAGAATTCTGTAATATTGTCTTAACAAATAATCGAAACTAGGGAAAAAACTAATGCAGACTTTCTTG
>JAKUUL010000112.1 GCA_022447025.1 SAR86 cluster bacterium | reverse complement strand
CAACCCCCAATTATAGAAGCTCCTTCTTTTATCCAGAGTCTAGCTTCTTCAAGATAGGCTTTTTCGTTAATTTCTATAGCAGAATTCCAGTGTCTTTCTGCAGCGAACTTTAAATTAGAGTTTTCTGTATCTAATGCCACATTTTCAGCATTTGCATATCCCCCAATAGGAATATCAGTAAGTTCTTTGAGGGCTTTTATAGAGGGAGTTACTAAATTAGCTGCACAGCAATTAACTAAATAGGCGTCTGGCTCTAACCCATTTAATTCTGTAAAAGCTTGGGTTACAGTTTCTCCACTTGGAAGGGTATTTCTAACATCTCCATGAAGGGTCCAGCTTACCCAAACAGGCATATTTGTTTCCAATGCCGCTTTTAAAGCACATTTTGCTTCTAGAGCACTTGCCATAGTTTCACAAATAATAATATCAACCTTATCTTTAAGAATATTAGCAATTTCTGAATACTGCTTGTTCATTTCTTCTTCTTTAAGAATAAGATCAGCTCGGTAACTTGTTTCGAGAGGGGGTAAAGATCCTAATATTTTTACGTCCTCTCTCTTTGTTTTTGATAAAGCTGCCTTAGCTATTTCTATAGATTTAATTGTTAGACTTTCTAGTTCATTATCTAAATTATCTCTAGAGAGAATGGGTCTTGTAACAGCGTAATTATTTGTGGTTATGTAGTCACTTCCAGCTTCAATATAATCAATGTGTATTTCTTCTACTATAGAGGTAGCTTCTTTAAGAGCTAAAGCGGACCATATAGATTCAACGTGAGAAGGTACTTCTACACCTCTTCTTCGGAGTTCAGTGCCCATAGCACCATCTCCTAAAATTAAATTTTTCATAATATTTCTATAAGATAATCTAAGACTTTATTAGGACTCTCTACCATCAATGTATGACCAGAATGTTTTATTTCTTTAACTAAAGGGTCCTTAAATGATTTTATCAAATCTTTTGCTTTAAAAGGAGGTGTAAGAAAGTCTTTCTTACCTAAAATTAAAAGAGTTGTCGCAGATACTTTAGCTGCACTTTCTAATCCTGAATCATATTCAGAACAAGCTTTTAAATCCTGATAAATAACTCCTTTACTTGATTTTTCTAAAAGTTTTTTTGTAGAACCAGTCATCCACATTCCAGGGTTAGTATTTCTACCAAGTCTAGCTTGATTGCTATATCCCATATAAGTAAGAATATCTATAGCTTCAGGTTTATTATTTTTTGCATAATCAAGAAGAACATCAGAAACAGCCATTGGAAAAGCAGTCCCCACCATAACAAGATTAACAGCTCTTTTTTCTGCTAGAGAAGCAGTTTCAAGTGCAATTAAGGAACCCATGCTATGTCCTACTACAGAAAACTCATTAACTTTTAAATGATCTAAATAGCCAAGCAACCACTTAGCCATGTCAGGTATTGATTCTAGTAACTTGCCTTTAGATCTTCCATGGCCAGGAAGATCGATACCTAAGACATTTCTGTCTTTTCTAAGGAAGTATCTAATTGGTAAAGTCCACACAGTATGGTCCATGCCAGTACCATGAATAAAAACTATAGGGTGTTTAGTGCCTTTTAGGCCTTCAGGACCAGAAAAACTGTAAATATTTTTCATTACAAGATCTTTTTTGCAGCCCTAAATCCTAAATCTAGATCATTGATTAGATCTTCAGGGTCTTCCAGTCCAACTGAGAGTCTTATGGTTCCTTCTGATATTCCAGCTTTTTCTAATGAAGCTGCGTCCATCCTATGATGAGTTGTACTGGCTGGGTGGATAACTAGAGATTTAGCGTCACCGACATTGGCCAAATGCGAAAATATACTTAAATTTTCAATAAAAGCCTTACCGGCTTCTCTTCCCCCTTTAAGTTCAAAGGTAAAAACGGCTCCACAACCTTTAGGCAGTAATTTTGAAGCAAGTTTATGGTCAGGATGAGTTGTTAGAGTAGGGTATACAACTTTTTCTACTAAATCATGATTATTTAGATATTCAACTATTTGTAAGGTAGTAGCAACGTGTCGATCCATTCTAAGGCCTAAGGTTTCAATTCCTTGTAATACAAGAAAAGCTGTATGAGGGCTCATACAA
>JAKUUL010000111.1 GCA_022447025.1 SAR86 cluster bacterium | reverse complement strand
ATTAAGGTAGTAAATATAGCTGTAGCATCTTGTTGAATTTGTTGTATTTGCGACCAGTCAATAATTCTAAAATCATTATCTACACCTGGACTAATATCATGCTCTCTACGAAGCACTCTTTCTATGGACATCATGGATTCCTTAATGGATGTACCATATGGTATTTGTACCCTTAAAGTGTTAATCCATTTTCTTCCATATAGCCTAGTGGAGGCGGTCATCATAGGTACGTATATTCTTTCGTCAGTATTTTCCCAACCACCTGATCCTTTTTTACCTAAGAGCCCTATTACTTTAAAGGTGTGACCTCCAATTTGTATATCTTTATTAAATAACATCTCTTCTGGAATTTTGAGTTCTTCCGCTATGCTGTGTCCCAGTACAGCAACCTTTTTACGAGAAAAATTGTCATTTTCACTAAAAAGCTGTCCTTTTGTCAGTGTGAATGAGTTAACTGAGAAGAAGTTCGGTTGAACCCCATAAATTGAAAAATTAGCATTATTGTCACCAAATTTAACTTGTTTATTGCCATGCATCTCAGGGGAGATACGCCAAGGTATTTCCGAATCTTTTGATAAAGCATCTGAATCTTTTAAAAAAAGGGGAACCCAGCTGCCAGTTACGCCTCTCCTTTTCTTTTGACCTGGATAGACTGAAACTGTTTTGGCTCCTAGACCAGAAATGGAATCTTCTATTGCTTGTTGAGCGCCTGTTCCTATGCCTACCATAGCAATAACGGCAGCTGTTCCGATGATGATAGCTAGAGCAGTCAACAAGGATCTAAGTAAATTAGCCTTGATAGCATCTATAGCAGAATTTATGGATTCCTCAATGATCATCTTCTAGCTCTTTCCCTTAGTCTCTCACCAAACTCTTCTTGGCTTCTAACTAGTCCTTCACTAGGCAAAACATATACTTTATCTCCAATAGAAAGGCCATCAAGGACTTCAACGTTTTGGAAATCTGTTGAACCTACTTTTACCCAAGTTAGTGCCGGGCCTTTATTGGTGTCTTTTATTACCACAAATTTAGTAAAACCTTCATCCTCTTGTCTTGTACTTAAAAAGTCTTTGATATATTCTTTTGAGACTCCAACTAATGCAGCAACAAAAGAGATGTCTTTTCTAGTTCTAAGAGAGCCTGAGGGGACTGAAAAAGACGCTTTGTCATTAAGGCTTTCTATTTCAACTTCCGTATTCATACCTAATAAAAGCAGGTTTTCTTTATTTTCTATATCAATAAGGACTGGAAAGGTAGTTACGTTTTGAACATCCTGTCCGCGAGGTTCAACTTTAGAAACTGTGCCTGTAAATTTTTTATCTCTAAATGCTGAAACTCGCAAAGTCACCTCTTGATCCAGAGAAATCTTTCCTACATCAATTTCGTCAACTACGGCCCTAACTCTTACTTGGTTTAAATCAGCCATGGCCATCAATAGTGTTCCCCCACCTACAGCAGCAGTTGGAGAGGTTATAACTTGGCCCATTTCAACGGGTCTAAAAATTACTGTTCCCTTAATAGGAGAACGAACTAAAGTATCATCAAGTGCTATTTTGGCATTTTCTAAAAATACTTCTGCCCTAACTTGTTGGGCTTTTGCAGTGGCATGTTGTTCTTGTATGTCTTCAAATGCCTTGTCTGAAATACTCTTAGATTTATGCAATTCAATACCCCGTTTAAGTTGAGAGTCTGCGTTTCCTAATCTAACTTTTGCTACATCTAAATCAGCTTGGGCTTGCGAAAGAGAATTAGAAGGAGTTCTTTGATCAATTCTTGCTAAAACATCTCCTTTTTGAATAAAGTCTCCTACTTCTGCTCCAAGATATAAAATCTCACCTGAAGCTTTAGATTTAATCTCTACTGCTGAAATTGCTTCAATAGTTCCTGAGGCTTCCACTATAAGTTCTAGTTGTTTAGGACCTACCTCTTCTATTGTATAAAAATCAAAATCACTCTGTTTTTCTCCGCTAAAACTAAAAGCAAGTGTAATTAACAACACTGCTATCAAAGAATATCTAATTGAATTATTGTCCATTATTAATTAATTGATCGAATCAGAACCAATTTCTCCATCTTTAATTGTTATTGTTCGTTGAGATT
>JAKUUL010000110.1 GCA_022447025.1 SAR86 cluster bacterium | reverse complement strand
TTCATGTAGATAAAGACATGGACGTTAATAAGAGCATTTACTTGATTGATCTTCATAGAGCTCAATTAAGGTCTTCTGTACCCGCAAGATGGGCTTCTAAAGATATAGGCGGTTTAATTCATTCTGCAATGGGGTTTGATCTTAGTGAAAAAGATTTTTATAGGTTTATGAGAACTTACCTACAGTGTTCAATAAAAGAATCCCTTCAAGCTCATTCTGCATTTCTAAAAACTACTAGAAACAGAGCATTTAGAATGTTTATGAACCCCCTACTTAAAGAAATAAATATCAAGGACGAAGAAAGGGAAAGCTCAAATTCAGACTACATAACGGGGAAGGGAGAAGGAAGGCGCTGGATAGCGAAGAAACAGTTCTTCAATGAAGGCTTATCAGAAGTTATATCTAATCCTGATAAATTTATGTCAAAAGGGGAAGAGGTAAAATTTGAGGCTGGAAATCATGTTGTTGGTTTAGATTTACCTAACCACTCTATTTTCATAAAGAAATTCCAAATAAAAGGAGTATTTCACTACTTGAGAAAGTTTTTTAGTCCAACTCGAGCTATCACAGCCTGGAAAGCAACCCATTGGTTAAATGCAGCAGGGATAAAGACAATAAACGCTCTAGCAGTTATCGAAACATATGATTCTTTTACAACAAGGGAGTCATACTTGATTACTTTAAAGCAATCCGGCGAAAGATTAGATCAAATGAAAATAACTGAGAGTTTAGAAAAATTAATTCCAAACAAGATGGGTGCTTTAATTAAACGTCTAAGTTGGATAGGTTTTAATCACGGAGATGCAAAGGGATCTAATTTCTTCTTTGATAAGAACGGTCTGATTGTTTCAGATTTAGATGCCTGTAAAAGAAGATACTTTCAAGTTATTTTGGCTAACAAATTAGCCAAGGATAAGAAAAGAATTTTAAGGAGCTTTGAGAGTTACCCAAAAGTTAAAGAATCTTTATTGAGAAGGTTCTAATCACCATGAAAATCGGTTTTCTAAGCTATAGAAGTAACCCTTTTTCTGGTGGACAAGGGATTTATGTAAAACATCTCAGTCATGCTCTAGTAAATTTGGGCCATGAGGTAGATGTTATCTCAGGACCTCCATACCCAGAGTTGGACAACTCAGTAAATTTAATCAAAGTACCCAGCTTGAATCTTTTTGAGTTACAAGATAACCAACGCCTAACGTCTTTTAGAATGAGATTTCTTAAGAATTCAACTGATTTAATTGAGTGGGCAGGAGTGTTATCAGGAGGGTTTCCTGAACCTTATACTTTTGGAAGGAGAGTAGAGGTCTTACTCAAAGATGAAGGTTATAAATACGATGTAATTCATGACAACCAATCTTTATGTCATGCCTTACTTAATCTTCAAAAAAAGATCCCATTAGTTACTACAATCCATCATCCTATTACGCGAGATCACAGATTAGAATTGCAAGCTACCACTAATTGGAAGCAGAGATTTTCCACAAATAGATGGCATTCATTTCTGAAAATGCAAAAACAAGTAGCTCCAAAGTTGAATAGGATCATTTGCCCATCAAATCAGTCAAAAGAAGATGTTGTTCAGGAGTTTAAGGTAGATGGAGAAAAAATAGATGTAGTTCTAAACGGTATAGACATCGAAGGTTTTAGAAGAGATGAAAGTGTTCAAACTGAACCTTACAGAATTATTACAACAGCCAGTGCCGACGTTCCACTTAAAGGATTGAAGTTTTTAATTAAAGCCATAAGTGAAGTTATTAATGAAATTCCTCAAATTCATCTAGTAGTAATAGGTAGGGCTAAGGAGGATGGAGAAATTCTTAAACAAATATCTGATCTGAATTTAAAGGGGAAGATCTCGTTTCATTCTGGACTGAGCCAGTCTGAGTTGGTCTCTTTATACTCTTCAGCACAAATTAGTGTTATGCCTTCACGGTATGAAGGCGTTGGTTTCGGAGCCGGAGAAGCAATGGCTTGTGGATTACCATTAATTTCAACCCAATCCGGAGGTTTAAAGGAAGTCATTGGTCAAGACGCAGTAATAATCGAAGCCGGTTCGTCTAAAGCCATTGCCGAAGCAATAAAGAGCCTTTTTTTGGATAAAGAAAGACAACTTTCTCTATCGAAATTGGGGAG
>JAKUUL010000011.1 GCA_022447025.1 SAR86 cluster bacterium | reverse complement strand
TAGGACAAAAAAATACGATAAAAGCGATTAATAGTTCAGTTAAACTTGGCAAAGGTCAAAATATTCTTAAGAGTAGATGAAAAAAAATCTTCTCACAGGTATTTATGCCATAACGCCAGATAACCTAAAGAAAGAAGAATTGTATAAAAAAGTACATAAACTTCTCAAAAATGGAGTCAGGATTATCCAATATCGAGATAAATTAAGATCAGTCAAAGATAAATTAATCATTTCAAAACAACTTAAAACTATTTGTCAAAGTTTCGATTCTCTATTAATAATTAATGATGATATCCATATAGCAAAAAAAATAAATGCACATGGAGTACATCTTGGTCAAAAAGATATTTCTTGTAATGAAGCTAGAAATATTCTTGGTTCGGATCCAATAATTGGTATCTCATGTCAGAACAACCTCGAATTAGCTCTAAGAGCTCAGCATGAAGGAGCTGATTATGTTGCTTTTGGTAGTATTTTCAAGACTTCTACTAAAAAAGATGTGGTTTATTGCTCACTTGAAGATTTAAAGGATTTTGTGAAAAAAATTGAGATTTCTAGTGTTGCAATTGGAGGTATTAACCTCAGTAGTTTCCATGAAGTAAAGAGGTCTGGAGTTGATATGATTGCCATGTCTTCAGGATTATTTTTGCAGAAAGAAATACCAGAATTAGAACTTTTTATAGAAAGGGATAATTAATATTAATTTTTCTGCGCAGAATATATTTTTAGAAGAAGAAGTTCCCAAGAAGAAGCACCCTTGTTAAGCAACCCTCTTTCTGCAAAAGCAGAAGATTCTTTAGCTAGCCCTTGCTCTAACCTTAAATGAGCAAGCCTTAGGTAGAGAGCACTCTCATCTTTAGCAATTCTTAATCCTCTTTCTAAAGTTGAACTAGCTTGCTTTAAATCTTTTTTCATCCACAAGTTATCTGCTTCTATCAAAATCCTTTGAATGGAAGGCTTATTGGCATTAACTTTAAGAATCTCTTTCTTTAAAAATTCTAAATCTGTTAAAAGTGATTTTACCGAAGAAGAAAATTTTTCAACTTCTAAGTCATAAAAATCTGTTTCTTTTTTTGACGCTGATGCGCAACCCATAATCAGTGACATCAGGATCAATGCAATAAAGTAATTTTTTAATTTTATGTTCACTTTGCTTCTATAGCTTCTTTTATCTTATTAATAACCTTAGACGAATAAGATTCTTTATTAATTCTACATTTCTTTCGATTTTGAGGAATAATTTCAGGTTCAGTGCCTTCAATAAATGGAATGAAAATTGATCCTTTACACTTTTGGCCACTCAAAAGTCCATCTTTTACATCTACCCATTCATATTTTATCCTTGAAGGCCTTCTTACCTCGTAAGATAAGGGATCTAGCTTACTCATAAAACTTTTCCAAACCTGCAAGGCTCCTGATCTACCTGTTAAGGGTGATTTTCTATTATCGTCAAACCCTAACCAGACTAACATCAAATAATTACCAGCATACCCCACAAACCAACTATCTCTTTGTTCATCTGAAGTACCTGTCTTTCCGCCAACTTTCCATTTTTCTAGAACTTTTAAAGGGTACCCTCTTGCTGTTCCGCTAATAAATGTTTGTTTAAGAACAAATTTTAAAAGGTAAATTGGTTCCGATCTGAATCTCTGTTCTACCTTATAAGGATAAGACAAAGATAAAACATCCTCGGAGCTTTCTACGCTTCTAATAGAATTTAAAGGCGAAAAGAAACCTTCTGAAGCAATCGTTTGGTAAGCTTGAATTGCCTGTAAAGGACTCATCTCAAAAGAACCCACAAATATTGAAGGATAGTTAGAGATTCTCTTTTTAATCCCAAGTTTGGTAAAAGTTTCCTGAACTGCAGAATAACCTAGCTCCATACCCAGCCTTGTAGTTGCTACGTTATAGGATTCAGACAAAGCTAAATGTAAGGGAACATCACCATGAAATTTTTTATCGAAGTTATTAGGCTCCCATACATTATCTCCTGATAAGGGTACGGAAAGCTTTGAGTCATCTAGAAGAGTAGAGAGGTTATATTTGCCATATTGTTGCAAAGCTGACAGGTAAATGAATGGCTTGATTAGAGATCCAATTGGTCTAACTGCGTTAATGGCTCTATTAAAACCATAACTATTAGGTTTAGTACTACCTACGGCTGCCACAACTTCTCCGCTAAAGGAATCTACAACTATGCCCGCACCTTCTAGTTCATTAAGTTGACTACCATATCTCTTTTCAAGCTTAGCTTTCGTTTTCCTAATACTTTCCTCTAAGTAATCTTGTACTACAGGGTCTAGATTTGTAATGATTCTTAAGCCTTTAGTTCTTAAATCGCTATCATCAAAATTCTTTCTTAGATCTAAAGTAACTATGTCATTAAAAGCAGGGTATTTTGATAAGCTTTTAAAAGTGGGTGGAATTATTTTAAGTGGCCTATCTTTAAGTTCAAAATACTCTTCTTCTGATATTAAGGAATCATTTTTAACTAAAGTTAAAACCAAGTCCCTTCTAGCTTTAGCCCTCTCAGGATTTTTTGTCGGGCTGTATAGAGAAGGACCTTTTAACATGCCAACCAATAAAGCCTTCTGATCCAAAGTTAAATTTTTTAAATCAGTCCCAAAGAAGAACTGAGAAGCCAAACCAAAACCATGAATAGCCCTTCGTCCTGCTTGAGCTACAAAAACGTCGTTGATATAAGCTAAAAGAATTTCTTCTTTGGTGTAATGAATCTCTATCAATAAGGCAGCAATTGCTTCTTTAATTTTTCTCCTGATCGTTTGTTCTGGTGAGAAAAATAAACTTTTAGCCAATTGCTGTGTAATCGTACTTCCCCCCTCCTCTATACCAAGTGCTCTTGTATTCCTTATGAAAGCCCTTGTAATAGACTTAAGGGATATCCCCCTGTGGTTATAGAAGTTCCTGTCTTCGACTATTAGTAGCATTTCCTGAAAGTCTTTTGGTACTTGAGAAAGATTTAACAATATTCTGTCTTGTAGGTGAGAAGGAAACATTCCACCTATAGAGAGTGGCTCTAGTTGAATCAAGTCTATTGAAATACCATCTTGCCTTTTTATGGATTCTATTCTGCCTTTTTCAAATTGTAATTTGTAGAAACCTGGTTCCTGACTTTTAAAGCCCCTAATGAATATACTTGCAGAATTCTGATTAAGTGAAAATTCTCCTGGATTGTCTGGTATTTTTTTTGTTTGTTCGTAAGACAGTATTTCTAACTCCTTTTTTAGTTGCCCTATATTTATATTTCCACCTTCAGCTAATTCTAAAGGCCTGGCATAGACTTTAGCTGGAACTGTCCACAAGACTCCTTCAAGTTTATTAATAACTCTGGAATCAAGAATTGATACGTACGCAATACAAATTACTAGTAAAATAGTAAGAATTGAAAAAAAGATTAGTCTTAAGGAAAGTTTCATTTATTTTCTTATTTACTGGTCATGGATTCATTTAAATTTAATTATTTCTAAACAAGGGGTTTTTAAAATGAAATTAGACGTCTCTTCTCTAGGTAATGCCATAGTCGATGTTCAATTTAGCATAGAAGAAGATTTTGTTTCCACGTTAGAAAAAATGTCAATTCAAAAAGGCTCCATGACACTTATTGAAGCCGAAGAACAATCTAACCTAATTGATTTGTTGAATAAAGACTACGGAAACTCCAAGCTAAGCTGCGGAGGAGCTGCAACTAACTCCATGGTAGCAGCTTCCAACTTTGGATCTAAGTGTCATTTTAGCTGCAAGGTGCGAGATGATGATCTGGGTAATTTTTACTTGGAAGACTTAGAAAAAAATAAAATCTTACATTCAAACAAAGCTTCTCAGTCAGAACTCTCAACAGGCCAAAGCGTAATAATGGTTACACCTGATGCCGAAAGAACCATGTGTACTTACTTGGGAGTAAGTAATCTTTTAGGTAGTAAGGATCTCAATAAATCAGCTATAGAGAATTCAAAATATCTTTTTTTAGAGGGGTATTTGGTAACCTCTGAGTCTGCTTTTGAAGCATGCCTACAAGCGGCTGAAATTGCTAAAAAATCAGATACTAAAATTGCAATCTCACTCTCTGCAGAAGGAATTGTTAATGCCTTTAGAAATCAAATGAATTCATTAATTGGTGTGGGCTGTGACATATTGTTTTGTAATGAAAGTGAAGCTTGTGCGTTTTCTCAACATAAAAATATAGACCAGGCTGAAATATTTTTAAGGGAAGTGTCATCTCAAAATTTAATAACTTTGGGGGAAAGGGGAAGTCTAATCTGGGACGGAAATAAAAAAGAAACTATTAATGGATACGAAGCAAAAGCAATTGACACAAATGGAGCCGGAGATATTTTTGCCGGTTCAGTTTTACACAAAATCTGTGAAGGGGATGATCTTCAATCAGCTGCCATGTTTGGTTGTTATGCTGCTTCTAAGCAAGTTGAGAGATTTGGACCTAGGCTAACAAAAGCAGAATATAAAAAAATTAAAAAAGAATTTACATAATCCCCTAGAAATAGATAAACAAATCTGATAAATTGCGCCGCCTTCTATGAGAAGTAAAAAGTAATCTACGACTTATGGCAATTAAAAAGACAACAAAAACTCCAAAAAAGACAGCAAAGAAAAGTACTTCTAAGAAAACAACAAAGAAGTTAGCTGCTAAAAAGACACCTGTTAAAAAACGCACTACTACTAAGAAAGTAGCAAAGCAGACTTATCTGGGTGAAGAAGCTTTTTTAGCTTCCATTGAGCCCTATAAATTAAATAAGAAAGAAAAATACATGAGTGCTAAACAGAAAAGGCATTTTGCTAAAATCTTAGAGAGATGGAAGCAAATGTTGCAATTGGAGCAAGATAGAACGGCCGATAAAATCCAAAATAATAGCAACCATTTTGCAGATGAATCAGATAGAGCAACACACGAAGAAGGCTTCACTCTAGAGATAAGGACAAGGGAAAGAGAAAGGAAATTACTCTCCAAAATAGACGAATCTGTTGATGACCTTAACAAGGGTGATTATGGATTTTGTGTAAACCCAAACTGCGGAGTTGAAATTGGGATAAGAAGGCTTGAAGCAAGGCCTACAGCTAGTCTCTGTATTGATTGCAAAACCCTAGAAGAAATTACTGAAAAACAGCAATACGGATAAGATTCATATTTTGTTCCTAGAAAAATAAGGAATTAGTAAAAAAGACAGGTAAGATAATCAGCTCTTAGTAGAATAATTGCTGATATGGAATCCAAGATTATAGACCTGTCAAAATATAACAGAGTTCCTAAATTTGTAGCAGTTGAAGGTCCCGTTGGTGTAGGCAAGACTACTTTAACAAAGCTTCTCGCTGAATCATTTGGGTACGAAACATTCTTAGAGAAACCATCGGACAATCCTTTTTTAGGAGATTTTTACAAAAACCCTTCTCAATCAGCTTTAGCTACTCAGCTTTTCTTTTTGTTTCAAAGAGTGAAACAAATTCAAGATCTAAAGCAAGGGGATATATTTACGCCAGTTCATGTTTCGGATTTTCTTTTAGATAAAGATAAACTGTTTGCTCAAGTGACTCTCTCAGAGCATGAATTATCACTTTACAATCAAATCTATGACTACCTGTCTTTAGACCTCCCTACACCAGATTTGGTTATTTATCTGCAAGCTGAGACTAAAACATTATTTGAAAGAGTCTTGCAAAGAGGAAGAGAGATAGAAAAGGGGATTTCATTTGAATACCTAGATCTTCTGAATGAATCCTATAAAGAATTTTTTCTAGCTTATGATAGATCTCCAGTGTTAATAGTTAATTCAGAGTTCTTAGATTTAGCTCATAACCAAAATGACTATATGCTTCTTTTAGAAAAATTATTAGAGTATTTTAATAACCCAGAAGGAAGGATGATGTATTTTAATCCTTCACCTTCTTTGGCTTAAATAAAGAAAAATATGGCAAAAGACATAGTGCATCAAGTCCCGGACACAATAAAAGAAAATGCTTTGATGGGTGAAGATGAATATGAAAAGCTCTATAAAGAATCTTTAGACAACTCCGAAGAATTCTGGTCTAAGCAAGCCAAAGAATACTTAGAGTGGGTTTCCCCTTGGAAACAGACTTGTGAGAGCGACCTGAACAAAGGGGAGGTGTCATGGTTTATAGATGGAAAAATTAATGCTTCTCAAAACTGTATAGACAGACACTTAGATAAAAGAGCTAATCAAGTAGCCATTATTTGGGAAGGCGATGATCCTTCTATCTCCAAATCGATAACCTATCAAGAATTGCATGAATCCGTTTGCCGTTTTGCTAATGCACTTAAAGAGAGAGGAGTAAAAAAAGGAGACAGAGTTTGCATTTATATGCCGATGATCCCCGAAGCAGCTTACGCCATGCTTGCTTGCGCAAGAATAGGAGCTATTCACTCTGTCGTATTCGGGGGTTTTTCACCTGAATCACTAAAAGATAGAATTTTAGATTCAGATTGTCAGACTGTAATTACAGCGGATGAAGGTTTGAGAGGAGCAAAAAAAATTCCTTTAAAACAAAATGTTGATGAAGCCTTAATTGATTGCCCAAATGTCCACACAGTGTTTGTAGTAAATAGGACAGGAGCTGAAGTTAATTGGGTTAATGACAGAGATGTCTCTTATCAAGAGATGGTTAGTTCAATGAGCCCAGATTGCGCGCCTGAGATAATGGATTCTGAAGACCCTCTCTTTATTTTGTATACCTCAGGTTCTACCGGAAAACCAAAAGGAGTCTTACATACTACAGCCGGCTACCTTCTACAAACCACAATGAGCCATAAGCTAATATTTGATTACCATGAAGGTGAAGTTTTCTGGTGCACTGCCGATGTTGGTTGGGTTACTGGCCATTCTTATATTGTTTACGGACCTTTGTCTAATGGCGCAACCACCTTAATGTTTGAGGGAATACCGACTTACCCAAGCCCATCAAGATTTTGGGAAGTGGTTGATAAACATCAGGTAAATATTTTTTATACTGCCCCCACAGCTCTCAGAGCTCTTATGGCTCAGGGTAATGAACCCTTGGAATCGTCCTCTAGAAAATCAATAAGAGTTCTTGGTACTGTTGGTGAGCCTATTAATCCTGAAGCTTGGGAATGGTATTTTCAAGCAGTTGGGGATAAGAGATGCCCAATAGTGGATACATGGTGGCAAACAGAGACTGGTGCAGCAATGATCAGCCCTTTTGCTGGTTTTACTCCACAAAAACCTGGAAGTGCTACCAAACCCTTTTTTGGTATTGAACCTGCCCTTTTAGATGAAAATGGAAAAGAAATTGAAGGAGAAGGTTCGGGTAATCTGGTTATAAAGAGGAGCTGGCCTTCACAAATAAGAACGGTCTTTGGTGATCATAAAAGATGTGTCGAAACTTATTACTCTCTTTACCCTGGCTATTACACCACAGGAGATGGAGCCAGAAGAGATAAAGACGGCTATTACTGGATTACTGGAAGGGTTGATGATGTACTAAATGTTTCGGGGCATAGGTTGGGTACTGCTGAAGTTGAGAGTGCATTAGTATTGCATGAAACAGTCGCTGAAGCCGCTGTTGTTGGTTATGAGCATGAGATTAAGGGACAAGGAATTTATTGTTATGTGACCTTAATGACGGGCGTAGAATCCAGTGACGAACTTAAAGGTGATTTAATTGCTCTCGTAGCTAAAGAGATTGGAGCTATTGCCAAACCTGATATCATTCAATGGGCCCCTGGTCTTCCAAAAACTAGATCAGGTAAAATTATGCGAAGAATTCTAAGAAAAATAGCAGCAAATGAAATTTCTGATCTTGGCGATACTACAACTTTAGCTGAGCCCAGTGTGGTAGAAGAACTTATAGAAAATAGAGAAATTCAATAATGTCTTTAATTGATCTAATAAATAAAAAATCTCTTCTCCCTTCTAGTTCAGAAGCACTACCAGGTAGGACGGAGGAAATAGAGGTTCCGCCTGAACATTTTGTGAAAGGCACTCCTTTAAAAGGTCCTTTTTCAGAAACCTTTGAAAGGGCTATATTTGGAATGGGTTGTTTTTGGGGAGTGGAAAGAAAGTTCTGGGAGATGGATGGGGTCTACACTACGGCAGTGGGTTATTCAGGAGGATATACTCCCAACCCTACTTACAGAGAAGTTTGCACTGGATTCACAGGGCACAATGAAACTGTATTGGTTGTTTATGACCCAAAAAAGGTTACTTTTGATGACCTACTAATAACTTTCTGGGAACAACACGACCCAACTCAAGGCATGCAACAGGGTAATGATATCGGAACTCAATATAGATCCGGAGTTTATTGCTTGAACCAAGATCAAAAAAGTTTAGCCTTAAAGACAAAAGAACGTTACCAAAATTTATTAAATGATAGTGGGTATGGGCCTATCACAACTGAAATTGTTGAAGCAGATGATTTTTACTACGCAGAACATTATCACCAACAATACTTAGCTAAGAATCCTGATGGTTACTGTGGTGTAGACGGTACTGGAATTAAATTAGGCTAGGAGTCTTTCCAGATAAACTGATTGCCTTCCTTAACAACCCTCTTCTCATTTTGTAGTTTTATTAAATGAGCTTCGAGAGACCATTTGGCTATAGGAAATAAAGCAGCATCTACATCACTGTAGACTTGCTCGACTAATGTATCGGGGTTGCCTTTAGTTACCTCTTTTATTGCTTCTATAACCTTTTCTTCCCTTTCTAACCTATGCTTAATAATCCACTCAGCAACTGAATGAGGGTTGGGCAATAATTCTCCATGTCCTGGTGCAATATTTTCTAGGTCGTACTCTTTCAATTTATTAAGAGAATCCAAGTAATCTTGCATATTTCCATCAGGCGGTGAAATAACCACAGTTGACCCATTCATGATGTGATCGCCTGTAAATAAAAGCTTTTCCTCTTTAAGAAGAAAACAAAGATGATTAGAGGCATGACCAGGAGTATGAATCACCTCCAACTTATGGTCTTTTGCTTCAATAACTTCTCCATGAGTTAGCATCTTCTCTGGTTTAAATGATGTGTCTTGGTTTTTTGTGGTTTCAGTTATCAATCCGTAGGCAGGTATATCCACTTTATTCTGAAGAAGACTAACCCCTGGCGAGTGATCAGGGTGGGTATGAGTAACAACTATACGACTCAAATTTGAAGAACAAGATACTATTGCCTCAATATGATCTGATAAAGCAGGTCCTGGATCAACAACCGTAAGATCTTCTTCCTTTCCAACAATATAAGTGTTTGTTCCGGGCCCGGTAAACACACTGGAGTTTCCAGCAGTGATTCTCTTTACCAATGGGGTTATCTGTACGACTTCTTCGTGTTGCATTAGCTGTTAGTGATCGTCGTACCCTTCTTCGCCAGGTAACAGTCCCACATATTTACCATCTTTCATAAAAAATTTGGGTTCAATGGTTGCTATGTCGTAAGGGTTAATAGAATTCTTGTCTTCTAAAAGCTCCTTGGTATTGTTGTACCCACAAATATCTTCGAGATTCTTAATCGTAGGCATAATCATTAATAATTTACCTTCTTCAAATTGCTTTAACGCTTCCTCGGGTTTGATCCATATGCTATTTACACTTTCGGATCCATCATGAATGGCTTCTTGCCCCTCAGGAGCTTGTGCAATAAAAAATCTTGTGTCGTATCTTCTTTTCTCCACTTTGGGAGTAATCCAATGAGCCAGATAGGCCAGCCTGTCTGTAGCTAAAAAAAGCTCTTCGCTTTTACACATTTCTGCTAAAACAGGCTCACCCTCATTTAATCTTTTTCTAAAATCTATAAAACGCTCATTTTCAGCTTCGTCTTCAGGATCAAAGTTATTTCCATCTTTTCGGTAAGCCAGAAGTATTCCAGCTTCTTCAAAGCACTCTCTTATAACTGCTACCCAATAAGCTAAGCCCCCTTTATCAATTCCCAAAGCTGAAGAAGCATCTTCATCACTTACACCCTGACACATATCACTTAAACGTCCTGATGAGTCTTCCAGGTCCACTTTTCCTCCCGGAAAAACATACGCCCCCCCAAAGTTAGTTTTTGCAGCCCTCTCAATTAAAAAAACTTCTAAGCCTTCTCCCTGTATATCCCTAACCAGCAATACTGTTGCAGCTGCTTTTGGTTCAGCGGGAGCTTCATTTGGATCGGCAAATTGATGATTAACTTGTTTTAAACGTTCGTTCATGTTTTTTATTATGCTTTAAGAGATTGGTATAGACTACCGAATTGAAAAAATTTGAGGAGATAATTTTTTTGCTAAAGGAGAGCAAATATGGATCGACTGACTGAAGATCTATTCAAAAAACTAATTTCAGAACCTAAATCAGAGCATTCGGTTGAAGTTCTAGAAGCCAACATTTTTTATCAAAAATGGGGTAGTCCCGATAATCCAGGGATGGTTTTAGTTCATGGAAGTGGTGCACATTCTCACTGGTGGGATTTTGTAGCACCCCTTTTAATTGATCAATATGAAGTAAGTGCGTTAGACCTAACTGGTATGGGTAGTAGTGATCACCGAGAACACTATAGTCCAGAAGTTTTTGGGAAAGAGATTATAGCTGTGGCAAAAGATTCTGGTTTCTTTGATAACAGACCTTCTAATCCAATCATTTGCGGTCACAGCTTAGGTGGATACATGAGTATTCATGCTGCTAATCTTGCTTCGGAGACCATTAAGGGGGTAATTATGATTGATTCTCCCATAAGGCCGCCAGACTTTGATTATTCAAACCACCAAGGAAGTGGTCCTATAAGAAAAAGAAAAACTTATCCAGATAAAGAAACCATTTTGAAGCGCTTTAAGCTTGCTCCCGATCAACCAACTGACTTCCCTTTTGTCATTGACTACATCGCCAAAAAATCTATACAAGAAGCTAATGGGGGCTTTGAATGGAAATTTGATGATACCCTCTTTAGTAAGCTTGGATATCCTCATATGCCTAAGAATCATGCCTTTAATCTTATGTGTCCTTTAGGTTTTATTTATGGAGAAAAAAGTGCCCTAGTAACAGAACTTATTTTGAATTACATGAAATCAAAATTTAGAGAAGATACTCCCATAATAGAAATTGAAGGGGCATACCATCATGTTCTATTAGACAAACCGATTGAACTAGCTGAAACAATTAAGGAGATTGGTAAAGATTGGTAATTCTTAATTTCTAGGTGGAATGCCCTTCACCATAGTAAGAGAAACTATGGGTGCTCCCTTCCTTCTATATTCAGACAGCTTCTGATATTCAGGATCGTTATACCAGCCTTTAGCTACTTCTTCTGACGGAAACTTAAAAATAACAATCCTACCCTTAAGAGGAGTGTCTCCCTCCAAATGCTCTATGGAGTCATCATAGGTTACGAACTCTCCCCCGTGTTTCTTCAGAATAGGGAAGAACCCTTTTTCATATAATCGGTAGGTTTCTTTATCTACAATATTTAAATTAGCTATGAAAAAAACTTCAACATCTTTCATAAAGCTCTTCTCACGATGCCCTTACTTCTTTCAGTCTCCCATCCATAATAGCTTCAGCATTCGAAACCAATCTGGATACCAATTCTTCACACGTAGGAACATCTTTAACTCTCGCAACAGAAATACCAGCAGACCAAATTCCTGCCTCTAGATCACCTACCTCAAAAACCCCCCTACCTCTTTGCCCAGCAACTAATTCTTGTACATCTTCAAATTTTGCAGTTCCAGTTGACTCTATCTCAACTACCTGATCCGAAATTGTATTTTTGAAAACCCTTGCTGTGTTATGCATGGTCCTAAACATTAAGTTTGTAGAACGCTCATCAGCTTCAGTCATCTTATCTTTCACATTTTGGTGAATTAAAGATTCTTTGGTTGCCATAAACCTTGTTCCCATAACTATTGCCTCACCACCTAAAGCTAACGCGGCAACTAAACTTTTGGCATCACTGAATCCTCCGCAACCAGCAACTGGTATATCTAAAGCTTCAGCAGTTTGAGGTAATAAAACTAAAGAGGGAATATCATCTTCTCCAGGATGACCTGCACATTCAAATCCATCTATGGTGACAGCATCACAGCCAACTGCCTGAGCTTTTAGCGCATGCCTTACCGAAGTGCACTTGTGAATTACCTTAGCATCGTATGCTTTAAAAAGTTCCATAAAAGGTTCAGGACTTCTACCCGCTGTCTCTACTATTTTTATACCCGACCCAACTATCGCTTCTGCGTATTCTTCGTAGGGAGGAGGTGTAATTGTAGGCAATATTGTCAAGTTAACTCCAAAAGGTTGATCAGTCATTTCACGGGTTCTTTCAATCTCTTTTGCTAAAGCTTCAGGAGTAGGTTGTGTTAAAGCAGTTAAGATTCCTAGAGCCCCCGCATTTGCAACCGCAGAAACTAACTCTCCGGTTCCAACCCATTGCATTCCGCCTTGGATAATGGGGTGCTTGATACCAAATAATTCTGTAATTCTTGTTTTAAGCATTTTGCTTCCTCGAATATTTAAAGGGACAATAACTATAACCTCTCGAATTTATGATGCAACCCACTTTAATTGTTGCCTCTTTCAATATAAAAAAAGATAAAATGATTCTAAGATGAAAAACCTGAATAAGATTTTCTTTTCTGCTCTTTTTTTCTTTTTCTTGAATTTTATACATTCTGAAGAAATAAACAGGGGCTTAGAGATTGCCCTGAAAGCCGATGATAGTTTTTCGGGATATGGAGACAGCAAGACCAACCTCAAGATGATGTTGAAGGACAGAAAAGGGTTAGTAACTGAAAGGGTAATGGAAATGAAGCTTCTAGAAGTTCCGGAAGATGGTGATAAAAGTTTAATAGTATTTGACAGTCCAAGGGATGTTCGCGGTGTAGCCGTATTAAGCCATGCCCATAAAGTTGGTTCTGATGAACAGTGGCTTTATCTGCCTGCTCTCAAGAGAGTAAAAAGAGTAGCCTCTAAAAACAGAACAGGGCCTTTCTTGGGAAGCGAGTTCTCACTCGAAGACCTTTCTTTTCAAGAAGTAGAAAAATATTCGTATGAATATCTAAGAGATGAAAATATAGATGGAAAGGAAAGCCATGTTATTAAAAGGATCCCACTTGACCCCTACTCAGGTTACACAAAGCAGATTGTATGGATCAGTAAATCAAATTCTTTGATTCATCAAATTCACCATTTTGATAGGAAATCATTTCACGTTAAAACACAAACCTTTTCAGGTTACAAAAAATACCTGAATAAATTCTGGCGCCCTGGTGAAATTCATATGATTAACCATCAAACCAATAAAACAACCACATTATTTTTTCAAGATATGGCTTTTAACACTGGATTATCAGATAAAGACTTTACTCAGAATAGCCTTAAAAGATCAAAATAAATGGTTTCTAGCTTTTATAGGGATACCACAAAAGCTTTTTTAGTAATCTCACTAATTTTTATTAGCAGCTCGCTTTTTTCCAAAGTTGAAAAGTACGGCGAAGTTTCTTTTGAGAACAGGACTTTCTCAGAAAAGGGTTTATTCGGACAAGATAAAGATCATTCTTCTTTTACTTTATCACCGGAGTTTTACTTTGAATCAGAAGACCAAAAAACTTCTTTTACTTTCAAACCAAAAATTAGAAGAGATTCTTTAGATGATGAGAGAAATCTGTTTGATATCCAAGATTTGAGTTTAATAAAAGTAAAAAACTCCTACGAAATAAGAATTGGGATAAGAAGAGATTTTTGGGGAGTAACGGAAACCGTACACAGAGTTGATATTATCAATCAAACTGATCAGGTGGAAAGTTTTGATGGGGAAGACAAATTAGGCCAACCAATGATTAATTTGTCTTTAGAAAGAGATTGGGGTGTTCTGGATATCTATGCTCTTCTGGGTTTTAGAGAGAGGACTTTTGCTGGGGAAAAAGGAAGGCTTAGAGCACCCTTCCTGATAGATACTAATTCAGCAATGTATGAATCTAGCGCTGAAAACTTAAGAACTGATTTTGCTTTTAGATGGAGTCAATCCTATCGTGATCTGGAGTTAGCCCTTTCTCATTTTTCAGGAACCTCTAGAGAACCTGAATTTATTAATAAAAGTATAAGTTTAAAGATCCCTTACTATGGAGTAATTGAACAGACAGGGCTGGAGGCTCTCTACATTGTGGGCGGACTAGCACTTAAACTTGAAGCCATCAGCAGATCAGGCCAGGGAGATAGGTTTTCAGCAGCTACTGCTGGTTTTGAATATACCCAAGTGGGAATATTAAGTTCAAGGCTCGACTTAGGATGGATAATGGAATTCAATTACGATGATCGGTATCAAGAATCCCCTTTGGCATTAGGAACAAGATTAACTTTTAATGACATGTATGATTCTCAAATTCTTTCAGGTGTTATGAGAAACGAAGAAACAGGAGAAACTAATGTTTTCGTAGAAGCTTCTAGAAGAGTTAGAAATTGTTGCAGACTTTCCTTTGAGTCTATTTATTTTAATGGAGGAAACAATTCAAACAGCATCCAAAAAATGTTTGAATATTTAAAACAAGATGATTTTGTTAGATTTGAATTTATCTATTATTTAGGCAATTAACTTAATGAAGAAATTACTCAATGTTAATTACTTAGCCGAAACCATTATCCGATACAGGCCTCTTTGTATAATAATTTCTCTTCTAATTCTTGCTGGATTGGCCCAAGGACTTTCAAAAATAAATTTTAATCCAGATATAAATGCTTTCTTCCCTGAAAATGACACTCTGACAACTTCGCACTTGAGCATAGAAGATACCTATTCTTCTATGGATAACGCAGTAATCGGTATTGGAGTAAAAGAAGGAACTGTTTTTACCAATGAAGTTTTATCTTTAATTGAAGATTTAACAGAGAGGGCTTGGAAAACACCTCATTCATTAAGAGTTGACTCTTTATCTAACTATTCTTACGTCTCTGCAGATGGTGATGACTTGTACATTGAGCCTTTTTTAGAAGGTTCCAGTACTTATGATCTGAAGACCCTAAAAGAAAAAGAATTAATTATTGAAGAAGAAGAACTTGCTTATGGCGCAATTATTTCTAAAGACAAAAAAACCTCTCTAATAAACATTGTTTTTGACCCACCAAGAAAAGACATTGAAGCAGAATATCAAGAGTCATTGAATTATGTATTAGGTTTCTTAGAGGAAGCTAGAAAAAACCATCCTGAAGTTGATCTAATAATTTCGGGCATTGTTTACATGGAATATCAGAGCCCAATGTTGCTTAAGGCACAAATGCCAAAACTAATGCCTACAGCGATTTTGGTAATTCTACTAACACTTTTTCTTCTTTTGAGAAGTCTAGTAGCTGTTGCTGGTTCTTTCTTAGTTATCCTAATGAGTGTTGTAAGTGCAATGGGATCTATAGGTTTTATGAGCGGAGACATAGCCCAACCTTTCATTATGGTCCCAATCTTAATTGCAACCTTAGCGGTCGCTGATTGTGTTCATTTATTTACCCTATACTTTCAAAATCTAGATTCTTCTAGAAAAAGCAAAGAAGCCATGCTCGAAAGTCTTAAGTTGAACTTGCAACCCTTGTTTCTTACTTCTTTGACAACCGCCATTGGTTTCTTATCTCTAAATCTAGCCCCCGTAGAACCTTTGAGGGGCATCGGTAATGGAGTAGCAGTCGGTGTCTTTTTAGCCTTTATATTTACTGTGCTATTGCTTGCCCCAATCGTGAGCTACTTTAATGTGAAGCAATCAAAAAATATTAACTTTCAAAAGAATATTGCTAGGAAGCTCGGTAGATTTAGCATTAAGAATTACAAAAGATTATTGGTGATTGTCCCAGTTATTTCTTGTTTCTTAATGGCCTTTATTCCCCTGAACAAGACAAATGACAATCCTTTAGAGTTTTATTCTGAAAGATATACGACTTCAGCTGCTGACAGTAAATGGATAAGTCAAAGAATTGGGGGAACTTTCCCTGTTAGCTATGAGTTAAATAGCCAAGGGATCGTATCTGATCCAGAGTTTTTGAGAGAAGTGGATAAGTTCTCTGAGTGGTTGGCTTCAAATAAGGAAGTGCTTCACGTTAGTTCACTTTCAAAGATTATGAAGAATCTCAATAAAACTCTCCATGGCAAACAAGAAGAGTGGAATATAATCCCAACAGAGCCCGATCTTAGCGCTCAATACCTTTTTTTCTATGAGATGTCCCTGCCCTATGGTTTAGATTTAACTAACTCTATTAGCCAAAACAAAGAATCGATCAAATTGGTTGCCTCTCTAAAAGAATTAGGATCTTTGGAATATAGAGAATTTGCTAAAAGAGTAGAAAATTATGCTTCTCAGAATATGCCGGAAGACATGGTTTCTATCGGGACAGGCACAAGACCTATTTTTGCTTTCATGTCCAATATGCTAATCACTCAACTTACCTATGCTCTTGGGATAGGTATAGTTTTAATAACTGCGACAATCATTCTTTTTTTTAGATCGCTAAGATACGGGATGTTAACTTCGGTTACCAACCTTTTGCCTATTGGAGTAGCTTTTGGTATTTGGGCGATAGTTAGTGGTGAAATCAGTATGCTTGTTGGTATAGGGATGGGTACCACTTTAGGAATTATTGTTGATTTTACAGTGCACTTCTTAAGTAAATATCTACACGCAAGAAGACAAAAAAATCTTAGTGCTGAAGAGGCAGTGGAGTACGCTTTTGAAACTGTCGGCTTTGCATTAATCATTACTTCTTTTAGTCTAATTCTAGGCTTCTTAGTTTTATTGCAGGCTTTCTTTATACCCATACATGGATTTGTGCTTTTTTCTTCAATAGCTTTTTTATCAGCCCTAATAATTGATCTACTGTTGTTCCCCGCTTTATTAATCACGTGGGATAAAAGATATAATTACTAACCTTATAAGGAACAAAATATGAACCAGAAAGCTTCTAGTGAGTTTAACTACGAAAAGAAATATATAGAAATTCTTGGAAAGAAAATGGCTTATGTGGACAAAGGCCAAGGAGATCCGACGGTTTTTTTGCATGGGAATCCCACATCTTCATATCTCTGGCGAAATATCATGCCTTACGCTGAAGAAGCCGGTCGGATTATTGCTCCTGACTTGATTGGTATGGGAGACTCAGAAAAACTTGAGAATCCTGGACCCAATAGTTATACCTTTGAAGAACACGCTAAATATCTCTACAAACTTTTTGAAGAACTTTCTTTGAATAATATCAACTTTGTAATCCATGACTGGGGTTCTGCTTTGGGGTTTAACTGGACAAGACTAAACCCCAGCAAAGTGAAAAGTATTATTTATATGGAAGCCATCATAGGTCCAATTGAGTCTTGGGAAGATTGGCCTGAAAATGGTAGAAGCATTTTTCAGGGCTTTAGGTCTGAAGCTGGAGAAGAAATGGTCCTCGAAAAAAATATATTCGTTGAAAGAGTATTGGCGGGTGATGGTGCATTAACGGAAGCTGAAATGGAAACTTACATGAAACCTTTTGAAAACCCAGGAGAGGACAGAAGGCCAACTTTAACTTGGCCTAGACAAATTCCAATAGCTGGAGAGCCAGAGAATGTTGTCCAAATTGCTGCTGATTACGAATCTTTTTTATCTGAAAGCAATATCCCGAAGTTATTTGTAAATGCCGATCCGGGTGCAATATTAGTTGGCAACACAAGAGAGAGATCGAGGCTCTGGCCAAACCAGAAAGAAGTGACTGTGAAAGGCGGTCATTTCATTCAAGAAATTTCTCCACACGAAATTGGAGAGCATTTAAAAGAATTTCTAAGTAGTCTCGACTGAGTTTCTTCTAACCAGCTTAAAAGCTAATAGAGCTGCAGGAATTAAAGATAAAGAACAGAACAAGAAAGATCCAGAATAACTATATGCTTCCACTAATCCTGGTGCTATTTGATTGCCTGTATAGTTAGATAAGTTTAGTAATGCCATGAAGATACCGAAGTTGGTAGCGCTAGTCAGCGATGTACAAAGTGACATAAATATAGCGAACATACAGACTGAGATTGCAGCCCCAGTCATATCCAAAGCAAAAATAACAGCGTAAGCAGAGGAAGTGGATATTTCATCGACATATAGTCCTAATAGGCCATAAACCATTATTTGAATACCTATAAAAAGAAGAAGTAGAAAATGCCTTTGATAATAAACCCCAAGTAACCCTATAAGAAGTCCTGTTGCTCCTCCTGCAAGCAAACTCCACTTTCTTAGACTACCTATCATTTCTCCAGTCCAATTAAGCTCCTCCAAAAAGAATTTGTTGTAAACAGGCTCAAATACACCGAGTCCGAGATTAATAAATAAAATAAAAATGACAGCCCACTTAGCTCTAGGATCATAAAAAACCTTGCTAATTTCTTTTAATAACTCCATGGGAGGTAAAAAGTTCTTTTTCAAAGAATAAGTCTCGTAACCAACCTTGAAATCAAGTTCCTTGGAAAAAAAGGGTACTAAAAAAATTAGAATCATGATTACTATCAGAGCAGCTATTCCAAATGAAATCCCATAAGAAAAGAAAAGAGCAGTTCCTAAACCCATGCCTATAGCATTCCCAACTACTTTACTTCCCCACATTAAACCGTTGGCTTTACTTAAAGTTTTTTCATCTAAACTATCTGCTGCTAGAGCATCTGTGGATAAATCAAGGAAAGCTATGGAAAAATTTATTGTCATTACAACAAGCCCCATAGAAGAGATAGGCAAATTGGACCCTAATAAAGTTAACAGAAGTAAAAGGCTGATGATTACTATCTGACTAGATAAAATCCAAAATCTCCTTCTTCCAAATTTTCTAATCGTGAAAGTATCTATTAAAGGAGCAAAAAGGCCTTTAAGAATCCAAGGTAAAAGCAAAAGAGAGGAAAATTTAGCTAACTCAGCTACCGTGGCACCCTGAGAGGCATAATAAGTATTGAGAGCAAAAAACAAGAATCCATTAGGGAGGCCTTGAGCAAAATATAAATTCGATAGGCAAAATAAGTGCCAGGGAGACCCGGAACTTAATGCTCTATTTTCATATGAAAGATTAAACACTTTTTAATTTAGTTTTGGTCAAATACTTCTTTGATTAATTTATAAGAATTAGTTTTTGCTTCAAAAGGTTCACAAATTGTAATTATCTTTAGCTCTTCTGGAGCTGCCAGCTTGATTAAAGGTTGCAGTCTCTCATAAATGGTATTTTGAGACCCTATAAATGGCCTTTTTGGCCCTTCACTCAGAGGATTAGTGCTTGCTTCTTTAACTTCTTTAAGAGCCTCTTCCACGAGAGGGAAATTAGAAGATTTACCTTGTTGTACTCTGTTTCTCCAAGCAGAAGCACTTGCCGATAGCGAGATTGCCTCTTCGTCACTTTCTGCACATATAGCGAAAATACCCACACTTACTTTTGGAACTTTAGAAAACACTGAGGGTTTAAAATTTTTTCTGTAGCGATCAGCTAAATGCAAACAATCTTGTTCAATAAAATGGGCCAAGGACATCGGCAACCCAAAAAAAGCAGCTAAGTCTGCACCGTTTTCAGAGGAAACTAAAAGCCAGGTCTCGGGTAAATTGCCTAAACCGGGAGTTACATCTACTGACTCAAAAGCTTCTGTTTCTGGTTTCTCTCCGATCAAAAAAGATCTTAAGTCATTCATTTTAGTAGTAAAGAATTCTGGACTTGTGGTTTTAGAACCGTAGGCTAAAGCCCCAGCTTGAGAAGGGTTACTTCCCGGTGCTCTTCCCAAACCAAGATCTATTCTTCCAGGATATAAAGATTCTAAAAGCCTGAAATTCTCTGCAACCTTATATGGGCTGTAATGCATTAACATAACTCCACCAGAACCTATTCGAATTGAACTTGTTTCGTTTGCTAAAGAAGGGATAAATATTTCAGGAGAACACCCTGCAAAAGAATCAGAACCATGATGCTCAGCTACCCAAAATCTATGCATACCAATAGAATCACAAAATTTAGCTAGTTCTATTGTTTCTCTAATTGCTGAGTTTGCATCTGTGTTTGAAAAAATTGGAGACTGATCAACTGCACTTATCTTCACTTTTTAAGGTCCTAAAGGCTTATCTTTAATGATCTGATCTAAGTATTCAGACATTCCGTATCCAACTTGCCCTTTATAACTATATTCCGTCATACCTTCAGCTATTCTAGTCGTTAACATTTTTCCTTCAGGATCTTCTCTTTTATTTCTTAAGGGGATAAGAGATAGAACTTTTCCCTCTATTTCATATTCTTCTTTATCTGTTTTAGCCCAAGCTTTAATGTTGTTTTGGTAATAATCTTCGTCGTACTCACTTTCTATAGAACAATCTTTTATGGTCTCATATGCTCCGTTCTTTAGGACTAAGCCACCCCTGCGTTCCTTACCCTCTCCTTGATGCACAATACTCAGCATAAAACCTATGTCTTTACTTATATTAATAGTTAACCACCTGTACCACTCTATTGCTTGCCAGTACCTAGGTCCCCAACTCTTGTCTCTCAATCCATACCCTTGAATCTCCCATTCTTCATCTCCAACTTTAATTGATCCTTTTCCAGAAGTGTGTTGCTCATAATGAGCTTTAGAAAAACTCTTCTCGGGATCTATATTCAAAGAAGCTCCATCTTTTCTTACTGTTTCTCCACCAAACATTGGTGAAATACCTAGAATTTCTACCTGTACATCACAATTTACAGTTGGGTTGGATTTAAAAGCTTTGCCTGGATTAACCATTTGCTTTGGATCAGTTAGTAACAGGATTTTTCCACTATATGAGATAGTTAATTTCTTGAAGGGTTCCAAGACCTTAAAAGCCATTCCGCCGGCATTAAATTCATCATTATTTTTTATTCTAGGTCTACCAAACATGAAACCAATTCTTCCATCCGGAAGGTAAAGACAGCAGGTCATTTCAGCGTAGCCCTCATTAGGTCTATTGCCCAACCTAAACCATCCTCCCATTTTTTTATCGTGGTCAAAAACATTGAAATACATGCTTTCATTGTAATTACTTGAAGAATCAGGAATGTGGTTAAACTCATCCTCAGGATCCAATTTGACTATAAAATCACTCATAAAATAAAAATTAGTCTAATAAATAGCTATTAAAGTCAAAGCAGTTTATTAGAGAAAGTTTGAAGAGGCTATAATTAGGTGACAAAAAGATGACCATAAATTTATACACATCTCAAGAAACTAAAAAGCTAGATAGCCTAGCCATAAGAAGACAGAAAGTTCCTGCTTACACTCTAATGGAAAGAGCCTCTGAATTCTCCTTTAATGTCTTGCTTAACAACTGGCCTAATACTAAAAAAGTGTTTGTGTTTTGCGGTAATGGAAATAATGCGGGTGATGGTTATTTAATAGCCCATCTAGCTAAAGAAATAGGATTGGAGTCATTCATAATTCAAGCATCACCATCTAATAAAATTTCAGGAGCTTCAAAAAAAGCCTTTGAGTTAGCTACAGCTTCAAAAGTTAAGAAAATTTCTATTTCAGGTTTTAAAAAGAAATCTTTGAGAGACTCAGTTATTGTAGATGCCCTTTTGGGAACCGGTATCAACGGAACTGTAAGGAGCAGGATATCTAAACTGATACTAGAAATTAATAAAAAATCAAAAAATACTCCTGTACTTTCAGTTGATATACCTTCAGGTATTTGTGCAAACAGAGGCATTGGATTAGGCGCACATATTCAAGCTGATGTAACGGCAACATTCATTGGCAGAAAAAGGGGTTGCTTTACTTCCATAGGCAGGACTGCTTCTGGAAATGTTGTGTTTGATGACCTAGGAATTTCTTCATCAACTAAAAATCAAATTAAAACCAATTGTCATCTTTTAGATATGGAAAAAAATCTTCCTAAGCTAAAAAATAGAAAAGGAGATGCCCATAAGGGTGATTTTGGGCATGTATTGGTTATAGGGGGTGACAAGGGTTTCGGAGGAGCAGCGATTCTGGCATCAAAAGCAGCCGTTTTCTCTGGTTCAGGTCTAGTAAGTTTGGCTACCAGAAGTATTCACGTTGAAGCTGCTCTGTCTTCTTGTCCGGAATTAATGGTGACAGGAATAGAATCAGGTCAAGATCTAGAAGCCCTTTTAACTAAATCTACGGTGGTGGTGATAGGACCTGGATTAGGTCAGTCTGCTTGGTCAGAACAAATGTTACAAAGAACTTTTATGGAAGCAAAAAGCAGGAACTTGCCTGTAGTTCTTGATGCTGATGGGCTCAATCTCCTTTCAAAACTTAAATTTAGTACAGGCACTCCTAAAAAAATGGTTTCAACACCCCATCCTGGAGAAGCAGCTAGATTGCTTAATAAAGAAGTATCTGAAATCCAAAAGGACCGATTTAAATCAGTAATTGGATTGGAAAAGAAACTTGGGTCTGTATGTGTCCTTAAAGGTTCTGGTTCTTTAGTTTGTTATAAAAAAGGCGGTGAACAGGAAATAGGTGTATGTGGTGCAGGAAATACTGGTATGGCAAAAGGAGGAATGGGAGATGTATTGGCTGGCTTAATAGGTAGCTTTATATCTCAGGGCCTCAGTTTAGTTGAAGCAACTGAAACAGCTGTTGACCTACATTCAAAAGCTGCAGATATAGGATCCCTAGAACTGGGTATGACCATCACTCCTACTGATGTGATTCGCAATATTAGATATTTCCTCAGATAAAAAATGAATTCATCTACTTTGATTTCTAACGGAAATCTAGAAACCGAAGACATTGGGAAGAAAATTTCAAATTCAGTTTTAAAAAAAAGTGATTCTTACCCTGTTTTAATATTTCTCATTGGAGAATTAGGTGCTGGTAAAACCACCTTATGCAAAGGATTCCTTAAAGGTTTGGGGCATAAAGATGTAGTAAAGAGTCCCACATATAATCTTGTAGAAACTTATGAATTCTCAAACTTAGTAGTCTTTCATTTTGATTTCTATCAAATTTCTCACCAAAAGGAATTAAGCAATGTTGGAATCCAAGAATATCTAGATACTAACAACTCCATATCCATAATAGAATGGCCAGAAAAGATGGCTTCTTTTTTACCTAACCCTGACATACAGATAATTATTCATCATTCAGAGAAAAAAGAAGATCAGCGAAGCCTGGAAATTAAATCAAATGTTTCTATAAAACTTTAATTAAAAAAATGAAAAGATATATAGACATAAGATTTAAAAATAAATTTCTTCTAGTCCAGATACTCTTATTATTTGTAATAACTTTACCTGTTTTTTCAGAAGAAACTAAAGTTAGTCAGGATTCAATTTTTTGTTTTGTAGGAGATACAGGTCATGTTAATGAAATACAAAAAGATGTAGCCGACGCCCTTGCAGATTCAGAATGCAACGCCATTTGGCATACCGGGGATATTATTTATCCAGATGGAATATCATCCAAAGATGATCCAAGATTTATAACAAATTTCCTACAGCCTTTTAATAAAGTGTTCAATAAGGAAATTCCTTTCTTCCTTACCTTGGGAAATCATGACTACAAAAAAGAACCTAAATCTTATCTAGAAATAGCAAAAAATAATTCACTTATAGTGTATCCAAATAATTATTACTCAAATAGATACGGTAAATTGTGTATTTTTTCTTTAGACACTACTATTTTTGACAAGCTTTATCTCTTTTATAAAAGAAGAGAACAAAAAAGCTGGTTGGGGAGGATAAAAGAAGACATGGCTTCCTCATGTGAGCTCTCGATAGCAGTAGCTCACCATCCTTTATTCAGCTCAGGAGACAGAAAAAAAGCAACTCCACAACTCTCAAGATTTTTAGAAGCGGATATATTTGGTACCTTTGATCTTTATATAGCGGGACACAATCATGTACTTGCCGATGAGGGGGAAAGAAGAGGAACAAGGCAGCTTATTTCAGGCACAGGCAGTCTTCCGGGGGGTTCACCAGAGGAACAGCCAGAAGGAAAATTTAATGTAGAAACACCTGGCTTCTTAAAACTTGAACTTAAAGAAATAGATAATAAAGTTGTTGCTGAGTACTCTTTTATACAAGCACAAGATAATCTAGTCCTCTGGAAGGGATTAAAGATTGGAAGTGGAATTAGAAAAAATAATTAATTTAATAATAAGGATTTAAATGAGTTTAGTAGAAGGAAAGAATTGTTTAATTACAGGCGCTACAAGCGGTATAGGTAGATCTACTGCGCTAGCATTAAGTAAGTTGGGGGCAAACATATTTTTTATTGCAAGAAACCCACAAAAGGCTGAAGAATTAACAGAAGAAATTGAAAGAGTATCGGGTAAATCTCCTTACTCAATTATTGCTGACCTCTCTTCTTTTAAACAAATAGAAAAAGCTGCTGAAGAATATAAGTCTTTAAATAAACCGATAGATGTGCTGTTAAACAATGCAGGCATTATGAATACTGAGAGAAAGATTACTGAAGATGGGTTAGAAGAAGTTTTTGCCGTGAATCACCTGGCATATTTTTTATTAACTAATTTATTAATTGATAAGATTTTAGAAAGTGGTCTCAAAAGAGTAGTTAATGTCTCTTCTGATGCACATCGCTTCCTTAAATCAATGAACTTCGATGATCTCCAATCAGAAAAAGAATTTAAAATGTTTGCTGCATACGGCCAGTCAAAGTTAGCAAACATTCTTTTTACTAAGAAACTTTCTTCCTTATATCAAGAACAAGGATTAACAACTAACTGTTTACACCCAGGCTTTGTATCAACTTCGATAGGAGCACAAAATGAGAATTTAGCTTTTTTTGCTAGACTTATTAGATGGGTCTCTCCATTAATTGCTAAACCAAGCGACAAAGGTGCAGAAACTTCAATCTATTTATGTAGTTCGGAAGAAGTTTCAAGTATCTCAGGAGAGTATTTTATAGACTGCAAAAAGGCCAAGATAACAAAAGGGGCTAAAAGTAAAGAGGATGCAGAAAGGCTTTGGAAAATTAGTTTGGAGTTAACTGGCCTTAATTAAGCTAATTTTAGACAGTAGAAATAGGATCTACATCAATTGACCATCTAACTTTTCTGGTCTGTTTGGGTAAATATAAGAAGGACTGCAAATGGTCTGCAAGATTATGCAGAGATTTTCTGCTTGAAGAAAAAAAGCTAACTTCCCATCTATACACTCCAGATTTTTTTTCCATCAGAGATGGCAAGGGTCCAATTGTCTTCATGCCCTTAGACAAGTGTTGGGTATTATTTAAGTAATCTAGGCAAGTCACTAAAAAGTCCCTCGACTGCAAGCCATTAAAGGATTCTGCTTGTAATTTAATTTGAAAAGAAAAAGGAGGCGATTTTGTGGAAGCTCGATCTTTAATAATTTTTTTAACAAAACTTTCGTAGTCACCTTTCAACAATTCCTCCATTTGGGGGTGTTCCTGACAATAGGTTTGCAAAATGACCTTTCCAGGTTTTTTTTCCCTACCTGCCCTACCAGAAACCTGAGTTATTAATTGAGCTACTCTCTCACTACCCCTGAAGTCTGCACTAAATATACCTGAATCAGCATCTAGTATTGCAACCAAAGTAACATCAGGAAAATGATGCCCTTTAGCCAGCATTTGTGTTCCTACCAATATTAAAGGCTCGCCTTCTTCAATTACTTTTAAATAATTTGTAAAAGCATTCTTCTTCCGAGTTGAATCGCTATCTATTCTGAGAACAGGGAATTGATTAAACTTTTTCTTCAAATAGGTTTCTATCCTTTCTGTACCTAGACCATAAGATTCAAATTCATTATGTTTGCAAGAAGGACATTCTGTGTACAAAGGTTTTTTATGTTCACAATGATGGCAATGCAGTTGAATAGGATTTGAGTGAAGTGTCATGTGAGCATCACATCTATCACAATAAGAAACCCATCCACAAGACTTACAAATTAAAGAACAGGCAAAGCCTCTGCGGTTTAAAAAAACCAACACTTGGTTCTTTTTATTTAGTTCATTGCTAATCTCTTCCAAGAGCTGCTCTGAAAAACCTTCTTCCAATACCTTACCCTTTAAATCTAAAGGGATAAAAGTAGGTAAATCTGCACCAGTGGCTCTATGCTTTAAAGTCAGTAATTTGTATTTACCATTCAAAGCATTAGACATGCTTTCAACTGAGGGTGTAGCTGAGGCAAGAAGTGTAGGAATCCTATTTAGTTTAGCCCTGTATAAGGCAATATCTCTGGCTGAGTATCTAAACCTATCCGCCTGTTTAAAAGAAGCATCATGCTCTTCATCGACAACTATAACGCCTAAATTTTTCATTGGGATAAAAACACTAGACCTTGTCCCTATTACTATGTCATATAGGCCTCTTTGTGCTCCTAGCCAGACATCAAGACGTTCTCTTTCATTTTTAGCGGAGTGAAAAGAAGCCACCCTATCTCCAAACATTTCTTTAAATCTTCTTTCTGCCTGAGGAGCTAGACCTATTTCTGGTATTAGCACTAATGCCTGTTTCCCTTGGTCTACTAATTGTTTTATGCACCTTAAATAGACTTCTGTTTTTCCACTACCAGTCACACCATTAATCAAAAAGATCTTGTTGCTGCTAAGTTCTTTAGAAATTACTTCAATAGACTCTCTTTGTTCTCGCGTTAGCTTTTTTTGTTCTGTAGTTTCTGAACCTACAGATTTAATTGGTGCTTGTTCGATGCTTAATTTTTTAATGAGTTCTTTTTTAGCTAGATTATTTAATATTGGTGCTGATATGCCATAAGCCTTCAAGGACTGCTGGGACATGTCTCCTCTCTCTCTTAAAAGCTCTAAGGCTTCCCTTTGTTTAGGAGCTCTCTTAAAAATAGATAAATCAAAGAAATCCCCTTTGTCAGTAACTTTCCAGTAAGTGGATCTCCTGAATCTCGCTTCTGCACCTTTTCTTAAGGTTGGTGGAAAAAAATAAGAAATAACTTCTCCTAGGGGGTAGTGATAATAACGAGATGCCCAATCAGCAAGGTCTAGTAAAGTTTCATCTAAAAGAGGGTCTTCATCTAAAATCTCTTTAATATACTTGTAGCTTGCTCTTTTAGACTTAATCGAATCAGAATATGCCCAAAATATTCCAGTAACTATTCTATTGCCAAAGGGAACTTTGAGTCTCAAACCCTTCTTAAATTTCTTATTTTTATATTCCTTTGGAACCTTATAAGTGAAATTCTCTAGTAAGGGAACTGGAATTAGAACATCTATTAAATCTCCTGACATACAACTATTTTAGTCTGTTTTTTTAAGATTTCTTTGAATTTGCCATGTTGATTTGGTCTGGTATAGTGCGCGATCAAATTTGAAGAATAAAGATTAGATATGAGGCAAGGAATACATCCCGAATACACAGAAATAAAGGCAACTTGTAGTTGCGGAAATATTATTGTGATCAGTTCCACTTTAAAGGAAGACATAAACCTTGATGTCTGTTCTTCTTGTCATCCTTTTTACACCGGTAAACAAAAACTTGTTGATACAGGTGGAAGGGTTGAAAGATTTGAAAAACGCTTTGGGAAAAAAGGAAAAACAGAAAACAAGAAGAAAGAAGAATCAGTAAAAGAGCTTGAGGTTGATGCTGTTGATCAAGTTAAGGCTGAAGAGGTTGAAGAGAAAGCTCCAAAAAAAGAAGCCGCTAAAAAACCAACTTCAAAGAAAGAACCAAAGAAAGAAGAGAAAGCTCCAAAAAAAGAAGCTGATAAAGAATAATTAAACTTTCTAAATTACTTCACTAATAAAATCTATTATCTTTTTTGAGATAGCCTTTTTACTATTTTTAGAAATGAAATAATCATCTCTAGGGGTTATAAGGGTGACTTCATTTTCTTCGGAATCAAATCCTATATCCGTCTTTGAAACATCATTTGCAATAATCAGATCTAAATTTTTAGAACCTAGTTTTTCCCTGGCGTTTTTTATTACGTCTTGAGTCTCGGCTGCAAAGCCAACCACGAAAGGTCTTTTTGTTTGTGAGCTAACGCCCTTTAAAATATCAATATTTTCTTCCAATTCAAAACTTATAGATTTTTTACCTTTGTCTTTCTTTATCTTATTTTTGTATTCTTTGCTTGGTTTGTAATCAGAAACCGCTGCGCTTCCAATAAAAATATCTGTTGAATTCAAATGATGTTGAACCGCTTCATGCATCTCTTTGGCTGTCCTCACACTTACGAAGTGCAAGTGCTCTGGAGCATTTAAATCAGTAGGTCCACTAATTAAAACTACTTCGGCTCCAGCTTCTAAAGCTGCATTTGCTAAAGCATAACCCATTTTTCCAGAGCTTCTGTTAGTTAAATATCGTACTGGATCTATGGGTTCTTGTGTTGGCCCAGCAGTTACTACAACTTTTTTTGAAATTAATTTTCCACTTTTAAATAAAGATGAAAAAATATTTAATACTTCTTCTGGTTCTAGCATCCTTCCTATACCAACATCGCCGCAAGCTTGTTCTCCTGTTCCGGGGCCACAAATAAGAGTGTTATTAGCAACTAACTTAGAAACATTGTCTTGTGTTCTTGAATCTCGCCACATGGCCTGGTTCATGGCAGGAGCTATAGCAATAGGACCATCGAAAGCTAAGGTTATGGTTGTTAGTAAATCATCTCCCCTTCCACTTGCAAGTCTAGATATAGTTTCTGCTGTGCAGGGGGCTATTAATAGTGCATCTGCCCATCTTGCTAATTCTATATGGCTCATTGCAGCTTCAGCATTTATGTCTAATAAATCTGATGAAATAGGGTTCGCTGAAAGTGCCTGTAAAGTTAAAGGAGTTACAAACTCATGTGAAGACTTGGTCATAACAACCCTCACATCTGCATTCATTTTTTTTAGAGATCTTACTATTTCAGCTGATTTATAAGCTGCAATTCCTCCCGTAACTCCAAGAAGGATATTTTTATTTTGTAAGGATTTCACTTCTTTCTCTTGTGCGGAGCGCGATTATAGCTTCATAATCTTGCTTGAGGTTAGTCCTTCTGGTATAAAACGCGCCTTTCATAAAGGTTTTAAATAATAATGTCTAAAGTTTGTCAGGTTACAGGGAAAAAACCCTTAAAGGGGAATAATGTTTCTCATGCAAAAAACAGGAGCAGAAGAACTTTTGAACCCAATCTGCATAAACATAAGTTTTGGATTGAGTCTGAAAAGAGATATGTAAACCTAACTGTATCTGCTAAAGGCATGAGAATAATAGATAAAAAAGGGATTGATAAAGTTCTTTCAGAGATTCGATCAAGAGGTGAAAAGATATGAGAGAGAAAATTAAACTAGTATCAACAGCAGGAACCGGGCATTACTATACAACTGATAAGAATAAATCTACGACGCCGGATAAAATTGAAATTAAAAAATTTGATCCTGTAGCTAGAAAACACGTAATCTACAAAGAAGACAAGATTAAGTAATTCCCGCTGCTTCCTTTATAACTCTTTTCTTTAGAGTGCTATTCTTAGTAGCCATGTTGAAAGCAAAATTTCTTGCTAATTTTACCCAAGGGTCTGACGTTTCAAATCCCTCTTTAAAAAGTTCCATCAGTGCAGCCATTGTTAAATTAGGAATCTTTCTGGATCTTTCATAATCTTTAAGAGTTCTTTTAGATCCAATATCCAGTCCGCTTCTCCTGGCCTTTATAAGGACAGCACTCAGACTAGTCACATCGGACAAACCTATATTTAGTCCTTGCCCTGCCAGGGGATGAAAAGAATGAGCTGAGTCACCAACCAAGGCTATCCGCTCAGAAAAATAACTTTTTGCATGCAACTG
Organism: SAR86 cluster bacterium; assembly: GCA_022447025.1. Taxonomy (GTDB): domain Bacteria; phylum Pseudomonadota; class Gammaproteobacteria; order Magnimaribacterales; family Magnimaribacteraceae; genus AEGEAN-183. The sequence goes on along the minus strand of JAKUUL010000011.1, from coordinate 2,043 downwards.
ATTAAGTGGGAAAGACCTTATATCAGTCTTTAAATCTATCTTTCCCAGTATTTGTTCTGTCTTTTCTTCCAGTTCTTTTACAAATTCTTTTTGAGTTAACTTTTGAAGTTTCTCCGCATAATCAATTTCAGCTGACCAAACAAGTGAGATATTAGATCCTTCCATTAAATCAAAAGGCAAAAGTGCTATTGGACCCGTTGGAGTAAATAACTGCCAGGCAGTGTAGTCATGAAATTTTTCAGTCTTTAACCCTGCTACAAAAGCTCTTTGATCATAACTCCATGTCCTAGTCTTAATTTTTGCTTTTTTCCTTAAAGTTGAATTAATGCCATCAGCTCCAATGATAAGTTTTGAACTAATTCTCTCACCACCCAAAAAAGAGATGCATATTTCATTTTCTTTTATATCAATTCCTGACAACTCGGTTTGTTGCTTAAGAGTAATTTTGGGAGAATCTTGAATAAGCTTATTAAGACTTTTTAAAATTGTATTATTAGAAATGATATAACCCAGTTCTTTCTTCTTTATCTCTTCAGCCAGAAATTCTAAAGGTGAGCTACCTTTAGAATCCCAAACAAACATCCTTTTGAAGGGTGTTGTTTGTTTTTTAAGTTCATGCCAAATATTCAGCTCTTTAAATAGATTAATTGAAGATAAATTCAAGGCTAATGTTCTGTCTTGTAATATTGAGCTTTTAGAAAGACTTAATGGGCTACCTCGATCAAGTAAAGTAACTTTAATTCCCTGTTTTGATAACAGGCATGCTAAAGAAGAACCAACAACGCCCGCCCCAACTACAGTTATTTCAGAATCCACGCTTATTATCTTAAGCTTTCTATGTCTTTAATGTCTCGAGGAGCATTTGCAGTTATTACTTCATGTCCATTTTCAGTTACTAACAGATCGTCTTCTATTCTGACACCTATTCCCAACCACTTATCCTCTACGTCCTCAAGAGAGTCCAAAATATAAATTCCTGGCTCAATGGTAAGCACCATACCTGGCTCTAGGTCTCTCCACTTTCCATTCCGCTTATAATTACCTACATCATGCACATCCATACCTAACCAGTGGCCTATTCTGTGCATATAGAATTTTGTGTATCCTTCTTTCTTGATTAGTTCTTCGGCCTTCCCTTTTAGGAGACCCAAATCTATTAATCCTTCAGTAATAACTTTCACTGAAACCTCTTGAGCTTTTATCCATGGATTCCCTGGTTTAATCTCTGCGCATGCTTGTTGGTGTGCTTCAAGAACCACTTCATAAATCTTTTTCTGTTCCTCAGAAAATTTTTTTCCAACAGGGAAAGTTCTTGTTACATCGGAGGCGTAGTGTTCGTATTCACAACCGGCATCTACTAAGACAAGATCTCCATCTTTCAATTCAGAGCTATTTTCATTGTAATGAAGGATACAAGAATTATTTCCCCCTCCTACAATAGAGTTATAGGCAGGGAATTTTGCCCCTCCTTGCATAAAAGCATGAAGATATTCTGATTCTAATTGGTACTCGTACATGCCTGGACAAACATTGGTTATGGCACGAATATGGGCTTCGCACGTAATCTCTCCTGCTCTTTTCATTAGTAAAAGCTCATCTTCGGTTTTTATTAATCTCAATTCATCTAATAGTGAATCTAAGGAGAGTAAATTTTCTGCTACTTCCGAACCTTGTCTTTTGTTGGCCCTAATATGGTCCAGCCAGTTGTCCAAACGCAGGTTAATTCCATTAGGAGAACTCATCGAGTAATAAATATTTCTAGAACCTTCTAGTAGTTCAGGCATTATTTCGTCGATAAGCGAAATACTATAAGCTTCATCTGCTCCGTGAACTTCTTTTGCGCCATTTTGGCCCGACCTAAAACCATCCCACTGTTCTCTTAAAGGATCTCGATCCCTACAAAAAATGACGTATTTTCTTTTCTTTGCTGACGGCCTAATAACTATTATTGATTCAGGTTCATTAAATCCGGAAAGATAGTAAAAGTTACTGTCTTGTCTAAAAGGATAGTCAGAATCTGAGTTCCTAGACTTAATGTTAGAA
>JAKUUL010000109.1 GCA_022447025.1 SAR86 cluster bacterium | reverse complement strand
GCTGGTTGTCTTATAGAACCACCCGTGTCAGTAGCTGTAGCCCCTGCAGCCAGTCCACCAGAAACGCAGGCTGCTGAACCTCCAGAAGAACCTCCTGGAACATAATTTCTTCTCCAAGGATTATTCACTGTTCCAAAATAACTTGTTTCATTAGAAGAGCCCATAGCGAACTCATCCATATTAGTTTTTCCTAAAACAACAGAACCATTAGCTAAAAAATTCTCTCCCACAGTTGAAGAATAAGGAGATACGAAGTTGGATAGCATTTTAGAGCCACAAGTAGTGAGGACTCCTTCAGTGCAGAAAATGTCTTTATGAGCTATAGGAATCCCATCTAAGGGAAGGGCAGATCCTTCTTTGTATCTTTTATCAGATTCTCTTGCACTTTCTATAGCTTTGTCTTCAAGGACAGTTATAAAGCTATTTATCTTTTTATCTACTTTCTTGATTCTTTGAAGATAAGATTCAGTTAACTCCATACTCGAAAAAGTAGATTCAGTTAACCCTTTTAATTTTTCCTTTATGGAAAGTTTATAAAATTCCTCCATTAAGCATCCTCATCTATTACTTTTGGCACCATAAAGAGACCAGCTTTTTTTAGAGGTGCATTTTTTTGTAAATTCTTTCTATCATCTTTTTCTGTAACCTCATCTTTTCTAAGAGGCTGAGATATATCAAGAGGATGAGACATCGGAACTACTGATTCTGTGTTTACGGAATCCATCTTAGCTACTAGCTCTAAAATACTTTCTAACTCTTTTTTTAAAGAAGGGAAGCTCTTTTTATTTATATTAATTCGAGCCAAATAAGCTATTTGTTCTAAATCTTTATTTTTAAGAGTCATAAATAATAAGTTTTATGTAGAAATGTGGCTAATGTAGCATATTGTTCCTTGCTCAAAAACTAAGCTGTTGCTAGAGTAGCCATCTTTTAAAAAATTCATTTTTTGGTAAATAATGTTAAAACGTTTAAAGGGATTATTTTCAAACGATCTTTCTATTGATCTGGGCACAGCTAATACCTTAGTCTATGTAAGGGAAAAAGGGATTATTCTTGATGAGCCTTCTGTTGTGGCCATTAAAACTCATGCGGGCCAGAGAACAGTAGTAGCAGTTGGTTCCGAAGCTAAAAAGATGCTTGGCAGAACTCCAGGAAATATATCTGCAATCAGACCTTTAAAGGATGGGGTTATAGCGGACTTTCAAGTAACCGAAGAAATGTTAAAGCATTTTATACAAGCTGTTCATGAAGACAGTTATATTCGTCCAAGTCCTAGAATTTTAGTGTGTGTGCCATGTCAGTCTACTCAAGTTGAAAGGAGAGCTATTCGAGAATCAGTTTTAAAGGCTGGAGCTAGGGAAGTTAGGCTTATAGAAGAGCCTATGGCAGCAGCAATTGGAGCCGGGTTACCTGTTGAAGAAGCAAGTGGGTCGATGGTAGTAGATATTGGTGGGGGAACTACGGAAGTGGCTATTTTGGCTCTAAATGGAGTTGTGTATTCAAATTCTCTGAAAGTTGGTGGTGACAGATTAGATGAGGCTATTATTGCTTACATCAGGAGAAATCAAGGAGTGCTAATTGGTGACTCAACAGCAGAAAGAATTAAGCAAGAAATTGGTGCAGCTTCACCAGATGCAGAAGAATTAGAAATGGAAGTAAGAGGAAGAAATCTTGCTGAAGGAACTCCGGTTACTTTTACCATGGAAAGCAAACAAATTTATGACTCTATGTTGGAACCTCTTTCTTCCATAGTTCAGGCTATTAGATCAGCTCTTGAACAATCTCCACCTGAGTTGAGTGCAGACATTTCTGAAAGAGGTATTGTGCTTACAGGTGGCGGCGCAATTCTTAGAGATATCGAGGTTTTAATATCAAGTCAGACAGGAGTACCAGTAATTGTTGCTGAAGATCCTCTGACTTGTGTGGCTAGGGGTGGGGGAAAAGCGCTGGAGATAATGGATAAGTAAGACCTTGATCTTCTGTCCACAGAATAAGTAATAAGTATTCTTTCTTTCTTTAGCTCGGTATTATCTCTTTGATGAGTAGAGGGGATCATAAAGTATCTAAGATAACTAGTGAGGCAATATTTGCTATAAGGCCTATAAATTCAACTAGCTTTTTAATTTCTTTAGTATTGTGTTTTTCTATTCTGCTAGTTGATATCAAATATAAAGTTTCTGA
>JAKUUL010000108.1 GCA_022447025.1 SAR86 cluster bacterium | reverse complement strand
CTTGTTTTTTAGTTCTATTTAACATTGCAAAATCCTTGCCTGTAATTTCACCATCATTGTCTTTATCTAATAATGATTGATTACCTACTAAAGAACCTTTGTTGTACATCATACCGCCCATAGCTTTTTTAGTTCTTGCTTTAATAAATGCTTTATCAAGACTGCCAACTTCATCTTCAATTAAATTATAAACATCAACAAACTCTTCAAACATTTCTTTCATCCTGCTTTTACCTGCTGCAGGAGAATCAGCTTTATTAATATAATCAAAAGCTTTATTTATTTTATCCTTTGGAGTTAAAAGATTATTTTTTTTAGCTGCTTTAGTCATTTCTTTGATAAGGTCTTCTCCACCTATATCATCAATATATTCTTGCCTAAGACGTTTAACTAATTTTGGAGCTAGTTTCATAGTTCCGCTAGCTAGTAATCCTAATCCTACAAGTGGTGCTGCCATTATTCGCTCCTATCTTTAGCTTCGTTCACGCTATCCTTCAACTGCTCTAGGCGTACCAGCAAATTCACCTTCCCCTGGCTGCGGTACATTTCCAGTTCCGATGTTGCCGCCACCAGTACCTGTAACTCCAAGTCCTTGAGCTTCAGGAGGTACTCCTTCAGGGGTTCCCATAAGTCCTTGTTGTGGGTTATTGGGGCCAGCTTCCTCGCCAGTTGCTTGTCCAGCATTTTGCATTCCTATTATTCTTGCCATGATAGCGGCTTCATCAGGATCATTCATTAGTTCATCAGGATCTAGTTCAAGACTGACTGCTAATTCACTAATAAGTTTATTAACCTTTATGAAAGGAGCTACAGCAGGGTTTTGTATAGTTTGTAAGAAAGTAGTAAGTCTTTGGCTTCTTACTTCTTTTTGCATCAAGCTACTTGTACCTGTGGCTTTAACTTCAAGATCTCCTTCTACATTCAAAGCAGAATCTAAAAATTGCATATTCCATTGGAAGTATGCTTCACCAATAGGTTTAAGAAGAAAGTCATCAAGATTTTTTATGACTGTTTTGATATTTAAACTGGCTGCACCTAGTAACATTGACATCCCTGAAGCAGTACGAGTCATACTCTGTACGCCTGTCATGCCATGTGAGTAACTAGGAATACCAGTTTGCTCATCTGCAAGTTGTCTAAACTTATCAAACATCATCATGTTTTCAGTAGAAGTATTAGGAAATTTTAATCCATTGATAGCTTGGCCTGGAACACCAGCTTGTCTTCTAAAAATTTTGCCTGGATATATTTCCATTGTTTGACCACCTACTAAGGCAGTTTCATCTACATCAAATACAAGAGAACCTGATAATGCAAGATTATCTATAGCCATACGAGCATGACCATTCATAATCTTTTGAGAGTCATCCATGTTTTCAGCAACGCCTATACCAAAGAAACTATAAGGATTTCTTTCGTAAGGAAATGCGTGGTAAGGGATTCTAAAAGGAGTAAATGGATTGACTACTGTTCTTAGTAAATACCCATTACACATCCAAGCATTGATTTGTACTTCATCAAGATCATCTACAGAATCATCTAACTCCATGCCTACTTGTCTAGCATATTCAGCATCCATGACTCCCCAATACTCAACAACTTCATACTGACCGCTGCCATAGGTATCAGCTCTAGAATCATCTTTTAATGCTGTTTCATAATCTTTTTCTTCGTAGTTAGCACCAGCAGCAAGAGCTTCTCTAATTGAATCTTTGTTAAAGTAAGGCATCTTTGCTAATGAACGTAACTTACTACGATTCATTTTATGACGATGAAAGACGTACTCGCACTCATCCATATTAGTTGCATTAGGATCAGGAAAGAAATCCCAAATAGATACAAACTCTATTCTAGGAACTCTGACATTAATAGGATTATAGTTACGATTACCTTCATCATCTTGATCCCATTTATTTAATGTTTTATTAAAATTAAATGGGCCTTTAACAATGCCTGTGCCAAATAAAGATGCTTCAAATAAAGAGTTTCTTATTTCACTTGAACCATTAGATTCTTCAATTTGATCGTGAACTAATTTTTCCATTCTTCTTGCTGCTTCTTGATCAGGGGAATATCTAAATGCAGTTGCATCTAAAGAAGGGCCATCTATTAACTCATCTTCTAATGCTTTATCAAGAGGAACAGTATCGAACTTACCAGTTCCAAATGTAGCTCCTGCTTTAAGCACTTTACCATCGCCTTCGTACCCTACATCAAAAGG
>JAKUUL010000107.1 GCA_022447025.1 SAR86 cluster bacterium | reverse complement strand
TTTTGATTCTTCAGCTTCTTCTGTAGGTGTATTTTCTTCTGGCTGGGTTTCTTCTGGCTGGGTTTCTTCTGGCTGGGTTTCTTCAGCAGCTGGCAATTCTACTTTTTCTCCCCTTGAAGGCCTCAGCATTACCCGAGAACCGGTTGAACCTGGAATAGAACCTAGAATAAGTATCAAACTATTTTCTAAATCTATAGAAACAATTTTTAAATTCTGAACAGTTACTTTTTCTGACCCCATATGGCCTGACATTTTTTTTCCTTTCCAAACTCTGCCAGGAGTTTGACACTGCCCTATAGACCCTGGTGCTCTGTGAGATAGGGAATTACCATGGGTTGCATCTTGCATTTTAAAATTCCATCTTTTAACAGTACCTGCAAAACCCTTCCCTTTTGATACACCTGAAACATCTACAGCTTGACCCTCTTGAAATAACCCTAAAGGAATAGATTGTCCAACCTCTAATTTCTCTATTTCATTATTATCAATAGGGAATTCCCATAAACCTTCTCCAGGAACGACAGAAGATTTTTTGAAATGCCCTAAAGTAGATTTATTTATATGTTTTTCTTTTTTTTGTCCTGTAGTTACTTGAACAGAGTTGTAACCATCATTATCTAAAGTTTTTATTTGAATAACTGTGTTAGTGTCAACACTAACCACAGTTACAGGTAGAGACACCCCTTCTTCCGTAAAGAAACGTGTCATTCCTTGTTTTTTTCCTATTAGACCTAAAGACATGACTAAACCTCATCCAGACTAATCTGTACTAGCACTCCAGCGGATAACTCCAATTTAGTTAATGCATCTAGGGTTTTTTCTGATGGTTCCATGATATCTAGTGTTCTTTTATGAGTTCTTATTTCGTATTGGTCGCGGGCGTCTTTATCTTTATGAGGGGATATAAGGATGGTAGTTTTATGTTTTTTCACCGGTAAAGGTATGGGCCCCTTAACTTTTGCTCCCGTTCGTTTTACTGTTTCTACGATTTCTTTCGCAGACTTATCTATGAGCTTATGATCAAAAGCTTTTAGTCTAATTCTTATGCTTTGGTTTTGCACAACCCTGTTCCCACTTCAGTTAAGAAGAGTAAAAAATTTTGTCCAAAAAAGTGACAAAATTGCTATTAAAAAAGGCCCAAATCAACAAAAACTCAAGATTAGAGCCCAACCATCAAAAAAGAGCGCAAATTCTAGATTTGTGGCGCCTAAGTGTCAACACAAATATATAAAAAAACCCTTTATTGAAAGGGTTTTTTAGATTAATTAATATGATCTATTCGTTCTTATTAATGACAGCTTCAGCAACATTGGGTGGTACTTCTGCATATTTTAGAGGCTCCATAGTAAAAGTTGCCCTTCCTTGTGTTGCAGACCGAAGATCGGTTGCATAACCAAACATTTCAGCTAAAGGTACTTCTCCAGCAATAACCTTACCGGAAGGACTATCATCCATACCGCCTACAACTCCTCTTCTTCTGTTTAAATCTCCAACTACATCTCCCATATACTCTTCGGGAGTTACTACCTCTAGACTCATAATAGGCTCCAATAGGACTGGATCTGCTTTCAAAGCTCCATCCTTAAAAGCCATTGAACCTGCTACTTTAAAAGCTATCTCACTAGAATCTACATCATGAAAAGATCCGTCATAAAGGGTAACTTTTACCTTAACTAAAGGGTAGCCAGCTATTACTCCAGCTTCCATTTGTTCTTTACATCCTTTATCTACTGCAGGAATAAACTCTCTTGGAATAGCACCTCCTACTATCTTATTAACAAATTCATAATTTTCTTCTTCTGAGTTTAGAGGCTCCATTTTTATATAAACATGCCCGTATTGACCTCTTCCACCTGATTGCCTAACAAATTTGGCTTCCTGTTCCACTAATTTTCTTATTGTTTCTCTATAAGCAACTTGAGGTTTTCCCATAATAGCTTCGACACTAAATTCTCTTCTCATTCTATCTACTAGAACGTCAAGGTGAAGTTCCCCCATTCCAGAAATAATTGTTTGACCTGACTCTTCATCTGTTCTCATCTTAAAAGAAGCATCCTCTTGAGCTAATCTTCCTAAGGCTATACCCATTTTTTCCTGATCTTCTTTAGTTTTTGGTTCAACAGCTACAGAGATTACAGGTTCAGGAAAATTCATTTCCTCTAAAACAATTTGATTTTTTTCATCACAAAGAGTCTCTCCTGTAACTGCCTGCTTTAAACCTATAACTGCACAAATATCTCCAGCTCGAA
>JAKUUL010000106.1 GCA_022447025.1 SAR86 cluster bacterium | reverse complement strand
CATAACATCAGGCCATATGTAATATAGAGCTGAATCTAACATAGATATCGGTAAGTACTGGCCCTCTCCTGTTCGTTCTCTATGCAATAAAGCAGTACTTATAGATTGAGCGGCAGTAAGCCCAGTTACTTTGTCAAAGACAATTGTTTTGTAATACTCAGGATTATCGGCATTCTGAGAAGCAGCAGCTCCTGCAGTGGCTTGAATCAAAGGGTCGTAAACTCTTCTATTTATGTAAGGACCTGATTGCCCATATCCTGAAATTGATGTGTATATGATGTTTGGATTAATTTTTATAATGCTTTCGTAGTCCAAGCCCACCTTTTTAACCACTCCGGGCCTGTAATTCTCAATTAGAACATCAGCTGTTTCTAGCAAACTCTTTAATATTTCAAAATCTTTATTCTCTTTAAAGTCTAAAACCACTGATCTTTTATTCCTGTTGAGAACAGAAAACATTGCTGCCATACCAGATCTTGTTGTACCCATAAATCTGGCAAGGTCTCCTATTCCAGGTGGTTCTACTTTTATTACGTCAGCACCTTGGTCGGATAACATCATTCCTGCAAATGGACCTGAGACTGTGGAAGTTAACTCAACAACCCTATAACCTTCTAACGGACCAGACATAGTACCTCTCTCCTTAAATAACTTCTGTCTTATAATAAAACAAGCCTTATGTCTAAAGAACAGTTTTTTGATATTGGAGTTAATTTAACTCATCCTTCTTTTGTAAAAGATCTTGATACAGTTATTGAAGAAGCTCTTGAAGTAGGTGTAAATCGAATGTGTGTCACCGGAAGTGACTTAGAAGAAAGTATCTCGGCTTACCAGTTGGCTTTCTCACTTTCCGATATTCTAATTAGCACAGCAGGTATTCATCCTCACCAAGCTAAAGAATTTAGTCAAAATTATTTCTCTGAAATAAAAGACCTGCTTAAAAAAGAAAATGTAAAAGCTATCGGAGAAACTGGTTTAGATTTTTATAGAAATTTCTCTACAGAAGAGCAACAAAAGAAAAGCTTTGAAATGCATATCGAAACGTCTATTGAATTACAGAAACCGTTATTTCTTCATGTCAGAAATGCTCACAGCACATTTATGGAAATGCTTGAACCGGTTAAAGAAAAACTTCCAAAAACAGTTGTGCATTGTTTTACAGGAACTGAAGACGAGTTAATGGACTACATAGAAATGGATTTCTACATAGGAATTACTGGATGGATATGTGATGAGCGGAGAGGCGTTCATTTAAAGGAGTTAATCAACCTTATTCCAAAAGATAAAATAATGATTGAGACGGATGCACCATATTTAATCCCAAGAGTTTCTCAATTAAAAAATTCGCAAAGAAATGAACCTAAGTTCTTACCTCATGTGGCTAAAGAGGTTGCACAAAATAGTAAAGAAACTAAAGAATCATTAATTTCTTCTATGTATATGAATAGTTTGAGTTTTTTTGATTTAGATTGAGATTAGTTCTTTAACCTCTTGCTGATCAAACGGCCAGTAGAGATCTTTTTCTTCCATTACTAAAACTGGAATCTTATCCCAATATTTAGTGTGTGTTTCTCTGGTTGTGTATATATCTTTTTCAATTAAGACTACATCCTTGAGATCTATGGATTCTATAAGGTCTTTAGCTTCTGTACACAGGGGACAGTCAGTTCCTGTGATGAGAATTAATTCCCTCAAGCTACTGCGCCAGAAGTTTTTAAGGTGCTTATATCTTCTTCAGATAAACCAATAGAAGAAAGCACTTCATTAGTATGTTCTCCCACTATGGATGGTGAAGAAACTACTTCAGGTTCAGTCCTAGAAAACCTAGGAGCGGGTGCAGGTTGAGTGACGCCTTCAAGATCAATAAAGGTTTTTCGTTCTTTGTTGTGCGGATGTTGAGGAGCTTCAGACATATCCAAAACTGGAGCAAAGCACACATCTGTACCTTCCATCAATTCGCACCATTCGTCTCTAGTTTTCTTAAGAAATACTTTTTTAATTTCTTCTTTCTGTTCTGGCCACAAATCTCTCGACATTTGTTTAGAAAAAACTTTTTCATCAAGCTCTGCTATTTGACAAAGCAAAGCATAAAATTGCGGTTCAATGGAGCCAATGGAAATAAATTTTCCGTCCTTGCATTCATAGGTGTCATAAAAATGCGATCCTCCATCAAGAAGATTACTTCCCATCGTCGTTTTCCACATTCCTGAAGATTGCATACTGTAGATCATCGTCATTAATAAAGCTGAACCGTCAGTCA
>JAKUUL010000105.1 GCA_022447025.1 SAR86 cluster bacterium | reverse complement strand
TACATCACCGCTTCTAAACCATCCATCAGAACTTAAGGATTCTTTTGTTGCTTCTTCATTTTTCCAGTAGCACCTGAAATTTGATGCAGATCGTATACAAACTTCTCCTTGCTCTCCTGTAGCAAGGTCGTTGCCATCTTCATCAATAATCTTAACTTCATGAATTAGAGGAGTAGGAAAACCCGCAGTGCTAGGTTTTGTGTAAAGCAACTTTCCGCTTGCATTAGTTCCAGCTGCATTGGTTTCTGTTAATCCATACCCTACTCCTGCGACCTTGGTAGGATGATCTCTCTCTTGCGCTTTTATTTGCTCCGGAGGTCGGGCTGCACCACCGCCATTCAGCATAGCTAAACTGGAAACATCAATATCCGGATTCTCTTTAGAGGTACGTAAAATATCTTCAGACATAGTTGGCACTCCTGAAAAAGAAGAAACTTTATGTTTTTCTACTAACCTTAAGGCATTTAAAGGATCCCATTTATACATGAGAATTATCTTTGTTGCTGAAAGCAAAGAGAGCAAAAAGTTGGAATGTGATCCGGTTACATGAAACAGTGGAACTGCAGCTAAGGTACAAGGTTTTTCTGGTTGGGGGAAAGTTTGAGCACCGTCATCAGTTTCTAAACTAGAAGCCAGTGTGGCTAAGAAAGCCCAAGCTAATGGAGTGTTGATAATTGACCTGTGAGTTGCAACGACTCCTTTTGGATAACCTGTACTACCTGAGGTATACATAATGCTAGCATCATCTTCAGGATCTACTTCAACAACTGGGAAGCTCTCCTTAGAATCAGCAATATCTTGAAAATTCTTTGTATTCACATAGTTAGAAGCATCACAACGAACAGCAATTCTAGGTGTCTCTTCTACAAATCCTTTTAACCGTTCCAGTCGTTCATCATCGCCGATAAAAAGCTTAGATTCACTATGAGTTATCCCGTAATCCAGTTCTTCACCTTGCCACCACGAATTCAACGGTACTGCAATAGCACCTATCGAGGTTACTGCCATATAGCTAAACATCCATTCAGGATAATTCCTCATAGAAAATGCAACCGAATCACCTTTCTTTATCCCATAGTCATCAACAAGAGCATGTGCTAGACCTGCTGCCATTCCCAATACTTCTTGGTAGGAATAAGATTCATCTTCATAAGCTAAAAAATCCCACTCGCCGTGAATAGTTCCAAACTGGAAATAATCATGCAGATTCTTTGGGGCACTTACGAATACGTTGTACTGATTACCTCTGATAGTCTCTGGGGTAAGTTCAAAAAGCCCTTCTTTAGTTAATTCTGAAGCCAGTGCTTCTCTATTTTCTTGTTTTAAAAATTCATTAATATGCATTGATTACTTCCCTGTGAAATTTGCCTCTCTTTTCTCTATAAAATGAGCTACGCCTTCTTTGAAATCTTCAGTATCGAAACTTTCAACCATTGCTTTCATTGAGCTCTCAAGATTTTCTTCGATTGTTTCCCTTTGAGCGTTATAAATCTGCTCTTTCATTATCCTAACTGATCTTGGAGAAACACTCTTAGCTAGCTCTTTAGCATATTCAAATACAGATTTATCAAAATCTTCTTCTGAGAATGTTTGATTTACTAGTCCCATCTTTTCTGCTTCATCTGCGTAAAACTTTCTTGAAGAGAATAAAATATCATTAGCTCTGGCAATACCAACTAATCTAGGCAATATCCATCCAACGCCCCACTCTGCTATTAAGCCTCTTTTTGAAAAGGCACTTGAAAATACTGCCCCTTCTTTTGCGAACCGAATATCACAATACAAAGCCATAATGAACCCTACACCTGCTGCCGGCCCATTTATTGCCGCAATAATAGGCTTTGGTAGAGTCGGGAAATAACTGAATCCACCATCAAAGCCTTTCACATTATTAGCAGCATAATTTCTTTGTTCTGCTTCTCTCTGGTCACCCTGGGACTTTCCCTCACTAGTAGCAGCTAATCCATCCATATCAGCTCCTGCACAGAACCCTCGACCAGCTCCAGTAATAATAATTACTTTGACCTCATCATCTTTACAAGCATCATCTAGTTTCTCTCTAAGACCTGCCCGAATTTCGTCATTGACTGCATTGAGACGATCTGGTCTATTGAGGGTAACTGTAGCTACCCCTTCATTTTTTTCAAATAATACTGCTTCACTCATTTTTTTCTCCTAGGATGTTGACCCACCATCAATTACTAAAGTGTGTCCGTTAACAAAACTTCCAGCGCTAGAGGCTAGAAATACCGCTGCACCGCCTATTTCATCAGGCTCCCCTATCCTTCT
>JAKUUL010000104.1 GCA_022447025.1 SAR86 cluster bacterium | reverse complement strand
TAGAAAGGAAAGCTAATAATTTTTATTAAGTTTTCTGAGAGAAGAAAAATTTTTAGTCGCATGGGTGTGACACAAGTAAAGAATTAATTCGCCCAATACATACTTACCTCTCTTAAAGCTATTTCTAGCTTCCTTTCAACACAGGAAATAACATGAAAAGGATGTTAATTAACGCTACTCAGCCAGAAGAGTTGAGAGTTGCATTGATTGATGGTCAGAGCATATATGATTTTGACATAGAGCAAAGTGGCCAAGAAAGGAAAAGGTCCAATATTTATAAAGCAAGAGTATCTCGTGTAGAACAGAGTCTTGGGGCAGCTTTTGTAGATTTTGGAGCAGAAAAGCACGGATTTTTACCGGTTAAGGAATTGGCCCCTCAATATTTAAAAAATAAACAAGGAAAAAACTCTATTAATGACTGCCTAACTCAAGGACAGGAAATAATTGTTCAAGTTGATAAGGAAGAAAGGGGCACCAAAGGAGCTGCTTTAACTACTTTTATATCTTTACCAGGACATTATCTGGTATTGATGCCCAACAATCCTGAAGCAGGCGGCATATCTAGATCTTTAGAAGGTAAAGCAAGAGAGGAAGTAAAAGAAAATTATAGAAGTCTAGATGCCCCAGAAAATATGGGATTAATAGCCCGTACTGCAGCAGAAGGTGCTTCTGTAGATGAATTACAATGGGATTTAGAATACCTGCTGAGTGTATGGGATGCTATTCAAGAAGCCAATCAATTAAGAAAAGCTCCTTTCCTAATTTATAGAGACGATGATCTAATCTCTAGGACTTTAAGGGATTTCCTCAGAGAAGATATTACTGAAGTTCTAGTAGATTCTGATGAAGCATACGACAAGGCATCTGAATTTGCAGGAAGATTAGCACCTGAGCTACAAGATAGAGTTAAAAGATATTCTGAAGCCATTCCCCTTTTTACTCGCTATCAAGTTGAAAGCCAAATTGAAACTGCTTACCAAAGAGAAGTTAAATTAAGTAATGGGGGGTCCATCATTATTGATCAAACTGAAGCTTTAGTTGCCATAGATATAAACTCCGCAAAAGCTACCAGTGGATCAGATATAGAGGAAACTGCTGTAAAAACCAATTTAGAGGCAGCTAAGGAAATTTCAAAACAACTAAGATTAAGAGATATAGGCGGACTAATTGTCATAGATTTTATTGATATGACAACTTTAAAAAACAAAAGAGCTGTCGAAGATCTAATGCTTAAGTCTATTTCAATTGATAGAGCAAAAATACAAATAGGAAGAATTTCAAGATTTGGTCTCTTAGAAATGTCTAGACAAAGGTTAAGACCTTCCCTTCAAGAAAGATGGACTCAGGACATAGGGAGCCTTTCGACAGCCGTATTAAGACTGATCGAAGAAGAAGCAGGTAAAAAGAAAAGTGGAGAAGTTAGAGCTGTGGTTTCTTCTGATATGTCAGTCTTTCTTTTAAATGAACGTAGATCCAGAATTAATGAGATTGAGGAAAGAACAAATGTAAGGGTGGTTGTGGTATCTGATCCTGCAAGATCAGATAACTTGTTTGAAGTAACTCGATTAAGATCTGATGATAAAAAGACTAAGGAAGAACCTAGTTATGAAATACAAGATGAAGTTGAAAATTCAAGTAAATCAGATTCTATTTCTAAAAGTAAAAGTATAGAAAAAGCTGTTGTTAATTTAAGTCCAAAAAGAAAGCCTAAAAGAAAAGGACAAGGTTTTTTCTCTAAGATTGTTGATACTTTAACTGGTCAACCTGAAAAGAAGGTTGAACAAAAGAGTAAACCCAAACCTAGACCTAAAGGAACATCTTATAAAGGAAGGAAGCCTAATAAAAATTTTAAAGGCCAAGAAGGTAAAAGAAAAACACAAAAGAAAGCTCCTATTAATAAAGATGAGAAACAGAACAAAAAACCAGCTACAAATAAGAATAAACCAGCTACAAATAAGAATAAACCAGCTACAAATAAGGATAATGATAAGAAAAAAGATATCAAAAATTCTAAACCACAGAAAAAAGCAGAGCCTTCCGTAAAGAAAGATAAAGTAGCAAAAGAAAAGCTAAATAAGACTGTTACTAAGGCTAAAGAAAAAGAAGTAGCTATAGAGAAAGATGTTGCTTCAAAAGAGCCCATAAAACCGCAAAGTCCTTCTTTAGATAAAGAAAAACAAGAGACACAAAAAGCAGCTAAAGATTGGGGAAGAGCTTCTAATGATCCAAGAAACAAAAATTAAGTAAATCCAGGTAAATCTTTTTTAGTTAGTTTATTTACATAACTCTCAATAAGTCTCCCTGAAATAGAAATACTTCCAGGAGGTACTTCAGGT
>JAKUUL010000103.1 GCA_022447025.1 SAR86 cluster bacterium | reverse complement strand
TTGATTAAGTTCTATAACAAACTCTTTGAGCTTTATTATCCAGTCAATTTGGTCGTATACGCTAAACCTGCTACCTGTAATCAGATATCCTTCACAATTATCAATATGATTTGGATAAATTCCTTCTACTACATCAAAGATTTCTAATTCAATAGTAGGATCAACTTTATTAAAAATATATTTGTAAAAATCATCCATATCGCCATGTTTAGCTTTAAGCTCATCCATGACATGATCAGTTAGGAGAATACCTATTTTCATATTCTTTCTTTATTCAGAAGGCATGACTATAAACCAATAGACTGATATTCTTAATTCTTTTAATAAGGAGAGAATAATGAAATCTGATTATGAGTTTTTAACTACAGAAGTAAATGGTCATGTTCTTGAGGTTACGATAAACAGACCCGATGTTATGAATGCTTTACACCCACCATCGCACAAAGAATTTGATGAAGTGTGGAACGAATTTGCACAAGATGATGCTCTTTGGGTTGGAATTGTAACGGGAGCTGGGGATAGAGCTTTTTCAGCAGGAAACGATCTTAAATATCAAGCATCCGGAGGGGATAGATCTGGTATGCCTTCTACAGGTTTTGCAGGTTTAACCAGTAGATTTGATTTAAATAAACCAATCATCGCTGCCGTCAATGGTGTTTCTATGGGTGGTGGTTTTGAAATAGCTTTAGCTTGTGACTTAATAATTGCTTCAGATAACGCTCGCTTTGCCCTCCCTGAACCAAAAGTAGGTCTCGCAGCTCTTGCTGGCGGCATGCAAAGACTACCAAGACAAATTGGCATGAAAAATGCTATGGGTATGATGCTCACAGGTAGGCATGTTGGGGCTGAAGAAGCGAAGGAATTAGGCATTGTTAATGAAGTGGTGACACAAGCTGATTTAATGGATACTGCAAGAAAGTGGGCTAAAGATATCGAAGCTTGTTCACCAATGTCTATAAGAGCTACCAAACAGGTTGCCTATCAAAGCTTGGACGAGTCAGACCTTGAAAAATCAATGCAAAATGGAAACTATTCTGCCGTAGGAGATTTGTTAAAGAGTGAAGACTTTGTTGAAGGTCCTGTTGCTTTTGCAGAAAAAAGAGCTCCCGAATGGAAAGGTCGATAATTAAAATAATTCTGATTCCATTTCTGTCTCTATTGATTGGCATAGTGGAATCAAATGATGATGTGAATAACTTTGGTTTAATTGTGCATGGAGGTGCCGGTTCTTTTTCAGGACTTGATGAAAATACTCTCAATTCCTATAAAAGCGGTATCGATCAAGCCCTAGCAGCAGGATATGAAGTGCTTGAACAAGGGGGATCTAGTTTAGATGCAGTAACTTCAGCAGTAATAATCTTAGAAGACCTTCCTTTGTTTAATGCTGGTAAAGGCTCTGTGTACACAGAGATAGAAACCCAAGAAATGGATTCTTCCATCATGGATGGAAAAAGTGGTAAAGGAGGTGCTGTAGCAGGAGTAAGTAAGGTAAAAAATCCTATTGCTTTAGCTAGAAAGGTGATGGAAGAAACGGAACATGTAATGTTAATTGGAAAAGGTGCAGAAAAGTTTGCTAAAAAAGTAGGCGTGGAACTTGTAGACCCTTCCTATTTTTATTCAGAAAAAAATTTAAATAGAGTACGGAAAAGTAAAAAAGATAGAAAACTAGGAACGGTGGGTGCTGCTGCCTTAGATCAATATGGTAATTTAGCAGCTGCAACCTCAACAGGTGGTAGAACTAATAAAATGACAGGAAGAGTTGGTGACTCCCCTATTCTTGGTGCTGGAACGTGGGCCCAAAATGAACTGTGTGCTGTTTCTGGTACCGGTCATGGAGAATATTTTATGCGACTACTAACTGCAGCTGATGTTTGTAAATTAATGGAATATTCTAGTCTTTCTCTTGAAGAATCAGCTAATTCTGTAGTGAATAAGTTAACTGAATCAGGTGCAGAAGGAGGTATCATTTCCATTGATTCACATGGAAATATATCGGCAGTATTTAATACCAAAGCCATGGCAAGGGGTTATAAAACGAAAGAAATTTCTAAAACTATAAAAATTTATAAAGATAACTAAAAAAGTGGATAAGGAAATCACCTCAAAACTTCTTGCGGAATTTGTAGGTAGCTGCTTTCTTGTAATGATTGTAGTTGGTTCTGGAATCATGGCTGAGAACCTCTCTTCTAATCAGCTAGATATTTTATTAGCTAATGCTATTGCTACTGGAGCAGGTCTTACAGTTCTAATCTGGATTTTTAATTCAGTCTCTGGTGCTCATTTTAATCCTGCAGTTAGCTTGGTTATGCTTTTGAACAAAGAACTAAGTTTAAAAGA
>JAKUUL010000102.1 GCA_022447025.1 SAR86 cluster bacterium | reverse complement strand
TATATCATAAAACTTTCTCTGCTGCCATGCAACATGCATATGCCCATGCAAAAAAGAAATTTGGTATAACAATTAAACCAAGTGAGATAGATGATAAAGTTGCCAGTGGACCTAGAAAACCTTCAACTGGTAAAACAAATTCCTATGGATTAAAGGGAGATAAGGGTGGTATTCAAGTCCAAGTGTACAATACAGGAAAAAATTATGAACTGAATATGTACAAGGAAGAAATTGAAGAAGGATCTAAAGCTGGGTATCACGATAGAGTTGGATTACAGTTTAAACCTCGACAACTAAAAGATCCTAAAAAGGAAATGATGGTTAAAACTAAGGACTCTGGCGTTATTGTTATTGATAAAAAGGACTTTAAAAAATACAAAAAGAAGGGATATTTTGCAGTAGAGGAAACTCAAGTAGAAGCTTTCCCTCATGGAGATGGTACTGATGTTCCAGCAATGGAAATAGGAACAGATAGGTACAGAGATTATGTTAAGGATTTGACGCCTGGAGAAACCCCTGTAGATGAAGGTTCTGCTCGTGCAGATGCAAGAAGAGCGATGAGGGGGGATCCAACATTAGGAAAACGGTCTGATAAAGAAGATGACGATTCTGCTACAGATGATGATGTACAAGCTGCAGCTAAGAATATTATCATGCAGATGAGAAAGGTTACTTCCTTACGAGGTAACTTTAAAGTTGAGTTTGGAAACGGCAAGAAAGAAAAACTAGATCCAAAAATTGCTCAAGCAGTACAAGATAAGTATAATTCTATTAAACGTCCTGCTGAGAAAGAGAAATTTCAAAGTCAAATTGCTAAATCTAAACAAGATTTACTTAAAGCTTTGAAAGAATCTATAGAGGAAGGTAAAATGTCTGAAATAGATGCAATGATTAAGCAAGGTAAATCTGCAAAAGAAATTGCAAAAGTAATGAAAGTGGATGTTAAAACTATTAAGAAACTAATGTCCTCATATAGTGTAAGTGAACGAACCCTATTTAGAATAGATTCAATAATCAAGGAGAAAAAGAATGGGTAAGAAATATATGGAAACTAGGGATGGAAGCCTCGAATCATCCATTCTAGGTGTGTGGCAGTCTGCTGCAGAACTCCAAGAGAAAAGAGTTTCCGAAACCAATAAGAATGACAAATCGGATGATGGTGAGGGTTTGGACGCTGTTCAACCCAAAGCTGTTAAGAAGAAGTTCGATAATCGTAAAGATAAAGATATCGACAATGACGGTGATACAGATGATTCTGATGAGTATCTTCATAAGAAACGCAAGGCGATTTCTAAGAATATGAAGGAATCTTGGATGGAAGCTGTAAAAAAGGTTGAAGGTTGGAAGCCTGGTGACAAGAAAGAAAAGGACGAAGGTAACGCATTTTGTGCTGCTTTAAAAGCTGCAAAAGAAAACGGTGATAAAACTTTTGTTGTTTCTGGTAAAACGTATAAATGCGAAGATTTTGATGATGATGGTAAAGAGAAAACTACAACCGAAACTGGTAAAAAAACTGCCAAAATTGAAATTAACCCTGAGATCGATGAGAAAAAGAAGTAAAATATATGAAGTCGATTGTTCAACTGGTGGAAGTTGCCTCTGGGGAGCTTCCAGAGATATATTGTGATTTAGATGAAGTCCTAGTAGACTTTATGTCTGGGGCTAATAAGGCAGTTGGTGGCGAATTTGCCAGAATGGACAAAGAAAAACGATGGGATATTGTTAATAATACTAAAGGGTTTTGGAATGATTTGGGTTGGAAGCCTGGTGGTAAAAGGTTATATCAATTCATATCTAGATATGATCCACATGTGTTATCTGCATACACAGCTCGTGACCCATCATCTAAAAATGGGAAGTTAAAGTGGTTAAAGAAAAATGCTAAATTTACTAGAAGTAAGGTACATTTAGTTTTGAGATCACAAAAGAAAGATTATGCAAAAACCGATGGAAAACCTAATGTTTTGATTGATGACTTCATAAAAAACATTAAAGAATGGGAAAATGCAGGCGGAATAGGTATTCATCATACAAACACTGGGAAAACTCTAGCACAATTGAAGAAATTAGGGTTTAAATAGTTATAAATAAGAGAAATACTCTACAAATAGAAGGAGAGAAACAATGGGTTTATGGGGAGCTTCAGATGCAACGGAAGACCAACCGAAGCATTTTACCACTGAACAAAAAGAAGATGTTGTTGCCAATGAGCATGGATGGACGGTAAAAGCTGGCTCAACCATGACAGGTAACGATAATACTAGTGCAGACCCTGAGATTTTGGTATTCATTCGTGGATTGGATAACAAACTTGGAGTTGGTGATATTACAGGATTTGATTGGAACATATCAGAA
>JAKUUL010000101.1 GCA_022447025.1 SAR86 cluster bacterium | reverse complement strand
AAGAAACCAAGAAATAGGCTTTGTTTTTCAAAAATTCCAGCTTCTACCTAGAAGTTCTGCCCTTGAAAATGTAGCACTGCCGCTAAAGTATGCTTCGGTGAAACAATCAGAAAGACTTATTAGGGCTGAAGAAGTATTAGATAAGGTTGGCCTAACTAATCGATTAACACATAAACCCACCGAACTATCTGGGGGTGAACAACAAAGAGTTGCCATCGCTAGAGCATTAGTTAATTCACCTTCCATTCTCTTTGCAGATGAGCCTACAGGAAACTTAGACTCAAAAACTGGCAACCAAGTCTTGGAAATTTTTAAAGATTTAAATAAAAGAGGTCAAACTATAGTAGTAATTACTCACGAAAGAGAAGTGGCTAAGCAATCTCAACGAACAATAACAATTAAAGATGGAGAAATTGGTTCTGATTCGATCAATTAATTAATAATGGACAATAATACAGTTAGATATTCTTTAATAGTGGTTTTGCTGATTGCACTAGCTTTCAGTTTTAGCAACGAAGAAAAGGGTGATTTTGATTTCTATACTATAGAAGAGATAGGCCCTAAACCTCTAGAACTAATCGTTGAAGCATCAGGGACTGTAGAAGCTATTTCAGCTGTTGAAATTAAATCCAAAGCCTCCGGAGAAATTCTGTACCTTGGAGCTGAGGTTGGTGACTTGATCCAAAAAGAGGAAGTGCTAGCAAGGATAGATCAAAGAACGCCTGCTAATGCTTTATCTCAAACTCAAGCTGATTTAGATGTTGCTAGAGTTAGATTAGAAAATGCTGAGGCTCAACTGAACCGTGGTATTGAGCTTCATAAAGCTAAAAGTATTTCTGACAAAGCATTTGAAGACATTCAAGAACAGCATGCCACTGCCAAGGCACAACTGGTGAGGGCAGAAGTCTTTTTAGAAAATGCCAAAATAGCTCTAGATGATACTTTGGTTCGTTCTCCCATTGAAGGGACAGTAATTTTTAGACCTGTTGAAATGGGTCAAGTCATAACCTCCCCTACTGCTGCCGTGGGTGGAGGAACACTTCTAATGACCATGGCAGACTTAAACCAAGTAAGAGTGAGGGCTGTCGTAGATGAAATTGATGTAGGAAAAATTTCTCTTAACCAAGAAGTGTCTATACGTGTTTCAGCATTTAGAGATAAAAAATTTACAGGCATAGTTTCCAAAATTGAACCTCGTGGTTTGGATGTTCAAAACGTAACCACCTTCCCTGTACTAATTGATATAGAAAATAAAGAGAATCTACTCTTATTAGGTATGAATACAGAAGTTGAAATAGAAATCCTTAACAAAAAAGTTTCTCTGGCAGTGCCCTCAGGTTCTTTGCGGACTAGAAAAGATATTTCATTTGTTGCCGCATTAGTTGGAGTTCCAAATGAAGATATCAGAGAATTTTTAAGTACAAGACTAGAAGATGAAGGGTTTACTAGGTTTGTAGTAATAAAAGATACTAACAAAGGTCCAGCATTAACTTGGGTTAAAGCAGGTGATACTGATTTCCAAAACGTGGAAGTCCTTGATGGCCTATTGGCTGGAGAAAAGGTATACGTTTTACCCAGTGAGGGTTTAGTTAGAAGCCAAGAAGAGTTTGGTGAAAGGTTAAGGGACAGAAGTCGCAGACGATGATTGAAGAATCTATAAATTCTGCCATTGATGCTATTAAAGCTAATTTACTTAGGTCATTGCTAACGGCATTAGCAATTATCATAGGAACTGCTGCCGTAATTGCAATGGTCGGTATTGGCACTGGTGCTCAACAAGCAATAGAAGATTCTATTTCTAGCCTTGGAGCCAAAACAGTTTCGGTCTACCCAGGCCAGAAAAAAAGGAGAGGAGTTACTGGTAGTTGGGTTGCCTTGTGGTTAAAAGATTCAGATGCTTTATCAAAAGATTCAGAGATTCCTTGGCGCATATCGCCGGAGATGCATGGCAATAAACAAGTTAAATTTGGTGATAAGAATGCAAACTTTTCAATCTATGGGGTTCAACCAAACTTTTTTTCAGTTAATTCATTCGTACTAACTAAAGGAAAACTTTTTAGTGAGAATGATAATTTTTCTCGTAAAAAGGTTGCTGTATTAGGGCACAAAATAGCAGAAGAACTGAAACTCCCAGAAGAGATGTTATTTAATAAAGATATACAAATTGGAGGTCACACCTTCAAAGTAATTGGGTTTTTAGGTGAAAAGGGATCTGGTGGCTGGGAAAATACTGACGAAAGAATATACGTTCCTATGATGACTGCTTCGACCAGAGTATATGGCAGAAAATGGATCAATACTTTAAGAGTACAAATACCAGATGGGACATCCATTAAGGAAGCTATGATGTCTATAGAAAGAGTGCTTCGTAGAGAGCATGATATTAGCCCAGGTGAAGACAATGATTTTAGAATTATTGACTGGTCGCAAATACAACAAATTCAACAAGATGCTACAGCTATATTTACTACCTTAAT
>JAKUUL010000100.1 GCA_022447025.1 SAR86 cluster bacterium | reverse complement strand
ATTTCTATCAGGTTTCTACGATAGTTAATAACCCTTCAAACAATGTTAAAGACTGCTGTTTGCCTTTAATTAGTGGCTAAGTAAGCTTTAACTGCCTTCTTACCTTCCGTTACATATCTTGGACTTATACAGTTTTCTTCATTAAATCAGATAGCGAGGGTCGCTAAGCACAATTGAGAAGCGATATAAACTCTCTCAGTAGATATAGTAAGTTCCTTTTTTGAAAGGATTTCATAAATATTTGCAGCTAATAATCTTTTATTTTGCAAGCTTGTCGTTTTCGAAGTTGGGTAAGAATCTAAATAGAAAAAAAGATTTGCACATGCTTTATTCTGGTTTAAGTAGATGCTGAGAAGATCAATAAATAAATTAAAATACCAATCCACTTCTTTAATTAAAGCAGAGTCAGTATTCTTCCTATAAAGAGCATTAAAATTTAATAAGTGCCTTTCTGACAATCCGTAAAAAAGAGCTTCAGTGCTTGGAAAAAGTTTATAAAGTGACGGTCTTTTCATATTAGCAGCCTTTGATACTTCCTGAATGCTCACAGCATGAATACCTTCTTCTATAAGGATTTTTTCTACTGTATCTAGAATCTTTTGATACCTTTCTAAGCTTCTTTTTTGTTTAGGTTTATTGGGAATTAGTTGTTCTACACTCATCAAAGAAAATTTTTTTTAAACACTGTAGACTTAATTTAGCAACTCAACAAATACCTATGAAAAATTTAATACAAAGCTTATTACTTTTCTTTTTATTTATTTCATTTACGGCTTCAAGCAGTATAGATGAAAACGAAAAATTCTTATCTTTTCTTGAAAAAGAATGGCAGTGGGAACTTGCACAAAATCCTGTTTATGCAACTGCAATGGGAGTTAAAGGATTTGAAACTCAATGGCCAGATAATTCTCTTAAAGGTATTAAATTAAGAGAAGCTCACATTCAAGATTCCTTTGTGGAACTTAAAAAATTTGATCCCAATAGCCTTAACAAGACAAATCAATTGAATTTAAGGCTTTATACGCAACTGACGCAGACGGCTCTTAGTATCAGCGAATACAATCGCTATTTATTTCCATTTAATCATCGAGGCGGAGTCCAATTAGCTCATGAAGCTGTAGAAAGCTTACCTCTTAATACAGCAGAAGATTACAGGTTTTGGATTGAACGTCTTAAAAACTTAGATAAAAGAATTGAACGAACTATCTCTGTTGCACGATTAGGATTGGAAAAAAACTATAAAGCTCCTAGGGTATTAATGGAAAGAGTTTATCGACAAATTAAAATACAGAGCAAACAAAACATTGAAGATAATCCTTTCTATAAAGTTTTTAAAGAATTGCCATCTACTATTCCTTTAGAGGAACAAAAGGCACTCAGAAAAGATGCAAGGAAAACTATAAAAGAAGAAATAATTCCATCTTACAAATTACTTGAAGATTTTTTTAAAACTGAATATTTACCTCAAACACGACTTACTGTTGGTCTTTACGATACCCCTAAGGGTAAAGAACTGTATGAACAATTAGCAAAATCTTTCACCACCACCAATCTAACGCCAAAGGAAATACATAATATTGGTTTAGGCGAGGTTGCAAGGATAAGAGGTGAAATGGAAGAAGTAATTAAGGAGGTAAAGTTTGAAGGTACCTTTAAAGAATTCTTAGTATTTTTAAGAGAAGATAAAAGATTTTATTACGATACCGCAGAAGAATTATTTGAAGGGTATTTGGCTGTTTCAAAGAGAATAGATCCAGAGCTAGTAGCTTTGTTTGGTAAATTGCCGCGTACGCCCTACGGATTAAGACCAATTCCTATGGAATCAGCACCGGACACGACCACTGCTTATTACATGCCTCCCGCACCAGGAGGGCTAAGGCCTGGGTACTATTATGTGAATTTGTACAAACCAGAAACAAGACCTAAATTTGAGATGGAGGTTTTATCTGTCCACGAGGCTGTTCCTGGACATCATCTTCAAATATCACTTGCTATGGAAAAAGAAGATATGCCGATGTTTAGAAGGGTAAGCCCTTACACAGCTTTTGTAGAAGGATGGGGTTTGTATAGTGAAAGCTTAGGTTATGAATTAGGACTCTATACTGATCCTTATTCAAAATTTGGACAACTGACTTATGACATGTGGAGGGCAGTACGTTTAGTGGTCGACACAGGCATGCATTATTTTGAGTGGGAGAGACAGCAAGCTATAGATTTCTTTTTAGAAAATGCAGCAAAGTCGGAACTAGATATTGTTAATGAGATTGATCGTTATATCGTGATGCCCGGTCAAGCGCTTGCTTATAAGATAGGGCAAATGAAGTTTGCAGCTCTTAAAGAAAAAGCAAAAAAAGATCTAGGAGTTAAATTTGACGTAAGGAAGTTTCATGATTTAGTTCTAAGTGAAGGGGCTATTCCTCTAAATGAATTAGACACATTAGTTGAAAACTATATTCATTTAGAAAGTGAAAAAGATTAATCATGGCTTAAATCTTACCCTCCTAGGAGGGGTGGCT
>JAKUUL010000010.1 GCA_022447025.1 SAR86 cluster bacterium | reverse complement strand
AACATGTTATTTCGTTGGGGTCATATCCTGGTGGGTGTTACCTGGATAGGACTTTTATATTATTTTAATTTTGTACAAACTGAATACTTTAAAGAAGCCGAAGAGAATGCTAGAAAAGATGCTGTAGCAAAACTAGCTCCTAGGGCTTTATGGTGGTTTCGTTGGGCCGCATTTTTTACATTCTTAACCGGTCTGTATTTACTGTATGCAATTACCTTAAGAGTTAATTTAGACATCATTTTTGGTGTCACTATGGGTACCTTTATGATGTTAAATGTTTGGGGCATTATCTGGCCTAATCAAAAGATTGTTATCGGTATTAAGGAAGGCGACGCAGCGGTTGCTGGGCCCAAAGCTGGTTTGGCTTCAAGAACAAATACTTTGTTTTCCCTTCCGATGCTTTACTTTATGGTTTCTTCATCGCATTTACCGCATGGCGGTTATTTAATGGTTCAAGGTGACATGAGTTCCAATGCCTTCTTAGCAGGGATCTTTATCATTCTGGCCATTCAAGCAAATGCCATATGGGGAAAGATGTTTGGTTTTATAACTTCAGTTCGAGATGTAATAATTTCTGGTTTTGTGCTGACTGTAATTCTTTCTAGCATCAGCTATTATTTATAAATTGACAAACAAAAATTAAGAGGGCTTAAGGCCCTCTTTTTTTGACCAATTATTATTTCGTAAGGTTAGAATGCCGAGATGGATCCGCAACTACAGGTAGCACTAATAATATTTATATTATTAGGTTTCCTCATATGGGGAAAGTGGCGATACGACGGAGTAACCCTAACCGCTCTAGCCATAATGGTCCTTTTAGGTTTAGTTCCCGCAAAAGAAGCTTTCCTAGGCTTTGGACACCCAGCTGTAATAACGGTTGCTTTGGTGCTTTTAATCAGTAAAGCATTAGAAAAATCAGGTTTCATAAATATGATTGGGGATACTTTGAGGCGGAATATTAGTGGAGAATTCCAATTCTTAGTTCTTCTAATGTTAGTAGCCGGTTTTCTTTCATCCTTTATGAATAACATTGGTGCTATGGCCATGCTGTTACCTATAACTATTGGAATAGCACAGAAAATGGAATGGAACCCTTCTAAGTTTCTAATGCCATTAGCCTTTGCCTCTATTCTTGGTGGAATGAATACCAAGATAGGGACACCGCCTAATATTATTATTTCTGAGTTCAGAGAAGATTATGTTAACAAAAGCTTCGAATTCTTTGATTTTGCTTTTGCTGGTTTTCCAGTTAGCTTCGTTGGAATACTTTTCATAGCATTTGTCGGTTGGCGTTTAGTTAAATTAAGAGAAGGAGGGAGTGCGCAGAGACCATTGCTAGATATCCAAGATTATTTGGTGGAAATGACCATTTCTGAAGAAAGTGATTTGGTAGGTAGAAGGGTACATGAGCTAACGGCTAAGCTCGGCTCAGACAATGTTCTGATGGGAGTGGTTTCAGATAAAGGTACTATCAGAAAACCCCACCATCGAGAAACTTTTGAAGCCTTACAAATACTGGTTTTAAAAATTTCTCCTGGTGATGTAGCTGGTGCCCAAACTGAGTTTGGACTGATAATTGATCCTGAGCTAGAAGACCCCACTCAACAAGGTGAATTGGGTGAGATTGAAGCAATGATTACTCCCAGATCTAGACTGATAGGTCGTAAGTACAATTACTTTAAACGTATGGCCAGAGGGGTGCTCTCACTCCTTGGTTTATGGAGGCAAGGAACCAAGCTAAGAAGAAGATTAGCTAGAGAAATTTTTAAGGCAGGAGATGTCTTACTGCTTTCAACTAGGGATAGCGATGAAAGGGCTGCTGAAAAACTCGAGCTACTGGGTTTAATGCCTCTGTGGCAGAGGGAACTTGATGTTATGAGGGATACCTCAAAAGTTTGGCAAGCATTATTAATATTCGCGATTGCACTTATCTCCGTTATCTTTTTTAACATTAATATAATTGTGGCCTTTCTTCTTTGTGTTTTAGCTTATGCGGCTAGAAGATTATTAACCGGCGATGGAATGTACAGACATATTGAATGGCCAGTTGTGGTGATGTTGGGTGCCATGATTCCTATCGGCGGAGCTCTAACAAGTTCAGGACTCACTTTAACCAGTGCTAACTTTATTACTACCTATCTTTCAGACGTCAATATTGCTTGGGTATTGGTAGTGATTCTTGTTTTCACAATGTTCATTTCTGATTTAATCAATAATGCTGCTACTGCAGTAATAATGGCTCCAGTCTCAGTACAAGTTGCAAATCAAATGGGTCAGCCTATAGAGCCTTTTTTAATGGCCGTGGCTGTTGGAGCAAGCTGTGCTTTTCTTTCCCCAATCGGCCATCAATGCAATACGCTAGTAATGGGACCGGGCAATTATAGATTTGCGGATTATTGGAAACTCGGTTTACCTTTGGAGATTTTAATTGTCTGTATTTCAATACCAGTCATTATGAATACCTGGTTTTAATATTAAGGGATTTAATCCTTAAGACTGATTTTCAACATATATTGATTGACTTGGGAAAGCAAAGTCAGATCCATTCGACTCTACGGCTTCTATTATCTTGAATATTAGTTTTTCCTTTACATCACTAAAATCAGCAAAGCCCACAGGATCGGTATGACAAATCAGCTTTAAATCTATGGAGCTGGCACCCAGCTCTGAGACTTTTACAAAGTTGTCTTTCGTTAAGTCTACCGGTAGATTCTTTTTATCTTTTATATAGGATTCAATATCTAGGCAAATGCTCTTTAATTGATCAATTTTAGTGCTATAGGTTAGGTTGATTGTCCAGTCTAGCCTTCGTATCTCCATCAATTGATGATTTACCACCTGAGCATCAGATAAGTCGGCATTAGGAACAAAAACAGGGGAAGAATCAAATAATCTGACTGTTGTGGACCTAAACCCTATATGGTCAACTATTCCATGGAGAGAGTCTCCTATTCTTATTCTGTCTCCCTTTTGAAATCTGTTTTCACTTAAGATAAAGATACCAGCAAAAATATTCTTAAATACGTCTTGTGCCCCTAAAGCTAGGGCTACCCCAAAGAGACCCAAGCCTGCAATGATGGGACCGACTTGTATTCCCCATATATCGAGAATCATAGCCGCGGCAATAATCCATATAAGAACTTCAAGCGTCTTTCTTAGCCAATCGACCATGGCTTCTGTCATCCACTTGTTGTCCAAAAGAGATAACAATGGACCGCATAGGTTTGCTAGAGCACTAAAAATGGTAAATATCACTAGCATTTTGACTATAGTCGTTGCAAAAAAGTCGACAGACCCCTCAAGAGGTAAATAAAAGGTAATTAGATAAAACCCAAAAACTATAGGAATAAGACCCAACGGATTCCTAAGCGATTCTAGGATTTTATCGTCTAATCGGTTATCTGTTTGACCAGCTTTCTTGCTTAACCAATCTATTAATTTTGTAGATAAAAGTCTTCCTATCAGCCAGCTAACTACAATTATTACTAGGCAAATAATTATTTCACCAATGCCAAAGCCTCTTATTCCTTCATTCCAGGTTTCTTTTAATATTTCAATAAAATTATCCATTAGTCTTCCTCTTCTTCCTCATCAGTCTCTAACTCAATCCTCTCAGCTTTAGCCATCTTAACCACATTATCTTTGATTAGAACAGTTTCAAGCCTATAAGGGCCTATTGTAATTCCAACGTTACTTTCCGGTATAGACTGAGCTGTTTCCAATATCAGTCCACTAAGGGTTTTAGGGCCATCAGTTGGTAAATCCCAGTCTATTCTGCGATTAATATCCCTGATCATCATACTTCCTTCTAGCATAAAAGTGCCATCAGCCTGGGGCATAATATCCATTTTTTCCAAAGAATCAGAGGTAATTTCCCCAACTATTATCTCTAGAATATCTCTTAGAGTGACTAGACCTTCAATATCCCCATATTCATCTACAATTAAACCAACGCGCCTATTTTCTAATTGAAAATTAGATAGTTGTATACTTAAAGGCGTGTTTTCAGGGATAAATAAGGGGTTTTCCACTAAGGTTTTTAATAATGTTTTGCTAGGCTTTTCTAGGCTTAGAAAATCGGCTTTTCTATTTGAACTTAGGAATCCAGATATATTATCAATAGTATCTTTATAAAGAGGGATATAGGTATATCTAACTTTATTCAAATTCTTAACTATAGTTTGAATATCGTCCTTTAGGTCTATTCCAACAATTTCGTTCTTGGGTATCATTACATCGTTAACTGATAAGTGATCCATATCAAAGATTCCCATTAGCATGTTTTCTTGTCTTTTTGGGACTCTAGAAGTTTGTAGTAAAGTTCTTAGTTCTTCCGGTTTTAACTCTTCCTTTTCTGCATCATTTAAATTTATACCAAATAATTTAGTAACTCCATTTGAAACAAGGGTAACCAATGTAACTAACGGACTTAAGATTTTTGATAGCGGCTTAAGAAAATAGGAGGCAGGGAAGGCAATACTTTCAGGTTTTAGGGCTGCAATGGTCTTAGGCATTACTTCAGCAAAGATTATCATTATTATGGTCATAAATACTGTTACAGCTAATACAGCACTTTCACTCCAAATTCTTATAGCAATAACAGTTGCTATAGCTGTAGCAAGTGTGTGAGTGAAGTTATTTCCTATTAAGATAACACCCAAAAGCCTATCCGTTCTTTCCAACAATTTAGTTACTCTTCTTGCTGATTTATTCCTTTCTTTTACAAGGTGTTTTAAGCGATAACGATTTATTGCCATCATGCTTGTTTCAGAACTTGAAAAAAACGCCGATAGGAATATTAATACTCCAATTAGAGAAAATAGGATCCAGACAGGAATTTCGTTCAATTGAGTTAAGCTATGTAAGCTCTAAGAGTAAAAAGGAGTTCAAAAATACAAATTAATTATTATTTTGTTTCATTATAGCTTAAGGCATCATTTCTGAAAAATAAGCCGAAATGTAATTTTTAGTTGAAAGGTATGGGATATCCCTTAGAATGAGCGCCTTTTTAAGCATATAGAAAGAAATAATTAATGTTAACAATCCGTTTAGCCCGAACAGGGGCAAAAAAAAGACCCTTTTTTCATATAACTGTGGCTGATTCAAGAAAACCTAGAGATGGACGGTTTATTGAAAGAGTTGGCTACTTCAACCCTATATCTAAAGGCAAAGAAGTCCGTATAGAAATTAATCAAGATAGAATTGATTATTGGCTTTCCCAAGGGGCAAATATAAGTGATAGGGTTTTGACTCTAATAAAAGAAAGTAACGAAACTCCTGAAGAAAAGGAGAAACGAGTGGCTAACAAAGAAAAAAGAAGGCTTAGAAAGTTAGCCAAGAGAGCAGAAGCAAAAACCTCGGATGAGCCTGCTAAGGCAGTTCAAGAGGGCGAAGAAGTATCTGCCGAAGAAGAAGCTCCAGCAGAAGAAACACCAGCAGAAGAAGCATCTGACACTTCTTCTGAAGAAAAACCTGAAAAATAAGTCCTCAGATATGAACTATCGGTCTCAAGACCGAAAAGTACCTTTAGGTATTCTTGGAAAGCCATTTGGGCTAAAGGGGCATATTTTTTTGAGGTACTACGGAAATCTTCAAGAAAATATTAAAGACTTTGATGAGCTGTATGTAGAAGATAGTTGTTATGAAATAGAAGAAGCATTAATTAGAAATAAAAAGCTATCAATTAAATTAAAAGGAATAGAAGACAGAACTGAAGTCGAAGCTTTAAGAAGTAAGGAAGTTTATGTTCTAGAAAAGCAATTACCAAATCTGAAAGAAGGTGAATATTATTGGTTTCAGCTTGAAAATTTAAACGTTATAAATGAACAAAACGAGTTACTGGGAGCTATAGATCATGTAATGCCAACAGGTGCTAACGATGTACTTGCAGTGAAACCGATCAAGGGAAGTATTGATGATAAAGAAAGACTTATACCTTTTCTGAAAAAAGAAATTATTAATAAGATAGAACTACAAGATAAAACTGTTTACGTAAAATGGCCGAGGGACTTTTAAACTCAATCCATGCGCTTTGATGTAATTACACTTTTTCCTGATCTAGTAAAAGATTCATTTAACTATGGAGTAACAGGTAGGGCACTGACTAGTCAAAAGATATTACTAAATACATTAAATCCAAGAGATTTTTCTAATGAAAATAATGGAAAAGTTGATGATCGCCCATATGGAGGAGGGCCAGGTATGGTTATGCAACCAGAACCTATGATTAAGGCCATTAGACAAGCAAAGAGTGAATCTAAGAACCCTTATACAATTTTTATGTCACCACAAGGAAATATATTTAACCAAGCTAAGGCTGAAGAATTATCAGACAAACAACATTTAGTGATTGTTTGTGGTAGATATGAAGGAATAGATCAGAGAATTATTGATTCAGAGGTTGATGAAGAGTGCTCTATCGGAGGTTATATTCTGAGTGGTGGGGAGCTGCCAGCTCTAATAGTTATGGATTCCATTGCCAGAACTATAGAAGGGGTGTTAGGTGATGCTGATTCAGTAAAAACAGATACTTTTAGTGATGGTTTGCTTAAACATCCACAATACACTAGACCCGAATCAGGTAGTTATGGTGATGTTCCAGAGATTCTTTTAAGTGGAGATCATGAATCAATTAGAAGATGGCAACTTAAGCAATCACTTTTGAAAACAAGAAAGAATAGACCAGACTTGCTTGAAATAAGGTCTCTAAACGATGAAGAGCAAGAACTGCTTGAAGAAATTTTACGTGAAGAACAAGGTTAATCTGGTAGAATGGGCGCCCCAAAAATACCCGTAAATTGAAAAAGACAAGTGAGTAAGAATAAATTCATCCAACAAGTAGAATCTAGTCAATTAAGACAAGATATTCCGGAATTTTCTCAAGGCGATACAGTTGTTGTTCAAGTAAGAGTAGTAGAAGGCTCTAGAGAAAGATTACAACCTTTTGAAGGAATAGTAATAGGAATTAAAAAAAGAGGCTTGGGTTCGGCCTTTACAGTACGAAAGATATCCAATGGAGTGGGTGTTGAAAGAACTTTTCAAACGCATAGTCCTCTAATAGGTAGTATTAAGGTAAAGCGTAAGGGTGATGTCAGACAAGCAAAACTATATTACTTAAGGGAATTAACTGGCAGAGCAGCAAGAATTAAAGAGAAACTAGATAAGTAGCTCTTTTCTCTGTTTAAAGTTATGGACAGCGCCGACATCTCATCAGATAGACTGATAGATGGTTTTATAGACAGCATTTGGCTAGAAAGGGGATTAAGTCAAAATACTCTGAGTGCTTATAGACAGGACCTATCTAATTTTAGCAATTGGCTGAATCCAGTGAATCTAGAAAATGCTGATAAAGTTTCTTTACTTGATTATTTAGCTTATAGGCTTAAAGAAGGTTATAGCAGCCGATCAACTGCTCGTTCTCTCTCTAGCTTAAGAGCTTTTTATGCATATCTTGTTTCTAAATCATTAATAAATGAAAATCCGACATCAAAAATTCAAAGTCCAAAGTTAGGTCACAGTTTGCCAAAGGTACTTTCTGAAGAGGATGTTGAGAAATTAATAAAGGCTCCCGATACAAAAGTACCTCTAGGGTTAAGGGATAGGGCTATGCTTGAACTCCTTTATGCGTGTGGACTTAGAATTTCAGAATTAATAAATCTAGATGTTCTAAACCTAAACATTAGACAAGGAGTAGTGAAGGTCATTGGCAAGGGAGGAAAGGAAAGATTGGTACCTATGGGCGAACAAGCTTTGGATTGGATCTCTGATTATCTTGCTTACGGAAGAGAGCAACTTGAAGTAGATGGAAAGAAAACTTCCCTTCTTTTTTTAAGCAACAGAGGCACGGGTATGACGAGGCAAACCTTCTGGTACCGTATAAAACTTTATGCCAATAAATCAGGAGTAGATCAGAGTCTATCTCCTCATACTTTAAGACATGCTTTTGCTACACATTTAATAAATCACGGAGCTGATTTAAGGACTGTGCAACTCTTATTGGGGCATACTAGCCTTTCCACAACACAGATATATACAGAAGTGGCACGACACAGGATGAAAGAATTACATCGAGAACATCACCCAAGAGGTTAACTATGAAATTTTGTAACCAATTTATTTTTATAATTTTGACCTTATTTTTATCACTAGGTTGCTCTGCTTCACTAGAAGAGCAGTCTAAAGAAGAGATTTCAGTTTCTGAAATAGAGATGAACCTAAATCAAATCCTTCCAGAATCTATAGAAATTATTTCTGTAGAAGAAACTGACATTGAAGGCTATCTAGAGGTTAGACTCGAAGGGATAGAGCCACTGTTTGTTTCTAGGGATGGAAAATACTTAATCTCTGGAGATATTTTTGAGATTACAGATCAGGGCCTAGTAAATAAATCTGAAGCTAGAAGAAATTATCTTCGTAAAGTTACTATTAATGAACTTGATGAATCCGAATTTATTATCTTTCAACCAGATAAAGTGGAACACTCAATCTTTGTTTTTACAGATGTTGATTGTGGGTATTGCAGGCAGTTCCATAGAGAAATAAATGATTATCTAGATTTGGGGATCCAAGTTAACTATTTAGCTTTTCC
This sequence comes from SAR86 cluster bacterium, assembly GCA_022447025.1. Taxonomy (GTDB): domain Bacteria; phylum Pseudomonadota; class Gammaproteobacteria; order Magnimaribacterales; family Magnimaribacteraceae; genus AEGEAN-183. The sequence goes on along the minus strand of JAKUUL010000010.1, from coordinate 23,450 downwards.
AAGAGCAGGAATAGATTCAGAGTCTTACAAGAAGATTGTCTCTGCCTGGTGTTCTTCTGAACCTAATCAAGCTATTACTGAACTTAAATTGGGATATGAAATAAAAGAAAATGTTTGTTTAAATAATCCTGTTGAGAAGCATTTTGATTTAGGTAATAGTTTAGGAGTAACAGGCACACCATCTATTATTACTTCTGAAGGAAGACTTATTCCTGGGTATATTCCTCCTCAAGATCTCATTGGATTATTAACTAGCTAAAAATTAGAATCACATCTTAAAAATGAAAACTTTAAAAGTAGGCCTTTGTGGCGTGGGAAATGTTGGTGGAGCAGTCTTAAAGACTTTAATAAACTCTTCACAACTTCTAGAAGTTCAGGGTGGAGTGCATTTTGACTTGGTACAAGTAGGTGCAAGAAGAGGCAAGGAAGTTGTTCCTTTTGAAGGAATCAACATAACAACTAATTTATTGGAAGTAGCAACTAATCCAGAAGTTGATGTGTTGGTTGAAGTGGTCGGAGGAGTAGATTTTTCTTACGAATTAGTTACAGCAGCCTTAAAAGAAGGTAAGCATGTAGTCACAGCAAATAAAGCACTTATAGCCAGTTATGGAAATGAGTTATTTGAATTAGCAAAAAATAATAATGTAGAGATAGGTTTTGAAGCTTCTGTGGCTGGAGGAACTCCAGTTATAAAAGCACTTAGAGAAGGTCTGGTTGCTAACAAGGTTAAGTGGTTTGCTGGGATCTTAAATGGAACGAGTAACTTCATTCTTACCGAAATGGAATTAAATCAATCAAGTTTTAAATCGGCCTTAAAAAAAGCTCAAGAACTAGGTCTTGCTGAAGCCGATCCAAGTTTGGATATTAATGGAACAGACGCGGCTCAAAAGGCTAGTATTCTTGCTGCTTTAGCTTTTCATGTGCCTTTCGATTTCTCTTTTGTAAGCTTCGAGGGGATAGAAGAGGTAGAGCTAGAAGATCTTAAATATGCCAAAGAACTAGGCTATTCGATTAAGCACATAGCACTTGGCGAGTTAGACAGTAATGTAGTTTGTGTAAGTGCTTATCCAACTTTAGTGGATAAGGAAACCTTGCTTTCACAAGTAGGTAAAGAAATGAATGCCCTTGAAATATTTTCAGAAGGGGTTGGTTCAACAGTTTATTACGGTCCGGGAGCTGGACCAGAACCAACTGCTTCAGCAGTAATAGCCGATTTAGTTGACATAGCTAAGGGAGGCTGGGATTTAGATATTAATTCTGATAGCAGTAATGAATTACAAGTATCGGATAGTAAGAAAGCAGCAAGATATTACAGAATACAAGTTAATGATGAACCTGGAGTTATAGCTAAGATATCCTCTTTATTTGCGGATAGAAATATAAGCATTGAGGCCTTAATTCAACATGAGGCAAAGGCGAAAGCAAACCTGGAATCCATTCCTGTAGTCATAATATCTGGTGAAATTACTGATAATGAAGCTTTTAAACTAAAAAATGAGTTGGAAGACTTACCAGAAGTTACTCCAGGAGTTAAGAAGTTTAGGATTCATCTAGGCAAGAAGTAATGCAATATATAAGTACCAGAAACTCTTCACTGAGAAAGTCATTTAGTGAAGTTCTATTAGGGGGTCTTGCCCCAGATGGTGGTTTGTTTATGCCATTAGATAATCGCAGGTTCACGAATGAGGAACTTGAGGATTTAAGCTCTTTAAATTATCAAGAATTAACAGCTGAGATACTTCATCAATTTGTATCAGAAGAGATTAATAAAAGTGATTTTGAATACATTGTTAATGACGCTTATCAAGCTTTTGAAAACAAAGACGTAGTTAATTTAATTAAATTAGAAGACCAAAGATGGATCCTTGAGTTATTTCATGGACCCACTTTGGCATTTAAAGATGTTGCAATGCAGCTATTAGGAACGCTACTTAATCATTTTGCGCAAAAGCAAGAAACAAAAATTGCTGTTTTAGGAGCTACTTCTGGTGACACAGGGTCAGCCGCAATTTCAGCGTGCTCTAGATACAAGAACGTAGAAGTTTTTATCCTTTATCCGCATGAGAGAGTTACTGAAATACAGAGAAAGCAGATGACAACTACTCAGGCAAAGAATGTGCATGCTCTCTCAGTTCAAACTGATTTTGATGGCTGTCAGGCTATGGTTAAAGAGTTATTTTTGGACGAAGCTATTGTGTCAAATGAAACACGTTTTATAGCAGCTAATTCTATAAATTGGGCTAGATGCATGACCCAATCAGTTTATTATTTCTGGACTTACTTAAGGTTAAAAGAAGAACTGAACGGATTGATCTTTTCGATACCTTCTGGAAATTTCGGACATGCTTATGCAGGTTGGTTGGCTAAGGAAATGGGTCTTCCCATCAACAAAATACTAGTAGCCACAAATAGCAATGATGTTTTGCACAAATTATTTTCTGAAAATTCTTATAAGAAAGGGAAAGTCACCTCAACATTGGCCCCCAGTATGGATATTTCAGTGGCCAGTAATTTTGAAAGGCTACTGTTTAATTTATTCAACAATAATTCTGAGAAGCTGCAAAAAACTATGTCTTCCTTCCCTAAAGAACAAATTTCAGTGCCCGGAGAATACTGGAAGAAAGCAGAAGATGTATTTTTAAGCTTTCCAAGTACGGATCAGGAAATACTGCAAGAAATTAAAAACACTTTTGAGACAAGCAATTACATACTAGACCCGCATACTTCTACTGGGGTTAGAGCTGCCAGAGAATTAATCTCACCTGACCAGTCTGTGATAACAATGGCCACAGCACACCCATCTAAATTCATGGAGGCCATTAAACAAGTGTTAGCTGAAGACGCTGTAGAGACTCCTTCCCAATTAAAGGATATAGAAGATAAACAAGAAGATTTTGTTGTTCTACCCGATAATATAGATAAGGTGAGAGAGTATATAGTTTCATCTATTAACTAAGACATGACTGAAGTAACTTCGATAATTGAAGATTTAAAAAATCAGGTCAAAAGAATTGATGACCTAAGGGGGTATCTTTGACCTCGAAAAAAAACAGTCTCGGTTAAATGAATTAACTGAAAATCTTAACGATCCAAATGTTTGGGATGACCCAAAAAAAGCTCAAGAACTAAACAAAGAAAGGGTACATCTTGAAAAAGAGGTAACAAGGTTTACCGATTTAGACCAGGCCATAAAAGACTCTTCAGAGTTATCCGAATTGGCTCTCTCCGAAAATGATGAAGAAGCTTTAGAAGGACTTATCGAAGAAATTGAAAAAAATGAAAAGAAGCTCTACCAATTAGAGTTTCAAAGAATGTTCTCTAATCCTATGGATCCAAATAATGCTTTTTTAGATATTCAGTCCGGCTCAGGCGGAACCGAAGCTCAGGATTGGGCGGAGATGATTATGAGGATGTATTTAAAATGGGGTGAATCTAAGGGATTTAAAGTTGAAATGATTGAGGTGTCTCCTGGCGAGGTAGCTGGAATTAAAAGTTCTGCAATTAGATTCGAAGGAGATTATGCGTATGGATGGCTTAGGACAGAAACGGGAGTGCATAGATTGGTAAGAAAGTCTCCTTTTGATTCGGGCAGTAGAAGACACACTTCTTTTGCATCTGTTTTTGTTTCCCCTGAAATTGATGAAACCATTGAAATAGATATAAACCCTTCAGATCTTAGAATAGATACTTATAGAGCTAGCGGAGCAGGTGGACAGCACGTTAATAAAACTGATTCAGCTATTAGAATTACCCATGAACCTACTGGAGTTGTTGTCCAATGCCAATCTCAAAGGTCACAACACCAAAATAGAGACAAAGCAATGCAACAACTTAGAGCTAAACTTTATGAAATAGAAATGCAAAAGTTGGATGCAGAAAGACAGAGCCTGGAGGAATCAAAGTCAGATATAGGGTGGGGAAGTCAGATAAGATCTTATGTGTTGGATTCAGCGCGAATAAAAGATCTAAGGACTGGTTATGAGACTTCAAATTGCACAGCGGTATTAGATGGAGATCTTGATAGTTTTATTGAAGCGAGCCTTAAAGCCAATATTTAGTTAAAGTATGCGTAATGACAGAAGAAATTTCACAAAATGAACTCTTAGCTTTAAGAAGAGCTAAACTCGATGACTTAAGGTCGAAAGGTAATGCCTTTCCAAATGACTTTAGGAGGGACGCGTTAGCAGGGGAGCTACATGCTGCTTATGATTCTTTTGAGAAAGATAAATTACAAAGTAAAAAAGTAGAAGTCTCAGTAGCGGGCAGAGTAATGTTGCAGCGTGTAATGGGCAAGGCCAGTTTCATTACCATTCAGGATCTTTCTGGGCAAATTCAGGCTTACATTAAGGCAGATAACCTGGGGGCAGAGGCATATAAGGAATTCAAGAAATGGGATTTAGGAGATGTGGTAGGTCTTAAAGGAGAGCTATTTAAAACCAAAACCAATGAATTAACGGTTGAAGCCAATAGTATTTTTCTTTTAACAAAATCTTTAAAGCCTTTACCAGAGAAGCATGCCGGTTTAGTTGATACAGAACAGAGATATAGAAAAAGGTATTTAGATCTCTTAACCAATCCTGAAAGTCTCGAGGTTTTTAAGAAGCGAAGTAAAATTTTAAGTGAAATACGCAATATCTTTATTGAAGAAGGTTACTTGGAAGTTGAGACTCCCATGATGCACCCGATACCAGGAGGGGCCACAGCCAGACCATTTCAGACCCACCATAATGCCCTCGATATGGATTTGTATTTGAGAGTTGCTCCCGAGCTATACCTTAAAAGGCTGGTTGTAGGAGGAATAGAAAAAGTATTTGAGATCAATAGGAATTTTAGAAATGAGGGCTTATCCACAAAACACAATCCTGAATTCACTATGCTTGAATTTTATACGGCTTACGCCGATTACGAAGACCAAATGAATTTTATGGAATCGCTAATAAGAACATTGGCAGAGAGGGTTTTGGGAAAAACCGTTATTGAACAAAATAAAAAGAAGTATGACCTATCAAAGTCTTTTCAGAAGCTAACATTAGTTGATTCCATCGTTAAATATCTCGGTGTTAAGAAAGATCAACTAGAAGATAGGAAAGAGCTAGAGAAGATAGCTAAGAAGCTAGAAGTGGAGAACATAAAAGACTCCTCTGACGGTAAGCTGCAATTAGAAATATTTGAGAAGGGCGTAGAGGGCGAACTTGATAAGCCTACTTTTATAGTGGGGTACCCTAAAGATGTATCTCCTCTTTCGAGAACACAAGACGATAACCCAGATTATGTTGATCGTTTTGAATTGTTTATAGGTGGAAAAGAAATTGCCAATGGATTTTCTGAGCTTAATGATCCAGATGAACAAGCAGAGAGATTTAAACAACAAGTTAAGCAGCAAGACTCTGGCGACAAAGAAGCCATGGGTTATGACGAAGATTATGTAGAGGCTTTAGAGTATGGCCTTCCGCCATGTGCAGGCGTAGGAGTTGGCATTGACAGGCTAGTTATGCTCTTTACAGGGGCCACGTCTATACGAGATGTGCTTTTATTCCCCCAACTTAAACCGAAAGGTAAAGATTAGTCTAAGAGATCTTTTACAGCTTCTTTTTCAGATAATAGTTCGTCGGTAGTAATTTTGATTTTTGCTTGAGCAAAATCATTGAGCTCAATACCTTGGACTATGTCAATTTTACCCTGGCCATTAGAAGTTAAGGGGAAACCAAAAATTAAGTCTTCAGGTATCCCATAACTTCCATCACTTGGAACCGCTGCGCTAAACCAATCTCCTTCCTCAGTCTTATTATCAACAGCCTTAACAGTATCTATAGCAGCATTAGCTGCTGAAGCTGCAGAGGAGGCGCCCCTCGCATCAATTACTGCTTTTCCTCTTTGTTGCACAAGAGGTAAGTATTCGTTTTCAACCCAATCTAGGTCATTTATCACTTCAACTGCACTTACTCCATCAATTTGCGCGTTGTAAGGATCAGGATACATAGTAGGGCTATGATTTCCCCAAACTGTCATGTTAGTCACTGAACTTATTTCTGCACCTGCTTTTTCAGCTAATTGTGCTTTAGCCCTATTGGCATCGAGCGCAGTCATGGCAAACCAACTCTGTGCAGGATTTTCAGACTTTGTTCTTCCAATTAGCGCATTTGTATTGGCTGGATTGCCTACTACTAAAATTTTTGCATCTTCTTGCGCTAATTTACCTATTGCCTCGCCTTGGTCAGTGAAAATACCCCCATTGATTTTTAGTAGATCACTTCTTTCTTCAATTTTCTTCCCATCGACCACTATTCCTCTTGGAATGCTGCCAACTAAAAGGACCCAATGTGCATCCTTAACTCCTTCTTTAATATCCGCTGTCGCAAGCAAGGATCCTGTCTGTTCAAATCCACAATCAATCAGTTCCATGATGGTTCCTTCAAGCTTGTCTACAACTTGAGGAATTTCTATCAGTCTAAGATTCACTTTTGTATCAACCCCAAAAGTTTCTCCACTAACCAACCTAGGAAGTAAGGAATAAGCAATTTGACCCGCTCCTCCGGTAACAGCAACATTAATTTCTTTCATTTACTTCTCCTTCTAATCAGGTTGGAAAATATTTCGTGAATTATCAAATTTTACAGTACCTGTGGCGTTTAACATTTCTTTCTGCATCATTTTAGTCAAAAGATTTTCATTTCTTTCGGTGTTAGCAACAAATCTTTTCCCGTCTTCCATGCGACCTATGATAATAGCCTTAGTTGGACCTTCTCTTGAGTTCACCACTGTATAGGTTTCTATAGAACCTCTACCGTTTGCTTCTTCGATAAATTCAGGGTGCTCTAAACTTTCTATTTCCTTTTGTAAAAGTGAAGAATCTACAACTTGGTTCCATTCTCCTAAAAAAGGATTGGAAGAGAATATCCCCAGTCCGTGTTTGGTCAGGAACCATCCATTAGCATTAACCAGTCCATAACTGCCTTGATTTTCTCTCAATTTATTAACCATACTCGCTAAAGAGTTGACCACATAAGCACTGCCTGGTCCTCCGTAATAAGGCAAACCTCCTGTGACGGTCAGGTCTCTAGTGTCTTTGTCTGGTATGCCTATTTCTTTTTTAGCAATTTGAACTGCGCTAGGAAAACAAGAGTATAGATCGTAAAAAGAAACATCTGATTGAGTACGACCTGCTTTGCTAAAGATTGCTTCAGCACATTTTCTAATAGCTGGAGAGGAGTAAAGGTTTTCTCTTTCAGTAATGTTCCAAATATCATTGATACATCCAGCGCCATGCATAAAAATCCATTTTGAAGTGGGTATCCCTAATTCCTTGGCCTTTTTAGCAGATGTAATTACCAAAGCAGCAGACTGATTTACTCTGATAATTGAATTCATGTATTTGGTATAGGGAAAGCTCACCATTCTATTTTGAGGTGTTGCTTCAACTATTTCTTCAACAGATCTATGAATTTTGAACCAAGAAAATTCATTTTCTGAAGCTATTTCAGAAAAACGACTGAATAAATTACCTATATCTTCCTGGTGTTGATTGGCGCTTTTACCTTCATTGCCTCGAATGCTGTTAGCAAATAAAGGATAAACTGAAGAAGGCTCAAAAATACCATGTTTCTTTTCGAATTCACTTCCCAGGTCTCTTTGACTTCCTAATGATTCAGGTTCTCCTCCTGGATTATCTCCCCAGTTAACTTCCAGGCCATCTTTTAATCTAGAAACAAAAGTATCTAAAGCTTCTCCTCCGGTTAGAAGAGCACAATCCATTTTTTGATCTTTAATGCGATTACAAATCTCATTAAGTAGAAGTTGAGGTGAATTTCCGCCAGTGGTTGTATAAATCTCATTAGGAACACTTACACCCAGTGAATTACCCAAGCTCCTGGGCATATTTGAGTATCCCCACAGGTCAGTTGTTGCTGAATCTCTGTTTGGTGTATCACCGGTAAAACGAATTACAGAAATAGTGTCTAGATGATCTTTTAAGCTAACCTTGGCTTCACAATCGTTTAAGGCTTTTTCACAAGCTATTTTTAAAATATCTAAATAATTAAGACCTTCAGGACCTTTCTTATCTAAGTACTGGGAACATCCAACTAATACAGGGGTATTGTCATTTACTTGAGAATGTAAATTACTCATAAATAATTATTATTTTTAGCGCGAGAAGTCTAACTATTGATATCTTTTGTAGCAATAGGGAAGCTTGAAAGAATATTTTAGAGTACCATACCGCAAATTATGAAATATGACTTTGACAGCATAATAGATCGTATAGAAACGAGAAGCACGAAATGGCTAAAGTTTGATGATCCCAATATCCTTCCTATGTGGGTCGCTGATATGGACTTCCAATGTCCTCCTGAGGTGACTGAAGCCATTAAAAAGAGAGTTGACCAGGGAATCTTTGGTTACACAGAAAGACCAGCTGAATTGACTTCTTTACTGCAAAAAAGGTTGGTTGATAAATCAGGATGGGAAATTGATCCGGAATGGGTGACTTGGATGCCTGGAGTGGTCGTCGGATTGAATGTGGCTTGTCGAACAGCTCTAAGTCCTGGTGATATGGTCATGACACCGTCACCAATTTATAGACCTTTTGTTTATGCTTCAGACAATATGAATAGAGGGAGGTTAAATACGGATCTAAAAAATGTTGAAGGAAGATTAGAACTAGACTATGAATCCATAGAACAGCTGATGAGTGAAGAAATTAAAATGTTCTTTTTCTGCAATCCTCATAATCCTGGCGGAACAGTATTCAATCAAGAAGAAATAAAAAAATTGGTAGATATATGTGAGAAAAATCAAACCATAATATGTGCAGACGAAATTCATTCAGATTTGATCTTTGAACCAGGCAGAAAACACTTACACTTGGCGCAGACCAATGAATACGCACTAAACAATTCAATTACTTTGTTGTCTCCCACTAAAACTTTTAATATGCAAGGACTGCCTTGTGGAGCAGCAATTATTCCAAATCCCGAGCTTCGACAAGAGTTTAGGCGAAACATGAGAGGAATAGCGGCTCATATTGGTGTTTTTGCTTACACAGCAGCAGAAGCTGCCTACAAATACGGAGAGCCTTGGTATCAGGAGCTTATGCAATACCTCGGAGAGAATAGAAAGTTACTTAAAGAAGAGATATCTAAAATTGAAGGACTCTCCTTATACGGACCAGAAGCAACTTACCTTGCCTGGATAGATTGTTCTAAAACAGGATTAGATGATCCATCGGATTTCTTTATTAACGCAGGGGTTGGCGTTCATAGAGGGGAATGGTTTGGCGACAGTCAATTCGTTCGTTTAAATTTTGGTTGTCCAAGATCCAGGCTAGAAGAAGCTTTATCTAGAATAAAAAAAGCTTTTTCACAAAGAAACTAGGTTCCTGTACTATTAGCGCCTAAAATTTATTAGGAGTAATTATGGCTATAACTTTTAAAGATCAAGTTGCTATCATCACTGGTGCGGGCGGAGGTTTAGGACGTTGCCATGCTTTAGATTTAGCTAAAAGAGGCGCTAAAGTAGTGGTTAATGATCTTGGAGGTAGCGTAGACGGGTCCACTGGAGGTTCTCTCTCACCAGCAGAAGCGGTTGTGGAAGAAATAAAAGCTGCAGGCGGAGAAGCCATGTCAAATGGTGCCAGCGTTACAGACAAAGGTCAGGTAGAAGCGATGGTCAAGGAAGTAATGGACGCTTACGGCAGGATTGATATCTTGATTAATAATGCCGGTATCTTGAGGGATAAAAGTTTTACAAAGGTAGAAGACGACGATTTTAGGATGGTTCTTGAAGTGCATTTAATGGGAACAGTCAATTGCACAAAAGCTGTTTGGGAGATCATGAGAGAGCAGAACTACGGAAGAATCGTAGTGACTTCATCTTCAAGCGGTCTCTACGGTAATTTTGGCCAAACTAATTACGGTTCTGCCAAAATGGGGGTGGTTGGACTAATTAATACTCTGAAATTGGAAGGAGCTAAATACAACATTAAGTGCAATGCACTTGCACCTTTCGCTGGAACCAGAATGACTGAAGAATTGCCTGGTATGTCAGATGTTTTAGACCAAATAAAACCAGATTTTGTTACTCCAGCAGTAACTTATATGGTTTCAGAGGATGCTCCCACAGGAGTAATTATGGCAGCTGGCGCAGGGGTCTTTGCCAGAGTTATGATTCACGAAACCATGGGCATTAATCTTGGAACAGGTGAAGACATGACTGCAGAAAATATTGCTTCAAATTGGGATCAGATCTCAGATATGAAAGATGCAAAGCCTTGTTATCAAGGTGGAGAACAAGCCATGAAAATGTTTGAGTTAATCCAGAACGAAAAAGGTTAGTGTCTAAAAGAAAACTGGATTCATGCCATAAGGTCATGGACTTTAGGGACCTAGCTGAAAAGCGACTTCCTGCACCAATGTTTCATTACATAGACGGCGCTGCTGAAGATGAATGGACTTATCGACAAAACACTTCTGCATTTGAACAATTTGAATTGGTTCCAAGATTTCTCGTAGATGTAGACAAGATAGACACTTCAACAACAGTCTTAGGTCAAAAAATAGATTGGCCCTTTATCTGTTCACCCACCGGCTATCATCGTTTGTTTCATCCAGACGGAGAAGGCGGCGCAGCCAGAGCTGCAGCAAGAACAGGAACTATATTTTGTCTATCCACCATATCTACTACGCTTATTGAAGATGTAGCGAAGGCATCTGATGGACCAAAAGTGTTTCAGATTTATGTGTTAAAAGACAGGAGCTTGTCACAGGAATACATTCAAAGATGCAAAGACGCGAATTACGATGCTTTGTGTCTTACAGTGGATGTTCCTAGTAATGGCAGAAGAGAAAGAGATTTAGTGACTGGAATGACAGTCCCACCTAAATTAGGTTTGAGTGGATACATGAATATCGCCAGGCATATCAACTGGTCCTTCAATTACATAACTCACCCACCAACCCCCTCGATGGTGAATCTAGAGCACAAAGTACCAGCTGGATCTTCAAGCATGTCCGTCATGGACTTCATGAACAGTCAATTCGACAGAACGGTTACGTGGAAGGATGCGGCCTGGATGATAGAACAGTGGGATAAGCCATTTGCTATCAAAGGCATATTGTCTGTGGAAGACGCTAAAATGGCAGCTGAAGTAGGAGCATCGGCTATTATGGTTTCGAATCACGGAGGTCGTCAGATGGACGGTTGTCCAGCTCCCATTGAGGTACTGGGCGATATCATCGACGCTGTCGGCGATAAACTTGAAGTTATCCTAGATGGTGGAGTGAGGAGAGGGACGCATATCTTAAAAGCTTTATCCATGGGCGCGAAAGCCTGTATGGGCGGTAGAGCCTACCTTTATGGTCTGGCAGCTGCGGGTGAAGAAGGTGCTTACCGTTCTCTCAATCTTTTGAAAGAAGAGGTTCAAAATAATATGATTCTATTGGGCTGCACCAAAGTAGAAGACATTAAATCGGATAGATTGAGAAAAGTGTAATGAGTATTAAACCTAAACTAATATTACCTTTTGTTTTATTTTATTCGCTTATTTGCGGTGCTCAGGTTATTGCCATAGAGAATGGTCCTGATATACAAGAAAAATTACAAGAAGCCTTAATCTTAGCTAAGCCTGGAGATACCATCAGACTTGCAGAAGGTTTCTATAGCTTCTCGGACGGTCTTTCATTGGATGTTGATGAGGTTAAAGTGGTTGGTGCGGGCATGGATAAAACCGTTTTAAGTTTTGCTGAACAAGAGTCTGGTGCCCAAGGGTTGTTGGTAACTTCAAGTAAAGTTATTTTGAAAGATTTCGCAATAGAGGATGCCAAAGGTGATGCTCTTAAAGTTATAGGAGCAGACGGTATTTACATGATCAATATTAGAACGGAGTGGACCGGAGGCCCTAAAAGCACAAATGGCGCATATGGTTTATATCCGGTTGAGTCAAAAGATGTCCTTATAGACGGCTGTGTAGCCATAGGTGCTTCCGATGCTGGGATCTATGTAGGTCAATCTGAAAATATTATCGTTCGAAATAGTCGTGCACACTATAACGTAGCAGGCATAGAGATAGAAAATTCTTATTATGCAGATGTCTACGACAATGTGGCTTCTCACAACACAGGAGGCATCCTGGTCTTTGACCTACCTGATTTGCCTCAACAAGGAGGTCATCATGTGCGGGTCTTTAGGAATAAGGCAGTTGATAACGACACAGATAATTTTGCTCCTGAAGGAAATATTGTGGGAGAGGTACCCCGAGGCACCGGTATCATCATTCAGGCAAATTCCGATGTGGAAGTTTTTGATAATGATATTTCAGGAAACGGGACTGTAAACCTTTCAATAGTTACTTATTCTGCTGAAACCGATGATGAGAATTACTACCCACATCCCAAATCTATTCAAGTTCATGGCAATCGATTTGGTAATGGAGGTTTTGACCCAGACGTAGATAAAGCTATAGCGGGTATATTGTATGAACTTTCAGAAGGCAATATGCCGGATATTTTTTGGGATGGGATATTGCCTCTAACTCAAATGATTTTTGGTCAACCCGACGAAGAAAAATTAGTGCTTTCTGACAACGGAGAAGCGTCTTTCATGGCTTTAAAACCCATTAAATACATGCTGTCCCTCCCCAATGTAACTACTTCCGATACCGAGCCATATAACCTTAAGATCAGACCTTTATCCGCGGTAGTTATGGAAATCCCTGAAGGAATTTAATCTTTAGTGGCAATGAAGATTGCTTTAACAAATTTTATGGCTATCTCGTTCATGTTAATGAGCGCGAATCTTTGGTCTGTAAATGATGCAAAAATTACGAGCAATGAATTTCCAAAAGTACTTTCAGAATTTGAATTTTTTATTGATCAAACTAAGCAACTGCCAGTTGAAAATGTTCATCCGTATGAACTAATCACTACTTTGTTCAGTGATTATTCCTACAAGAGCAGATTTATATATGTTCCGGAAGGAAAAGAAGGCAGTTACCAGAAAGATTGGGTTTACGATTTTCCTGTGGGCACAGCTCTGATTAAGACCTTTTACTATCCCGTTGATGAAAGAAACTTAGACTTGGGCTCAAACTTACTTGAGACTAGGGTTTTGTTACATAAAGAAACAGGTTGGGAAGCTGTTTCCTATGCCTGGAACGAAGAACAAACAGAAGCTTTTATCAAAATAGCGGGAAAAACGATCAATACTTCCTGGGTAAATCATGAAGGAGTGAGCAGGGATGTGCGCTACAGAGTTCCAAATATGAATCAATGTAAAGAATGTCATTCAACTAATGATGTGATTTCTCCAATTGGACCCAAAGCTCGAAATTTAGATAAAGATCTGGTCTACAGAGGTGAAAAGAAAAATCAATTAGCTTATTTATTAGAACACGGAGTAATTGACTCTATTCCTAAAGGGATTCAGGCCGTTGCAGACTGGGAAGATAACTCTGTACCTCTTCAAGACAGGGCCCGGGCCTATTTAGCCGTTAACTGTGGACATTGCCACATGCCATCAGGAGTAGCTAATTCAACCGCTCTTTATCTAGATTTTAATGAGATTCGACCTCTTCATTTAGGAATTAATAAAAGTCCTGTAGCTACCGGAAGAGGTAGTGGTAGTTTAAAATACTCAATAGTGCCAGGCGAAGCAGATAAATCTATCCTCTTATATAGGATGATTTCTACTGACCCCGGAGTTATGATGCCCGAGTCAGGAAGGGCTTTGGTGCACACTGAAGCAGTAAACTTGATCGAAAAGTGGATTAATTCCATGAGTAGATAGTTATGAGCGAAAAAGAAGATCTTTTAAATAACTTAAAGATAGATCGTTCTCAAGAAGGGGAATCTGAACCTTTTCCTACCAAAATTGTTTCCATTATCGTTTCTGGGTTAGCAGTCATTGCGTTAGGACTTTGGTTTTTTCTAGCAGAAGAAGAGGTCCAAGAAGTTACCACATTCACAGTCAAGTCAATTAATGCCTCCGGTTCTTCTGCTTCCAGTATCCTTGATGCATCCGGTTATGTGGTTCCAAGAAGAAGGGCAACGGTCTCTTCAAAAATTACCGGTAAAGTCTTGGAAGTTCTGGTTGAGGAGGGAATGTATGTCGAAAAGGGACAACTATTGGCCCAACTCGATGACAGTACATATAAAGCTGATTTGGAATACGCTAAATCGCAGTTAAAACAAGCCCAAATTGCTTTTAAAAGTACAAGCGCATTAATTGAAGGTAAATTTGCAAGTCCTGACGAGCTAAAGACCAGAGAAGCAGTCATGGAAGGCGCACAGGCTTTAGTGGATATTAGTAAGCAAAGATTAGCAGACATGCAAATCTTGGCCCCTTTTAGTGGGGTAGTGGTCTACAAGGCAGCGCAACCAGGAGAAATGATATCGCCGGTATCAGCAGGAGGAGGCTTTACTGCCACAGGAATTTGTACCATCGTTGATATGGATTCCCTTGAAATCGAAGTGGATGTAAATGAAGCATTCATCAATAGGGTAGAAGCTGGACAACCTGTTGTAGCTAACTTAAATGCTTATCCAAAATGGGATATCCCAGCAGAAGTTATTGCAATTATTCCAACTGCTGACCGTAATAAAGCTACCGTTAGAGTGAGGATAGGGTTTTTAGAGAAAGATGAAAGAGTTCTACCAGATATGGGCATAAGGGTTTCATTTCTTCAAAAAATGGTTGAAACGACCACTGAAAAGAAAGAAGGCGTGGTTGTTCCAAATGCTGCAGTATTAAATGAAGGTGATGAAAGTTATGTAATCTTAGTAAAGAATGGAAGAATTGAGATTAAGCAAGTCGAAGTAGCTGAGGAAACCTCAAATTATTCAAGAATAGTAAAAGGAGTAAGGGCAGGGGATCAGGTGGTTGCTTCTTATGATGAAGAGTTAGAAAATAATCAAAAAGTTTCAATAAATTAAACGGAGAAAGGAATGTCAGATTCTTTAGTCAGTGTTAAAGCTGTAAATAAAACATATCAAAGAGGTGGCGAGAAACTAGTTGTTCTAGATGATCTAAGTCTAGAGGTCCCTAAGGGAGATTTCCTTGCGCTTATGGGGCCTTCTGGATCCGGTAAATCAACTCTTTTAAACCTTATAGGAGGGTTGGATACGCCAACTTCTGGATCTGTAGAAGTGGACGGAGAGAGACTTGATTCGTTAAACAGTAAAGCATTGAGCAAATGGCGATCCAGTCACGTCGGCTTTATTTTCCAGTTTTACAACTTACTGCCAGTTTTAACAGCCTTTAGAAATGTTGAGTTACCTCTACTTTTAACTAAACTTTCTGGATCTCAAAGAAAACAACATGTCGAAACAGCTCTCAACATAGTGAGCCTTGCTGATAGGGCTTCGCATAAACCTAATGAACTTTCAGGGGGACAACAACAAAGGGTCGCTATAGCAAGGGCTTTGGTGTCAGACCCAGACATTCTAGTTTGTGACGAGCCGACAGGTGACTTGGACAGGGATACAGCAACGGACATACTAAATTTATTACAGATTTTAAATAGAGATCACGGTAAAACCATACTGATGGTTACTCACGATCCTATGGCTGCTGATTCTGCTAAAAGAATTTTACATCTAGATAAAGGCAAACTTACTCACTGAAGCCAATGTATTGGGTTTTAATTAAAGCTAGTCTTTTCAGAAAGAAGATTCGAACCTTCTTAACCATCGCGTCTATTTCAATCGCTTTTTTACTGTTTGGGTTATTAAACTCCATGTCAGCTATTTTTACAGGATCCATGCAAGGTATGTCAGCAGATATCATTATGGTCATGCCGAAATACAACATGTTTGGCACGCAGCCGTATACAAATGTTGAATACGTAAAGTCCTTAGAGGGCGTCGAAAAAGTAACTCATATGACCATGCTGGAGAGCGATCCGCTTGGTAGTATGTTCGACGGAATGATTTTTGCAGCAGATGAAAATCTCTACGATGTTTATCCAAGATTTCAAGCCACAGAAGAACACACAGAAGCAATGCTCCAAAGACCTGATGGTGTTCTGGTTGGAAAACTTCTGGCAGACCAATAGGGTTTTAAGGTAGGCGACAAGGTAAGGACCAAAGCTACTTTCAAACACGAAGATGGCACGTTCAATTGGGAGTTTGAAGTGGTTGGGTTTTACTCAGTAGCTCAACTTAATGGTGATGAAATGGGTATTATTTCTAACTATAAGTATATCGATGACAGCCGAATGACCATGAAAGGGACTACCGGTTATATTATCGCGAAAGTGTTATCTCCAGAACTGGCCGATAGCATTTCAAACAAGATTGATAAAAACTTTGAGAACTCAGACAGGGCAACAAGAAGCGGTCCAGAAAACCAACTCGCTATGGAAATGGTGGGCGACTTCGGAGATATTGAGTTGATTATGAACTTAATATTATCTGCTGTCTTTTTTACGATCCTTTTAGTAACAGGCAATACCATGAGTCAAGCTGTAAGAGAAAGAACGGCAGACTTAGCAGTGCTCAAGAGTATAGGTTATGGAGATTTCCAGCTGTTTGTTTCAGTTATGTTAGAAGCATTTATTATTATCTTTTCAGGTCTAATACTTGGTCTGGGGATTACTCTCCTGATGATTCCTTTAATAGTGGCTGCCAGTCAAGATATGCTAGCAGATGCACTCTATTTAACTAGTTCTGCATTCATAAGCGCTTTTCTTATTGGGGTTCTTGTTTCTTTTGTGTCTTCTTTTATGCCAGCAAGACAAGCACTTAAATTAAAAGTAGTAGATGCTTTAGCTAAAGGGTAACGATGAAGTACTGGACTTTAATTTCTGCTGCTCTCAATCGAAAACGCTGGAGGACTGTACTTACCATAGGTTCTTTAACCATAGCATTCATGCTTTTTGGAATGTTGCGATCAGTGGCAGTTGCTTTTACTGCAGAGGTAGACTTTGAAGGTGATGATCGTCTTATAGTCATGTCTAAACTTTCTTTTACTGATCCATTGCCTCTCTCTTATCGAGAAAGAATTAGAGCAGTAGAGGGAGTTAGTCATGTGGCCCACAGAGAGTGGTTTGGTGGAACATACATAGATCGAGAGAACTTTTTTCCAAAGTGGCCAGTACCACCTGAAGATTGGTTTGAAGTTTATGATGGATTCAGGATAAGTGAACAAGAAAAAAGAGACTTCATCAATACAAGAACAGGCATGGTTGCTGGAAAAGCCTTGGCCGATAAATTTAATTGGAAAGTTGGAGATAAAATTCCCATTATTGGTGATATATGGCCAAAAGAAGATATGACGAATCTATGGGAATTTGATTTAGTGGGTATCTTTGAGGTAAATGAATCCGATCCTGTTTATGGAGGTGATGAACAAGTCTTCATTAACCATGACTATTTTGAAGAAACAAGAGCCTGGGGTAAGGGGACAGTTGGAAATTACATAGTCAAGGTTAAAAACAAATCTGACAATGAAAAGATAGCCAAAGAGATTGATAAGATGTTTGCTAACTCTTTCAATGAAACCAAGACTTCAACAGAATCTGCTTTTAGTAAGATGTTTGCTGAGCAAGTAGGTGACATAGGTTTTATTATGAATTCTATTCTAAGTGCAGTGTTCTTTACGATGTTGCTAGTAACCGGTAATACCATGAGTCAGGCAGTTAGAGAGAGAACATCAGAGTTCGCTGTATTTAAGACAATAGGCTATTCAGATAAGACCATTTTGTCTTTAGTTTTGTGTGAATCTATTGTTATTTGTTTAGTATCTATGGCTCTTGGCATTATTCTAAGCTTCTTGGTCTTTCTAGGAATATCTGGAGATTTATCGGAGTTTGCGGGGGATATTGCTTTTGAATATTCGGTAATATTATGGGCACTAGTAGCCGCTCTATTGATGGCCATGATATCTGGTTTACCGCCAGCTGTTGGTGCTATGAGGTTAAAAGTTGTGGATGCTTTAAGAAAGGATTAGTTATGAAACAGATATTAGCTATTTTAGGAATGAATCTTCGAACTATACTGGCTAGATCAGGTTCTTCAATTGTAATAATTATAGGAATCGCCGGTTCAGTTGCTGTTATGGTTTCCTTGTTAGCAATGGCAGAAGGGCTGAGCAAAACTATTGCAAACACAGGAGAAGAGGATCGCGTCTTAATTTTCAGAGACGGAGCAAATTCAGAACTCAGCAGTGGTATCTATGTTCCCAATGTGTCCATCATAGAAAATATGCCAGGAATTAGACAATCTGATGAGGGCCCAATGATTTCTTCTGAGTTATATACCATCATAGATTTAAAGAAAAAGGGAGCTGAAGATACCTCAAATCTTCCTTTAAGAGCAGTTGAACAGATGAGCTTTAAAATAAGACCTGAATTAAAGATTATAGAAGGACAAAATTTTACCCCTGGTAGGGCTGAAATAATTGTTGGAAAGGGAGCTAATGACCAATATGAAAGTTTAGATATTGGTGACCAGATAAAGGTAAGAGATACCTTAGTTACCGTGGTAGGAATATTTGCTACTGGTGGGGACGTTCATGAATCTGAGATTTGGGCAGATCTTGCCGGCGCTCAAGGATTTTTTAGAAGAGAAAACTCAGCTTCCATAGCCATAGCACAAATGGAAAGCAGTTCAGTTATAACAGAATTTGGAGTTGCATTAGAACTAGATCCTAGGTTAGAACTTAGAGTACAGGGCGAGGCAGATTTTTACTCGCAACAATCGTCAGGTGCTTCTGGTGTAATTGAAATTTTTGGTTATGTGGTAGCAATCATTATGGCTATAGGGGCAGTCTTTGCTGCTCTGAACACTATGTATAGCGCTGTTTCTACAAGATTGGTAGAGATTGGAACTTTAAGAGCTGTTGGTTTCCAAGGTGGGTCAGTTTTATTGGCTTTGATGATCGAATCTATGATTTTAGCCTTATTAGGTGGGCTTTTAGGAGCAGGTATTTCTTATTTAATTTTCAATGGATATACAGTTTCAACTCTGGCTTCCGGTTCTTTTACGCAAACAGCTTTTGATTTTGCTGTTACTGGGTCGATTGTCAGCCAAGGCTTAATCCTTGCTTTAATTGTTGGTTTCCTCGGGGGCGTTCTTCCTGCTAGAAGAGCTGCAACTCAAGACATAACTGCAGCCCTAAGAGCTATTTAATTCTTTTTCACTTAACAGCAGACCGTTATTGTCTGCGTAGACATATTGTCCAGGTTTAAAAGTTAACCCTCCAAAAGTCACTTCAACACCCAAATCACCGAGCCCTCTTTTTTCACTTTTTATTGGGAAGGTGCCAAGAGCTTGGACTCCTAAATCTAAAGTTCTAATAATGTCGACATCCCTGATGTAGCCATTAATAACAATTCCAGACCAATTATTTTTTACCCCAGCCTCTGCTATTAAGTCGCCAAGAAGTGCTACTGTGTTGATACCACCAGCATCTACAATCAAGATTTTCCCATTTCCTTCAGAATTTAACTGCTCTTTAACTATAGAGTTATCATCAGGGCATTGAAGAGTTTCAATGGGACCACTAAAAGAAGATTTGCCCCCATAATTTGTCATTATGGGTTCAAGTGCTTTAGTTTCAGGAAAAGCGTCTGAAAGATCGGGCGTAGATAATTCCACTTAAGCGACTCTCTGTTCTCCTCTTATCAAAGATCCGGGTAGGGCTCCAGTTGCTTTATCATCTTTAAAAGTAACCACACCGCTTTTTATCGTTGCTTTATAGCCTGAGGCCTTTTGGATAATCCTCCTACTGCCAGTAGGTAAATCATGGACCATTTCAGGTTTAAAGACACACAGCTTATCGTGATCAATTATATTAATGTCAGCTAAGAGTCCTTCTTTTAGTTGACCTCTGTCCATAAGACCAAAAGTTTCAGCCGTTTCTTTAGTTTGTTTGTTTATTATAAATTCAACAGGAATCTTGTCTCCTCGAGTCCTGTCCTTACTCCAATGAGATACATTCCAGGTTGGCATACTGGCATCACAGATTAAACCGCAGTGTGCTCCTCCATCACTCAGTCCTGCCACAGAACTTTTAAACTCGATCAGCATTTTATAAAAATCTAAACTGTGATTTGGGTAAGGACCAAAAGGTGCCCAAATAAATGTCTTCCCATCGTTTTTCAGCATTTCATCATAAGCAACTTCCATTGCCTCCTTTCCTTCAGACTCAGCTATACCAGCAACACTTAACTCCCTTGGCGGTTCATAATCGGGAACACGATCCATAGGAAACTGTTGCTCGAAAGTAGTAATGAGCCTGTAGACCAAATGATCACGATCTACCATGGGTTCCTCACTTAAAAGTTTTTCTTTGAACTCAGGAGTTCTCATCACTTTTAGTTTTTCCTCTAAGGATTTATCAGCTATTTCTGAATAACTCGGGTGAGCAATGAATGGGTGCACTGAAGATTCTAGACTAAACAGCATACCAGTAGGCCTTCCAGAGTATTGAGGTCTAATTTTTACGCCTTTAGAGAAATTTTCTTCACAATACTTCCATACGCTAAAGGGATCACCGCTAGTTTGAGCATAGGTTAGAGTCCTGTCAGATTCCTCTACAAACTCTTTGACCCAATCTAATTCAATGTCTTTATCCATCCAATCGGAGACTATTTCTAGAGTTCCTTCACCCAGGTCAGCAATCGTGTTAGCTATCTTTCTCATTTCATTAGCACTGGCCTCTGTGCCAGGAACGTATTCTCCAGATTTATCTGTGTGAAGATAAGTTCTAGAGGTACTGAAACCCAAAGCGCCGGCTTTAATGGCCTCTTCAGTAATTTCAGCCATCTTTTCTATTTCCTCATCTGAAGCATCTTCTTTCCCTTGGCATCTGTCATAGCCCATCACATAGGACCTGATGGGACCATGACCGACCATAGCGCCAACGTCCATTACCAACTCTTTCTTTTCGATGGTGTCCAGGTATTCAGGAAAAGTTTCCCAGCCCCAATCTATGCCTTCATGAAGTGCGGTACCAGGAATGTCTTCAACCCCTTCCATTAATTGAATTAAGAATTCTTCTGAACCAGGTTTAACGGGTGCAAATCCTACTCCGCAGTTGCCCATAACGACAGTGGTAACGCCGTGCCAACAAGAAGGGCTTAGATAGGAATCCCAGCAAACTTGGCCATCGTAGTGCGTGTGTATATCAACCCAACCAGGTGTAACTAGGTGCCCGCCTGCATCGATTTCTTCTTTTCCTTGTTCTTCAACAAGTCCTACTTTAGATATACGATCTTTATCGATTGCAATATCACCAATAAAGGCTTTTTCGCCACTACCGTCTACTATTTTTCCATTTCTTATTACTAGGTCATGCATGTTTTTTCCTTCTTCCATTAAGAACAGAACGAATAATAGCTTTTTTTGGACAATCCTAAAACCATCTTTCTTGACAAGCAGATTTCATTCCAGTTTCATGGCAGAAACATTACAAGGAAGAATAAATCATGAGTTCATTAAAAGTTGTTTCCCCAGCGTCTGTAGGATTGGATGGCAAAGTAATGGGGAATATAAGAGATTACCTTAAAGAACAGTATGTAGAACCCGGTAAATACGTAGGCACTTTAACTTTAGTAGCCAGAAAAGGTGAAATAGCTTACCTAGATGCGCTGGGTTTTATGGACCGAGAAAATAAAAAAGCGATGCAGGAAGATGCCATTTTTAGCATCTATTCAATGTCCAAACCCATAACCAGTATCGCCTTAATGCAACTTTACGAAAAAAGCCTCTTTCGGTTAGATGATCCCATCCATTGGCACATTCCTTCTTGGAGAAACCTAAGGGTCTATGAGTCGGGTCTTTATCCCAATTTCTTAACTTCAAGACCAAAACGTCATATGACCATTAGAGATCTGCTGTCTCACATGTCAGGTCTGACTTACGATTTCATGTTAAGAACCAACGTCGATGCGGCGTATCGAAAAACAAAACTGCAAGCGACAGGTGATTTGCAAGCCATGATTGATACGCTGGCTCAGTTGCCTTTGGAGTTTTCACCTGGAGATCAATGGAATTACTCAGTTTCAACTGATGTTTGCGGCTACTTGGTTGAGCACTTTTCGGGCATGAAGCTGGACAAGTATTTTCAAAAACATATTTTTGATCCTTTGGGCATGGAGGACACAGGCTTTTCTTGTGCGAAAGAAAAAGTAGACCGACTGGCTTCACTTTACGAACAACACCCCAAGAAGGGACCTGTTTTGGTTGATCCAGGTGGAGCCAAGACAGCCAGAGTTAAAAAAAGGAAGATGCTTTCAGGGGGAGGCGGACTGTTATCGACTATGTCAGATTACTATCGTTTTTGTTCTATGTTGTTGAATCAGGGCGAACTTGATGGCACTAGAATAATCGGTCGCAAGACGCTTGCCATGATGGCTTCAAACCATCTGCCAGATAATAAGGATTTAACTGAAATGAGCCAATCGGCTTTCAGCGAAACCACTTATCAGGGAGTAGGGTTTGGTTTAGGTTTTTCCGTGATACTGGATCCAGTTAAAACTCAATCTCTAACGGATATCGGAGAGTATGGCTGGGGCGGAGCAGCCTCAACGGTTTTTTGGGTAAATCCGAAAGAAGAAATGGTAGTCATATTCTTAACTCAGTTATTACCGTCTTCAACTTACCAAGTGAGAAGAGAGCTTAGGTCTTTGGTTTATTCTTCGTTGATGCCTGAGTAAATGAGTTTTGATTAGGGGGAGACTATGAACAAAAAGTTTAAGGAATGTTTATTGGAGGTTTATCTAGGCGAACAAGCTGGCGAAATGATATTCGAGTCTATGCTTACGATGGCTGAAGACGACAACCAACGTTATATTTTTAGCAATATGCTTCAACTTGAAACAGAGGGAAAGGCAATAATGAGACCTTTGCTTGTAAAACTAGGCATACCCATTGAAGAGAATAAATCTTTAAGAAATCAAGGTCTTGAGATAGCTGAGAGCTTCAAAGGAATGTCATTTAAGGAACAATTTGAAAATATATATCAATCAGTAAAAAATTATTACCTTCCTCAATACGAAGAATTATCAACACTAGTAGACGAAGAAGATTCGGAAGCTTGCTTCATAGCTAATTTCATGGGAGAACATGAGCGTTCTATCTTGTTGGCATCTGAAAATATAATTAAGGATAAACCAAATCCTGTTCAGCCTATAAGAGACCTACTTAGGTTTCCGATATGAAACACCTAACTTACACATGAAAAGAACCTCCTTAACCCTATCCATCCTGCTAATCCTGTTTGCTGGTGGTGTAGTTGCTGAAGAAGATGGTAATACAGTTGAGTTCTTGCCTTATGATAACAATAATCCTGAATGTCTAATTTATGGATTGAGTTTAGACACGAATAGTAGAACGATTTCCAATGAACCTAAAGCTCTCTCTCAATTAAATGAAATGAGGTCGAGAGCCTTCAACCACTGTTTAAGCTGTGTAGATGATTCTTGTAATTTGAAGTCTTGGAATGAGGCTAATAGC
>JAKUUL010000001.1 GCA_022447025.1 SAR86 cluster bacterium | reverse complement strand
AATTGCAAAAGAGGGAAGACCAAGTAGATAAATTTAACCCGGGCTGCCCGCTGCGGCTATGGGCAATCCTAAAACCACGCCTGCCAATATAGACATTATTGAAGCAGTGTTGCTCATTTTTTTCTTTCCTATTAAGTTAAGTTCGCTATTGTATTGTATAAATTTAAAGATTAAGACTCTTATGGATTTAAAAAACTATATTGATTCAATTGAAGATTGGCCACAAGAAGACATTAGCTTTAAAGATATTTCTCCAATTCTTGCTAACCCCGAAGCTTTTAGTGAAAGCATATCCGGCATGTGCAATCTAATTAATCACAAGCCACAAATGATTGCAGGGATTGATGCAAGGGGTTTTATTTTTGCTTCTGCAATAGCAGAGAGATTAAATATTGGTATGTTGTTGCTACGAAAAGGAGGAAAACTTCCGCCCCCTAAAATAGACATTCAATATGAACTTGAATACGGTTTAGACCAACTTGAAATTAAGGAAGCTCAAACTAACGGAGCAGAGATAATTTTGATTGATGATATTCTTGCCACTGGTGGAACCATGTCCGCTGCTTGTAAACTATGTATAAAAGCAGGCTACACAGTAAAACAGGCTCTTGTGTTCATTGACTTAGTTAATATTCATGAAGAAATAACCTTATCTAACGGCATTAAGGTCGAAAGCTTGATACAACTAGATTGATTTATCACTTAGGTATTCAGAGAACACTATTCCTGCTTTCTTAACGTTTTCACTAAAATCATTCGCAGCACTTTCATCAGCAAAGTCTGAAATGTACTTGAAACAGGCAAACGGAATGGACTCCTGATAACAGACTTTAGCTATAGCATAAGCCTCCATATCAACAACATCAGCCTTTAAGCCAATGTCGGATTCGACAAAAGAATCACCAGTCGCACAAATCAAGTTCATATTTATTGTATTAATAGGATGATCTTCAATCTCAATAACCATAGGTGGGTCTTTTTCAAAAGGAGTTTGTCCTAAGTCTGTACCCAATGGCCTGGAGTCCATATCTCGTTGAACAAAATATTTACAATCAATTAATCCTGAGATATTGGTATTCAGAGATCCTGCTGTGCCGAAATTTATAATTAAGTCAGGTTTTTCTTCCTTGACTGTTCTCAGGGTTGATAGGGCAGCGTTAACTTTACCTACACCGGTATGATTAATGTCATATTCAGTATTTAAGGAATGTGTTTCTTCCTTAATTGCAGATAAGATAATTACTTTCATGATGTAGTAAGTACAACTTTAAGATTATACAAGGCGAAATTTAATTTGTTATAAAAGAGGAGAGAGGATTATGTTTGAAATAAATTTATTTAATACCGCACAATTTTTAGATCAAGGTATAGCAATAATAGGCACTTACTTGTTAACCAGCTTAAGTGCCAAAATGAGAATGTATGGATTTATAGCTTTTTTATTAGTAAATATTCCCGGTATATATTTATTGGTCGTAACTGAATTATGGTGGATATTGGCCGTTACACCCCTGTGGTTGTATTTAAACTACATAGGTTTTATCAATAATTACAGAGAACAGAAGGCTCTGACTTAAGTTAAGCAAAAATATTAATATTCTCTTTAACTACTTTTTCTAAATACGGAGAAGGTGCAAATTCAGGACCAAGCTCTTTCTCCATTTTATTTAACCAGTCTAGAACTTTATCAAACCCAACAAGACTACCGTAAAACATAGGTCCGCCTTCATATACTGGCCAGCCATAACCATTAATCCAAACTATATCTATATCACTGGCCCTTATAGCCATGCCTTCTTCTAGAATTTTAAATCCTTCATTAATCATGGGGTATAGACATCTTTCTAATATTTCCTCTTTGCTGATGTCCCTTAGGCGTATCTGCCTAGCTTCAGCAAAGTCTCTGATAATGGCTTCAACTTCAGGATCAGGTGATTTAACTCTGTTCTCGTCATATAAATAAAACCCTTTTCCAGATTTTTGTCCAAGGCGGCCTGCTTCACAAAGAACATCTCTTAAAGTTTCACCTTTTGAAGTTTCTTTACTCCACCCAATATCAAGTCCAGCAAGGTCTGACATAGCAAATGGGCCCATAGGAAATCCAAAGTCAAAGAGCGCGTCGTCTATATCCCAAGGTAAAGCGCCTTCAAGAATTAATTTATTCGCTTCTCTTTGTCGCTGAGCAAGAATTCGATTGCCTACGAATCCAGGGCAAACACCTACAACGGCAGCTATCTTGCCTATCCTTTTAGCAATTGACATGGAACTAGCAACGACTGATTTGGAAGTCTTTTCTCCTCTAACTATTTCTAATAATCTCATGACATTAGCAGGACTAAAGAAGTGAAGGCCTATGACATCTTCTGGCCTTTTTGTTTCTGCAGCTATCTCATTCACATTAAGGGCTGAGGTATTAGAAGCAAGAATGGCTCCCTGTTTAGCAATACCATCAAGTTTATTGAAGATTTCCTTTTTTAACTTCATGTTTTCAAAAACCGCTTCGATAATAAGGTCCTGTGTATTCAAGGATTCAACAGACAACTCACCGGTTATTAATCCCATTCTTGTTTCCACATCTTCCATAGAGATCCTTCCCTTATTCGCTGTGTTCTCATAGTTTTTTCTAATAACTGCCAAGCCCTTGTCTAATCTCTCTTGATTCTGTTCAACTATCGTTACAGGAATACCTACATTTGCGAAATTCATGGATATACCACCACCCATAGTTCCGGCGCCAATGACTCCAACAGAATTTATTTCACTCACTTCAGTTTCTCGAGGTATATCAGGAATCTTATTAACTTGTCTTTCGGAGAAGAAAACATACCTTTGAGCAGCTGACTGAGTACCTGTAACTAGTTTAGTAAAAAGATCCCGCTCAACTTTTAAGCCCTCTTCGAAAGACTTGTTAACTGCTGCCTCTATGCATTGAATGTTGTATTCAGGTGCTAAAAAACCCCTAGTTCGTCTAGCAATCGACTTTCTAAAATCTGTAAATAAAGTGTCATTTCCTTTGTCTGCCTTAATGTTTTCTTCATTGTCTCTGACTTTAACCAGAGGTCTTTTTTCTTCAACTATCGTTGTCGCAAATTTAATAGCATCCGCTAACAGATTTTCTTCATTAGCCAATTCATCAACTAATCCCATTTCTAGACACTGTTTAGCAGGAACGTGCTGTCCTGATGTAACCATTTGTAAAGCTTTTTGCGCTCCTACTATTCTAGGTAAGCGTTGTGTCCCTCCGGCACCGGGTAATAATCCAAGGTTCACTTCTGGAAGACCGCACCTAGCTGAAGGCACAGCAATTCGGTAGTGACAGGTTAAGGCAACTTCTAAACCACCACCAAGGGCAGTGCCGTGAATAGCTGAAATAACCGGTTTAGGTGAATCTTCTATCATGTCTTGGACTTCAAAAAGTGAAGGGCCTTTAGGGGCTTGACCAAATTCAGTGATATCAGCACCAGCAATAAAAGTCCTGCCTTCACAAATTAATACAATTGCTTTTGTATCTTCATCTTCAATGGCTTGTTTAACACCAACATGCAGCCCTTCTCTAACATTTGCGGAAAGAGCATTAACAGGAGGTGAATTCAAAGTTAGTACGGCTATATTTGATTCTATTTCTAAATTCGTTACTTCATTGATTGCTGGCATTTTTATGCTCCGTATTTAATTATTTTGAAATTACACTCTAGCTTATGATGAGTTTAAATAGTAATCAAATCTTAAAGGGTGACCTCATCTCCTCTCTCGTAGAGAATCTGCAGACCTCCTTCAATAGAGTAATTTTTCTGCTTTGATTCGGTTAGTAATAATTTTCTAACTAACCCCCTTAATAGGAATGGGCTTGTTCCAGTTGCCATTAATTTCTTTGCTCCTAAAAGTGAGGCAACTTTAATAGATTGTTCCAAACTCATAGACAGTTTTAAAACACCAAATAACTTAACTGAATCGACGGTAAGTAAGGCTAGATCACAAGTTTGGTTGATTTTCTTTATCAAAGATAAATTAGCTATATGACTTTCTTGAAATAACCTTTTGCCTTTATCGTTCTCGAGATAGAAACAAAAGGAAGACCAGTTATATGGAAACCCCGCAGGGTAGGTCGACAATTTTAAAGGACCAACTTCTATTGGGTCATTACTAACGCAAGTCACTTTATTTAAAAATCCTTTTTTCTCGAGTGTCTTTTTTACTCTAGAGGTAGTGATGATTTGAACATCTTTATTAAGTTTCTTTAGACTGGGTAAGTGCAAATGATCAACAAAAGGAGCTGTGATGATTACAGCTTTTACTTTGTTGAGGTCTTTTTCACTTAAACAAGAAGGCTCTTCTCTCTCCCTTTGCAATATGAAAGAGGAGTGGGGGTTAAGTCTTTTGTCTAACCATGGATCAACCAAAACCGAGAAATTGTCTTCCTCAATTAACCAAGTTTGATAGTCATCAGCTTTTAGGACTCTCATGTGGTTAGTTTAAATATTAGGTAGTAATATGAAAGACTTAACTTTTAAGGAGGGATTATGAAATATCTTATTACAACTATGATCTTTATTTTTTCCTGTTCTGCTTTTTCAGCTGCTAAATGGGATGAAGCAGGATGTGGAAGAATAGAAGCAGGGGTTGGTCAACTTATTGGAGCATCTGAGTCTATGAGAGGACTTTCCGAAGCAGCTGGCAGGGATGGTGATTATGAAGGAGAAGAGGAACTAAGAAAGAGGCAAATGGATTATCTCGAACAAGCTGAAAATTGGTCTTCCATATATTCGGCTTTTTGCAAGTAATATTTAAAAGGGCATATAAGAAGAATATGGTGCCCAGAGGTGGAATCGAACCACCGACACAAGGATTTTCAGTCATCTTGCAGAAAGAAATGTTCTGGATTTATCGAGAATCCTAATCCGCCATAAGCTCTATAACCAATTAGCTCAGCAAGATCCTTAGGAAGTTTTTTTACGTCTTCTGAAGGTACGTCTAGATATTGATTTTCTTCCTGACGCAACCAACCTAGAGAGTAACTAAGAATGACTCCATATCTCCAGTCATTAGAAACATTAGCTCCTGCACCATGCAGAGTTCCTCCCAACCAATACAAGACTGACCCTGCAGGCATTTCTGCCGATAGTATTTCTTCATCTTTTGGCTTTCTATCTTTCCCCCATGTGTGACTACCTGGTACCAGCAAGGTAGCTCCATTGTCGGTACGAAAGTCAGTTATTGCCCACATACTTGCAACAATTAGATTCGGTCGCGGAAGATCAAAAAATGGGAATGGGTCTGCCTCTCTATGTAATATTTGTTTTCGAGAACCAGGACCAACTTCCACAGCAGCACTTACATGAAGTTGATAACCACAGTTTGAGTTAGGCAATAAAAAATGGTCACAAATGTCCATAGACATTCTATCGACTGCTAGTTTTCCAGTAGTTTCAGATAATGCGACCAAGGCACTCATTCGTCTAGTATTTCCAGGATAAAAAGCTTCAGGATCATCAATCTGCGCGGGGGACATTTCCATCGCTGGTTCTAGTTCGGTTTTAACTTTCTCTCTTGTATTCTCCGATATGGCATTTTTTACAACTAAACAACCGAATTCTGAAAGGTTTTCTATTTTATCCTGAGTTTTATCAGTTATATCTAAGACAGGTATTTCCATTTTTACTATTTCAAGGTTAATTGCTCTAACGCAGGCTATTACAATTCTTGTTAAAGCTCAAATTTAAGAAATCCTAGAAATGGTGCCCAGAGGTGGAATCGAACCACCGACACAAGGATTTTCAGTCCTTTGCTCTACCAACTGAGCTATCTGGGCAAAATGTGGAGCGGATTGTATACAAATATACTGCCTTAAAGAAGGTGCTATTCTTTTGGAGGTGTATATCCTTCCGGCCTCGCGTACTCTTCTCCTGAAAGAAATAAATCCATTTGTTCATTTAACCACTTCCTAGCCTCTTTATCCGTCAAGTTAATCTGGCCTTCATTTATAAGCATTTTTTGATGATCTAGCCACTCTTCCCATGCTTGCTTTGAGACATTTTCAAAAATTTCTTGTCCTTTAGGTCCTGGATAAGGAGGTTTATCTAAACCTGGTAATTCCTTTTGAAATTTTTTACAGAGTACTGATCTTGTCATGGCATTGTTATTTGATTAATAGTTTTTTTAATGGGTGCTGGTAACCCTAAAGATTCTACATTTTTGAAGTTAACCCAAACAGTGTTTTTAATTTTTTTACCTTTCTTTACTTTTACGAGATAAGGGATGGCCTCTAAATTAAAGTGACTGAAATTATGTTTAACTTTTTTGAGTTTTTTTATATTTGAGATATTTGAATCAAAATTACGAGATAGTGCTAACTCTAATTCCGCTTTTTTTTCGGTTTCTATAAATGACCAAAGACCACCCCAAATTCCTTCTTCTTTTCTTTTTTCTAACAATATCTCTCCAGAGGGGCCTTGAGGTAAAAGCCAGAGCACCTTTTTGGTAAGTTTTGATTTTCTTTTTACCTTTAAGGGCAGGGTATCAACCAGACCTTCTTTAAAAGCTGAACAATCTTGGTTAACAGGACAGTTTGAACACAAAGGATTTGATTTAGTGCAAACAGTAGCACCCAAATCCATAATAGCTTGCGTATAAATATCAATTCTATCGCTAGGCAATAGACTTTCGGAGATTTGCCATAATTGTTTAGTTGTGGAAGAGGCTTGAAGGTTGCCTTCGATTTTAAAGTGTCTTGCCAATACCCTCTTTACATTACCATCCAAAATAGGAGCTTTCTTCTTGAAACCCAAGGACAGAATAGCCCCCGCAGTAGATCTACCTATACCGGGTAATTCAACTAATTCATTAATAGAACTCGGGATCTTTCCTTCGTGGTTAGAGCAGATTAGTTTAGCTGCTTTATGAAGGTTTCTGGCCCTTGCATAGTAACCTAGGCCTGACCAAAGTTTTAGAACTTGATCTGGGGTAGCTTTAGAAAGGCTTTTTACTGTAGGAAACTCCTGAATAAATTTTTTAAAATAAGGTGTAGCGGTAACAACTTGTGTTTGTTGGAGCATAATTTCGGAAACCCAAACTTTGTAAGGGGTGATTTTCCTCTGCCAAGGGAGGTTTTTTCTACCATGCAATTCATGCCAAAGAACTAATCTGGTACTAAATTTTTTCATTTAACTGTGATTTTCATACTGATAGCATTCCAGTAAGAATGGTTTAGTTTTACATTATGGTTTTAGCTACAACCTCGCCCAGTTTGTTTACTTGGTAGCAAATAGGCATCCCTGTTGGGATTTCTAGCTTTACTACCTCTTCTGGACTCAGTTTATCTAATTCCATGACAAGAGCACGAAGAGAATTACCGTGTGCAGCTATTACGATTTCTAAGTTATCAATTAACAGGGGAAGAATATTTTTTTTATAATAAGGCAGTACTCTCTCGGCAGTCATTTCTAGGCTTTCTCCACCCGGGGGTGCTATGTCAAAAGATCTTCTCCATTTGTGAACCTGGTCATCTCCCCACTTTTTTCTAGCCTCATCTTTATTCAAACCTGCTAGATCTCCGTAATTTCTTTCATTTAAGGCCTCATTCTCAACAATTTTTATATCTTCTTGGGCCATTTGTTTAAGAATAATACTTCCCGTTCTCTTAGCTCTTAACAACACAGAAGTAAACATAATGTCGAATTTATAGCCTGATGCTTTTAAGGCCTTACCTGCTATTAAAGCCTCTTTTTCTCCTTTATCAGTTAGGTCAGGATCCTTCCACCCAGTGAAAAGGTTTTTTTCATTCCATTCACTTTGACCGTGCCTAATAAGAACTAGAGATGCCATTTATAATGTTTTAATCTTCGAAATTAATTCTTTGAAAGAAACTATTCTAACTCACGAACCTATATAATCACGATCCAAAATGAATACATTCTTTCTATTTATTTCCCAAAATTTTATAGCTGTAACACTACTATTGCTAAGTATCATAGCTTTAATTGTTTATGAAGGTAGAAAGGGAGGCAAAAAATTAAGTCCGAGTGAAGCGACCAGAAAGATTAACAAAGAAGGGGCTTTGGTAGTGGATCTACGGCTCTCACAAGAATTTTCTTCAGGGCACATTGCAGGGTCAATTAATATGCAGGAAGATAAACTGGAACAACACTTAACGACTAAAAGGCACCCTAAAGAGACTCCAATAATTTTGGTTTGTAGAACAGGAACGAATTCAAAGAAATCTGGTATTTCCCTTCTTAAATTAGGTTACCTTGATGTCAATATAATTGGCGGAGGGATGATGTCCTGGGAAGGGAATGGAATGCCGCTCTCAAAATAAAAAACTATTAACTCATACCTAGGTCTTTTATTTTTCTAGTTAGGGTATTTCTTCCCCACCCTAAAAGCTTAGCTGCCTCATTTTTTTTACCCATTGTCTTACCTAAAGCGGCCTCTATCATTGTCTTTTCAAATTCAGGTAAAGCTAAATCCAATAATTCTGTTTCTCCTTTTGCCAGGGAATCTTCAGCCCAAGATTTTAATGTTCCTGTCCATTCCGTTTTAGACTCGGTACTTTCACTTTTTAGATCAACAGGTAAATCTTCTAATTTAATTTGTCTTGAAGGAGCCATAACAGTTAACCACCTGCAAGCATTTTCTAATTGCCTTACATTTCCAGGCCACGATAACCTAGAAAAATAATCTTCTACTTCTTCTGATAAGAATTTGACCTCCTCATTTAATTCTTGGGCACTAATTTTTAGAAAGTGCTTACTAAGAGCTGGAATATCTTCTCTTCTTTCACTCAAGTTGGGTAAAGAGATTTTTATTACATTCAAACGATGAAACAAGTCCTCCCTAAAAACTCCCTTTTCTACTTGCTCTTCTAGGCTTTGGTGAGTGGCAGCTATTATTCTTACATCAACTGTTATTGGTTTTCGACCGCCAACTCTATAAAACTCTCCATTGGAAAGAACTCTCAATAATCTGGTTTGAGTTTCTAAAGGCATGTCACCAATTTCATCAAGAAAAAGTGTTCCCTCATTGGCTTGTTCAAACCTTCCTATCCTTCTTTCATCTGCTCCTGTAAAAGCACCTTTTTCGTGACCAAATAATTCTGCTTCTAATAATTCTTTTGGTATGTCAGCCATATTTAAGGCTATGAATGCTTTATCTTTTCGTGGACTGTGTTGGAATA
The DNA here is from genome assembly GCA_022447025.1 of SAR86 cluster bacterium. Lineage (GTDB taxonomy): Bacteria > Pseudomonadota > Gammaproteobacteria > Magnimaribacterales > Magnimaribacteraceae > AEGEAN-183. The sequence goes on along the minus strand of JAKUUL010000001.1, from coordinate 82,186 downwards.
AAGCTTGAGCTACTAGTTCTTTCCCCGTTCCCGAATGTCCTACCAATAAGACAGTCGAGTTTGAATTAGATAACTTTCCGATGGCTCTAAAAACTTCCTGCATAGCAGGAGCTTCACCAATTATCTCAGCTTTAGGATGGTTCGCAGGTTCTTCTTCCTTTTCTTCTTCTTCAGAAGTAATCGCTCTTCTTACAATTTTTATTGCTTCATTTATATCAAATGGTTTAGGAAGATATTCCCATGCGCCATGTTCGTAAGACTCGACTGCACTTTCAAGGTCAGAGTGGGCTGTCATTATTATGACAGGTATATCAGGTCTAATTTCTTTAACTTGGTCCAAGAGAGCTAATCCACTCGTACCCGGCATTTTAATGTCAGAGAGTATTGCTCCAGGAGACTCTTCTTCTAACTTTTTTATCACTTGATGAGCTGATTCAAATGTTTCTACCTTTAAACCGTTTTCTGAAAGTCCTTTTTCAAGAACCCACCTTATAGATTCATCGTCGTCGACTACCCAAACTAAATTCCTTTCAGGCATTTGCTCTCCTTAGTTCTTGCTCACTGAACTTATGTTCAATCGGAATTAGAATGCTAAATTCTGTTTTACCTGGTTCACTTTCAAATTTTATAGTGCCATTATGTTGAGAAATAATTCCTTGCGTAATAGAAAGACCCAAGCCTGACCCTTCAGACTTTGAAGATATCATGGGAAAAAATACTGAATCCTTAAGATCTTCGGGTATTCCAGGCCCATTATCAATCACAGAGACTCTACAAACTGTTTTGTGTTGAGTTTCTCCAAGTAATTCTTGATGAAGAACTCTTGTTATAATCTTTATCTCTGGAGATAGCACTTCTCCTTCTATCAAAGAATCCCTGGCATTGTTAACTAGATTTAAGATACTTTGTTCCAATAAATAAATATCTATATAAATTTCTGGGATGCTTGGGTCATAGTCTTTAAGCAAATTAATACCGTTTTCACTTAAGTTTTGTTTTAACAAAGTTATAACATTTTCTAAAGGTGCATGAATGTTCTGCATTTCAAAAGCAGGCTTCCTATTTGGACCAAGAATGTCATCAACTAATGAAGAAAGCCTGTCGGTTTGGTTAATTATCATTTCTGTGTATTCTCCCAAATGTTCTTTTGGCAGTTTTTGACTTAATAATTGAGCTGCACCTCTAATACCACTTAAAGGATTCTTGATCTCATGAGCAAGACCTTTAATAAAAGCAGAGGTCACTTCTTGATTGGCTTGAGATCTGAGACTTTCGCGGACTTCATGAGAGTAGTCTTTATTTATAATCTCCAAAATAAAGCCTTCGCCAATTAACTCATCTTCAAATGGTTGGATATGGTAATCACATAACAGTTTCTTTCCGCCCTTAATAAATAAAAGGACATCAACTTTTGAAAAAGTTGTTTTGTTATTAAGATTTTCTAGAAAGCTGTCAAAGTCTTCTGACTCCTCAAAGAATAATTCTTTGAGCTTTTTGTGTTTAGAAGATTTAAAACTAGTATCTAATAATGATTGAGCAGAAGGATTTAGATATATAATTTTTAAAAATCTGTCTAAAAGCAGAACCCCGGTTTTTAATTCATCCAGGTAACGTCTATCTAATTTTTCCATGGACTCTTTAAGAAAAAAGGGGAAGGTGTTCTCCCCTTTTTTTATTCTTTAAAGTAACAGTTCAACTTAAAATTTTTAGTTATTAAAAGCATTTAAGTTAAAGTTCCCACTATATGAGCAATGATCTTGTAAGGATCTGCATTTGAAGCTGGTCGCCTGTCTTCCAAGTAACCATTCCAGTCATGTTCAAGAGTGTAAATGGGAATACGAATACTTGCTCCTCTATCACTAATACCATATGAGAATTCAGAAATATTTTGTGTTTCATGAAGGCCCGTTAGTCTTTGATCATTATCCGAACCATAATTAGCAATACCTTCCTCGTGGACTTCTCCAAGTTTTTCACACATTGACGTAAAAAGATTTTCTGAACCATTTGTTCTCATTTCTTCATTAGAAAAATTTGTATGCATTCCAGAGCCATTCCAGTCACCACTCTTTGGTTTAGGATGAAGGTTGACGCCAACTCCAAAATCTTCAGCAATCTTGTATAGCAAATATCTACTTATCCAAAGATCATCTCCGGCTTTCACACCTTTACCAAAGCATTGATATTCCCATTGTCCTAATGCTACCTCGGCATTTGTTCCTGTAAGTTCAATTCCTGCATCAATACAAGCCTCTAGATGAGCTTCAGAGATTTCTCTTCCTTGAACATTATCTGCTCCAACACCACAATAGTAGTCGCCCTGTGGTCTTGGCGTGCCATCTTCCCAACCCAAAGGACTTCCATCTTTATTAGTAAAGAAATACTCTTGCTCAAATCCAAACCACCATTCGTCGCTTAATATTTTTTCTGCAGCAGCCCTGGTATTAGAGGGATGGGTTTCATGCTCTCCCGTTTCTACTTGACACATAACAAGATAATCAGCAAATAAAGGACAATCGTAAGTATTTACTGGAAGCAGTAAACAATCTGAACTCGCTCCCTCTGCTTGTTGAGTTGAAGAACCATCAAAGGACCACTCTGGGGGTGTGTCATCTGTAGTTGTTTTAATTTTACTTCTGATAGAAGGTTCTGGTTGATATCCATCAAGCCAAACATATTCATAGATTTTTGTTTCTGACATTTTAATTTTCTCCGTAGATAAGAATGAAATGAAATAATATCATAAAAAAAGCCCTAGTACAGGGCTCTTAAAGTTAGTATAGAGTGCAAAATGCACTATATAAAAGCATATGCACTATCAAGGTGCATTAATAGGAACTACTTTTTCTGCTAAACCTTCTTTTTTAGAAAAAATTAACCACTCAGAGAAGAACTTATTCCATTGATATTTTTCGTCTTTATGAAACATATTTGTGTTGGGGTATTTATTTCTTGCCCAAAATAATTGCTTTCCATTAAATTTTCTTACCTCTGCCATCCTTATGTCATGGTAAATGGCTACAACAATTTCAGTCGCAATCATTTCCTTAGTTGCGAATCCTGATTGTTTTATAACCAATGTAGATGTATATCTAGAATCTTTATTTAACTCTAGAGTTACTCTTGAGTTAAGGTCGCCTTCTGGAAGCAGATAAGACAAGTTAAGGTTTTTCTCATAACTAGGAATAATCTCTTTTATAAGCGTAAAGTTCTTCTCATATAAAAATAGAAGGCCCTTAAGATTAGTCTTTGGCTTTCTTCTTAATGTTACTCCTAAGTTATTTTTATTAGTCATAAGATGACCATAATATTAACGCAGCTATCGATCTAAAGGGTTTCCAAGATTCAGCAACTTCTTCTGTTGTCAACTTTTGAGGTCTAGTTTTTAGACCTTTTAGTCTTTGTATGGCAACCTGTAATCCCAGGTCTGAAGAAGGCCAAGCATCCTTCCTAGACATACATCCAAGCAAGTAACACTGTGCTGTCCACTCTCCAATTCCTTTAAACTTAGTTAATTCAATTATTACCTCTTCATTTGACATCAGTTCTAGTGAATCAAAATTAAGATCTCCTGAAAGGCATGCTTTTGCAATGCCAACACAGTAATTAATTTTTTGAAAACTAAGGCCCGCTTCCCTATAAACCTTTTCATCAGTTTTAATGAATGCCTTTGCAGAAAATGGAGTAATAGATTGTTTTAATCTTCCAAAGATAGCTTTAGCTGAAGCAACAGAAAGCTGTTGTTCCACAATAAGATTTATCAACCCCTCAAATCCTGAAGGCCTTTTAAATAAGGTTATTTGACCCTTTCTTTTTTTTACTAGTGCTTTTAATTCAGGATCGTTATCACATAAAAATTGAAGCCCTTCTTTAAGAGAACTAGAGTTTAATTCTTGCTTCATCAGGATAGAGTTCATTAATTACTGAACTTTTAAAGGGTAAGAGAGATTTGCATCTCTCGTTATATTCCAAGACATGTTCTCTTTCCCTTACCAAGAAATCATCAATAGCTTTTTTAAATCTTTCATCTTTTATCCAATGGGACGAGTAAGTTTCAACTGGTTGAAATCCTCTTTTAATCTTGTGCTCTCCTTGAACCCCAGGATCAAATTTATTTAACTTTAGCTCTATACAGTGTTCTATTCCCTGATAGTAACAAGTTTCAAAATGCAAAGAGTCGTATTCTTCAAGACAACCCCAATATCTTCCATAGAGATTCTTCGAGTCACAAAAGTTTAAGGCACCAGCTACGTAGTCTCCTGTTTCAGTTTCCTTAGCCATCACTAATAATATTGATTCGGGAAGGCATTCAGAGATTTGATGAAAGAATTCTAGGTTTAAATATGCCTGCATGCCTCGTTTTAAATAAGTTAGTTGATAAAACTTAAAGAAACTCTCCCATTGTTTTTTTGTAATATCTTTCCCTGAAATTCTTTCCATTTGAATCTTTTGGTCATAAATCTTAGACCTTTCTTTTTTTAGATTCTTTCTCTGCCTCGAAGTCAACTCTTCAAGGAAATCATTGAAGTCAGAGTAGTTGTTGTTGAACCAATGAAATGAATAGCTGGTCCTCATGCTAAATCCGGAATCACTATAAGCTGTGAGTTCATTCTTTTCGGGCAAAAGAATATGAGCACTAGAAATCTTTAGTTTAGAAGAAATTTCTTCTAATCCCTCTTTAATAAGCGCACTTATTGCTGTTCTTTTACTTTCGTCCGAAATGCATAACCTTGGACCTGAAGCAGGAGTGAAGGGAATTGCGCTTACTAGCTTGGGGTAATAATCTAAGCCATTTCTGTAGAAAGCGTCAGCCCAAGACCAGTCGAAAATAAATTCTCCATGTGAATCAGTTTTTATGTACATAGGCATTAATGCAATTACATCTTCATCTTCCTTTACAAGGAGGTGAAAAGGGTACCAGCCTGTTCCTTCTCCAACACACCTGCTTTCTTCTAAAGACAGCAAGAAAGAATGTTTCATAAAGGGATAGTCAGAATTGACTAAATCATCCCAAGTTGATTTATCGATGTTTTTAATAGATTCAATGAAGGTTATTTTCATTTATTTAATATAAGTTCACATTTGTATAATGTAGGGAAGCATTGTGCCTACTAAAATTGAAAAACCTATCCAATTATTCTGCTTAAAGGCTTTAAGGCATTTTTCTGGTTCTTCATTTCTAACAAGAAGAAATTGCATAAAAACTAGTCCCAGACAAACAAAAATACTTAAATAAAAAATTGGACTCATTTTTTCTAGTAAAGCACAGAGACTCCAAAGAGAAAGAGATATCAAATGGAATACAACTATTAAGGTTGGTGAGTGCTTTCCAAATGTTATGGCAGAAGAATTAAGACCAATGGATAGATCTCCTTCTTTATCACTCATAGCATAAGCTGTGTCATAGGCTAATATCCAAAAAAAGCATGCTGAAAACATAATTAAAGATGTAGAAGAGATCCTGTCTAACTCTGCAGCTGAAACCATTAGTATTCCCCAGGAAAACGCCAATCCCAAAAAAAACTGAGGGACTTTAAAAAATCTTTTTGTTAGAGGATAGAAGACTGCAATTAGTAGACCCATGCTCGCAATAAGAATAGTAAGTTTATTCGTCCAAAGTAATAGAAATGCAGAAAGGCTTATTAAAATAAAAAAGAGGATCATTGCCTCAAGGCTACTTACCTCACCAGTTACAATTGGCCTCTCTTTAGTCCTCTCTACCTTGCCATCAAAATCTTTATCAAAAAAATCATTAATAACACAACCAGCTGAACGCATTAAAAAGGTTCCAATACAGAAAATAATCACGAGTTTCAGAGTGGGCGAACCATCCTTCAAAATCATAAAAGCACTTAAAGTTGGCCATAGAAGCAAAAAAGTTCCAATAGGCTTTTCAAGCCGTATAAGCTTTCCTAACCCAATTAACTTACTAGTCATTTCACTTTTTCTATCCTAAGTACTAAAGAAGGAGTACTTTAGTCTAGGTTGCCAAGAAAGTTGAGTTAGAATGTCGCATTTTATTAATAAGTAAAAGTAAAAATAAATGAAAAAGTGGGAATGCATAGTATGTGGTTTCACCTATGATGAAGAAGAAGGCTGGCCAGAAGAAGGAATTGAACCGGGAACGGCTTGGGATGATGTACCCGAAGACTGGGTGTGTCCAGATTGTGGAGTAGGCAAGGAAGATTTTGAAATGGTTGAAATATGAACGCCTTATCTGCTCCTAAAAACCTCACAAGAAATGTTTTGATTGGAATGGCTGCTGGTGTTCTAGTTGCTTCAGTCTTTTATTACACATCGGGATTTATTTCTGAAAATATATCACTCGTTGTAGAAAAGTATGTTTTTAATCTGGGTGGGCAGATTTTTAAGAATCTTTTGATGCTTGTAGTTGTCCCGCTTGTTTTTTTCTCACTAGTGTCAGGAATATCTTCTCTATCCAACATGGTAAAGCTAGGATCTATAGCAACCAAAACTATTGGACTTTATTTGTTTACCACTGCTATAGCGGTGAGCTTGGCTTTATTTTTTGGCTGGGTTTTTAATCTTTCTGGATTTGAAGGAACAGTAGACGCATACGTCCCCCCATCAGGCGATTCAAGTTTATATGGAACGGTTTTAAGAATTTTCCCAAATAATATTTTTGGTGCTTTTATTGAAAATAATATGTTGGGAATAGTATTTATAAGCATTTTATTTGGAATAGCCCTAAATCTCACAGATGATTTAACAGATGGACTTTCAAAGTCCTTTGAGAGACTTAATACAGTTTTTCTGAAGATAGTTTTGTTAATAATGAGTTTTGCTCCGATTGGTGTTTTCTGCTTAATGGGCAGTTATGTAATGGCTAAAGGGTTAAATATTTTTGGTGATTTAGCTCAATATGTTCTCTTATTAATTTTTGTATTAGCCTTTCATTCTTTATTTACTTATTCATTGATACTTAAATCTTTTGCTAACCTCAGCCCTATAGTTTTTTATCGAAAGATGAGAAATGTAGCCCTGTTTGCTTTCTCTACTTCTTCAAGCGCGGCCACGATACCTGTAACTTTAAAAACAGTAACAGATGATCTGGGCGTTAAGAAAGATGTTTCTTCTTTTGTTGTTCCTGTTGGAGCAACTATAAATATGGATGGAACAGCTATCATGCAAGGTCTTGCGACTATGTTTATTGCCAGCACTGTTGGTATAGATTTATCTTTAGTTCAGTACGGACAAATTGTATTGTTGGCCATAGTAACTTCGATAGGAACTGCAGCAGTACCGTCTGCTGGTACAGTGACTTTAGCACTGATTCTTGGATCTCTTGGCCTGCCTTTAGATGCAATAGGCTTAATATTAGCTGTTGATAGAATTTTAGACATGATGAGGACTGCAGTTAATGTGTGCGGTGACGCTGCGGTATCTTGTATTGTGGCCAAATCAGAAAATGAACTGGATTTATCAATCTTTAATTCTAAGTGATAAAGATTAATTTAAATTGCCTTCTTTATCTTGTAGACTTCGCCGCTGTTAATAGTTCTCAACATAGTTTTTGATTTAAGGAGAAATAATGATAGAGAGTTATCTTGCCATACCCCCTTTATTAGGATTTGTAGGTCTTCTAGTTGCTCTAGGACTTTATATTATTGTTAATAGATTTCCTGAAGGGGATGAAAACGTAAAAAAGATTGGAGATCAAATCCACCTTGGGGCTATGACTTTTATGAAAACCGAATATCTGTATTTAACGATATTTGCGGTTGTAGTGATAGTTTTGGTTTGGATGTCTTTAGGACAAGATACAGCCTTAGCCGTTTTGGCAGGCGCTCTTTCTTCTTCTATTGCCGGTTGGATAGGAATGTACTCAGCAACAAAAGCAAATGTTAGGACTGCAACAGCAGCTTCAGAATCTGGTGCAGAAACTGCACTTTCAGTTGCGTTTTATGGTGGTTCAATTATGGGGCTCTGTGTAGCTTCTCTTGGGCTAATAGGATTAGGATCGCTTTATTATCTTTTAAGTGGAGATGCTCATTCCATAGAAGGATTTGCTATGGGCGCATCCATTGTTGCTCTATTTTCAAGAGTAGGTGGAGGAATATTCACAAAGAGTGCAGATGTTGGGGCAGACCTTGTTGGAAAATTGGAAGCTGGAATACCTGAAGATGATCCAAGAAATCCAGGAGTTATAGCTGACAATGTTGGAGATAATGTTGGAGACATTGCTGGAATGGGTTCAGATATCTTCGAATCTTACTGTGGGTCTATGGTTGCGTGTATTGCTATTGCTGCAACCTCCTCTTTAGCTTTTATAGTGGAAAATAGAGAAGAAATGATGTTTTTACCCTTGGCCTTAGCTTCTATAGGTTTGATTTCTTCAATTATTGGGATAATTATAGTTAGAATTTTTTCCAATTTATCCCCTGCTTTAGCAATGAGAATTGGCACAATTGCAGCACCAGTTATTTTTGTATCAGCTGCTTATTTCCTTATTAACCTCCTAGTTCCTTCAAGTAATATTTGGTTAGCAGTCTTAAGTGGTTCTGCAGGAGGCATAGTAATTGGTTTAATTACCGAATATTACACAGGTTCGAAACCCATCGTTAAGATTGCCGAATCAGGCCAAACAGGACCTGCAACTGTAATGATCACAGGATTAGCAGTTGGAATGCAATCTGTCGTAGTTCCGATTGCCTGTATAGCACTAATTATTTTTGTTTCTACTTATTTTGCAGATCTTTATGGAGTTGGAATAGCAGCAGTAGGAATGCTTTCTACAGTGGGAATAACTATGGCCATAGATGCCTATGGTCCAGTAGCAGATAATGCTGGGGGCATAGCCGAAATGGCAGGCATGCCACCTGAAACTAGAGAAATTACTGATGAGTTAGATGAACAGGGAAACACGACAGCTGCAATAGGAAAAGGTTTTGCAATAGGAGCAGCGGCATTAGCAGCTTTAGCAATAATAGCTGCTTTTGTTTCAACAGTTTCTGCAAACAGAGGAGAAGACCTTCAATTGCTATTGGATAATCCCATGGTATTAATTGGGCTATTTATTGGTGGAGCTATTCCTTTTCTTATAGCCTCGATAACAATGACAGCAGTTGGTGATGCTGCTTTTGAAATGATTAATGAGATAAGAAGACAATTCAAAGAAATACCTGGTCTTCTTGAGGGCAATGCTGAGCCGGATACTGCTAAGTGTGTTGATATAGCTACCTCTGCAGCGCTTAAAAAGATGCTTATACCTGGAATTATTGCTGTATCTGCACCTCCTTTAGTGGGTTTTATATTAGGTCCAGAATCTTTAGGGGGAATGCTAGCAGGGGGTTTATTAGCTTGTGTTTTAATGGCTTTATTCATGGCAAATGCTGGAGGGGCTTGGGACAACGCTAAGAAATATATTGAAAAAGGCAACTTAGGAGGAAAGGGCACCGATACACACACGGCTGCTGTTGTAGGAGATACGGTAGGTGATCCGTTTAAGGACACATCTGGTCCTTCCATGAATATCTTAATTAATGTAATGGCAATAGTTAGTCTTGTAATAGCACCCTTACTCTAATTAGATTAATTCTTTTCTCATTGTAGTATGGGGTATGCCAGTGTCAGATTCATATGGTTCTATCTCTTTATAACCTAAAGATAAGTAAAAATTTATAGCATTTTTTCTAGCATTTAGAACCATTTCTCTTGCTCCTTTCTTCTTAGCAATCAGTTCTAATTCTGAGACTATTGCTGAACCCAAACCTTTTCTTTGAATAGATTCACTTACTGCCATGTATCGTATTTGTCCTTCCTCTTCATTATTGAAATGTAATCTACCCGTTCCAATTACTTCTTCTTTATTATCTACAGCAATAAGATGACAACTATCTTGTTCTTTATCATCCTTCAGGGTGTCCTTTGGCATACCAAGTGGTTTTCTCAGCTTTTCCCATCTGAAGTTAAAATATCTTTCCCACTCGGATTCAGTTTCTGGTGACTTAATGATGTAATTCATAGAATATTAATCTTTTATACTTAATTTAGTAATGGCAAAGAGAGACAACATTTTTAAAGCAAGTAATTCTAACGACTTACCTTTTTCTTTCAATGAAGAAGTGACTGAAGTTTTTGAAGACATGATAGATAGATCAGTTCCAGGCTATAAATCCAGCTTAAAACTTATTGAAAACTTAGGAAAAAATTATTATCAGAATAACAGCTCTTGTTATGACTTGGGATGCTCACTTGGAGCTTCTACTTTAAGCCTTCTGAAGGCAGTAGAGGAAAAAGATGGACAAATTTATGCTGTAGATAATTCAAAGGCAATGATCTCAAACTGCAACTCAAAATTTAAGAATTTAACTGATTCCAATAAATTAGATTTTATTAATCAGGATCTAGAAGACGTTGAAATTAAAGATGCCTCTGTAGTGGTCATAAACTTTGTTTTACAGTTTATTGACTCCAGCAAAAGAGAGGGATTATTAGAGAGAGTTTTCTGCGGGATGAAAAAAAATGGACTACTGATTTTGTCTGAAAAGACACATTTTGATAATAAATACAGAAACCAGGCTCTTTTTAACTTGCATCACAGCTTTAAGTTTAAAAACGGGTATACAAAAATGGAAATTTCAAGAAAACGAGACGCTTTAGAAGGGGTTTTGATAACTGATTTAGAAAAAGACCATCGTCAAAGGCTTATTAAAATTGGTTTTAGAGAAATAAGAAAAGTTATGAGTAACCTTAATTTCTTTACTTTAATTGCTCAAAAATAATGATCAGATTAAATGAGCACTGGACAACTTTATTGAATAGTCTTGATTTAGATCCCTATGGACAAGTAAAAGATAAGCGAATCGAAAATTGGAAAAAAATAATCTCAAACTTACCTCTAATTAACACAACCAAAGTAGATTTGTTAAATGGGATTACAGTTCAGGGGAAATGGGATAGTAAAGACAAACAAAGAACTGAAGAAGACTTAATGCAACTTGTCCCTTGGAGAAAAGGCCCTTTCATGATTCAAGATATATTTATTGATGCCGAGTGGCAGTCAAATATGAAATGGGAACGTGTTCTAGATTTAAATATAGAACTAAAGGGAAAAAATATTTTAGATGTTGGATCGGGAAATGGTTATTACGGGTTTAGGATGTTAGGGAAGGGTGCGGAGTTTGTTGTTTGTCTAGAGCCCAATGTAAGTCATTTAACTCAGTTTCTTGTATTAAATCATTTCATTAACTCAGACAGAATAAAAATGGTTCCACGAAGGATTGAAGAAATATCTTTTCTAGATAAGTGTTTTGATTTGGTATTCAGTATGGGGGTTTTGTACCACCAGAGAAATCCTGAAAGTCATCTAAATTTACTAGCCTCGCATTTAAAAGAAGGTGGGCAAATAATACTAGAAACATTAATAGTACCTGATGAATATGGACAGGCTCTTATACCTAAAAGCAGTTATGCAAATATGTCTAATGTTTGGTTTATTCACTCTAGAAAAGGCTTAGAAGGCTTAATTAATAAATCGGGTTTAAAAATATTAAAAATGGGTTCTTCAGTAAAAACTATGCCCGAAGAACAACGAGCAACTAAGTGGATGCCGTTTAGATCTTTAGTAGATGGATTGAGTCAAGGCCTGGATAGAACTGTAGAAGGTTTACCAAGTCCAGATAGAGTGGTTTTGGTTTTAACTAAATTATGAATCTGAATAATCAAGCCTCGCCCCAATCCATCTATTGATAAGAGACCTAGCTTGAAGTTCATTTGTTTTAGCAATAAGAAGCGCCTCTTGTTGGGCGGATTCTAAAAGATCTGAATCTCTTATAGGGTTAGCTATTTTTAAATTCATTAAGCCAGACTGTCTTAATCCATGGATATCGCCACCACCTCTAAGCTCTAGGTCTTTTTCAGCTATTACAAATCCATCATTTGTGTTTTCCATCGTACTTATTCTCTCCTTAGCTAGTTCACTAAGGGGTTCTCTAAAAAGAAGTAGGCAATGAGAATCTGTGTCAGCCTTTCTACCAACTCTACCTCTTAGTTGATGAAGTTGAGCCAGACCTAGTCTTTCTGGATTTTCTATTATCATTAAAGTAGCTTCAGGAACATCTACTCCTACTTCTATAACCGTGGTACAAACTAAAAGTTGTATGTCACCCTTTCTGAACCTATTTATAACTTTATCTTTTTCTTCTTTTTTAAGACGACCATGGACTAATCCTGTTTTAACTTTCGGTACTTCTTTACTTATTTCTTTAAAAAGCTCTTCAGCAGCTTGTGCTTCAAGTTCATCTGAATCTTCTATAAGTGTACAAACCCAATAAACCCTTTGGCCGTCCAAGCAAACCTCTTCAATGCGTTTAATAACTTTACTGCGCATAGAATTAGGCCTAGAGGTAGTTTCAACAGGCCTTCTTCCAGGAGGCAATTCATCGATTATGGAAGTGTCTAATGCTCCATAGACTGTCATAGAAAGAGTTCTGGGTATTGGTGTAGCAGTCATAATTAGTTGATGTGGGCTTTTTTCCTTGTCTCCCCCTTTTTCAAGTAATGTAAATCTTTGATGAACCCCAAATCTATGTTGTTCATCAATTATGGTCAGACCAACTGATTTAAAAATAACATCTTTCTGAAATAACGCATGAGTACCTAATAAAACTTGTGTTTTGCCGCTTTGTAAATCCGAAAGAATTCTTTTTCTATCCTTGGCTTTAGTTGAACCCAAAAGTAAATCTACCTTTATACCCAAATCAGTAAACCACTGAGTCATATTTTCATAATGTTGCTCTGCTAAGATTTCGGTTGGACACATAAATGCGGTCTGCAAACTATTATCAGAAGCTTGCAGAGTAGCAAGTGCAGCTATAACTGTCTTTCCTGATCCAACATCTCCCTGTAATAGTCTTCTCATGGGAGTCTCTTTTTCAAAATCCTGTTTTATCTCATCCCACACCCTAGTTTGAGCATTTGTTAATTCAAAACCCAGTGAACCTAGTAATAAATTTTCTTGTCTTGAGGCAGACTGCATTAAAGGGGATTTTCTTAGCTCTGTTTCTCTTTTTAACATTCCTGAGCAAAGAATATGAGCAACCAACTCTTCTTTGATTAATTTTCTTTGCGCCGGATGTTGGCCTGAAGAAAGTAATTCCAAGCTAGTTTCTGTTGGTGGATTGTGAATGAAGGTTAGTGCACTTAATAAATCTTTAAAACCACCCTCATCCTCAGTTTCCCAATTTTCTTTTAGTAAGTTATTTTTCTGGCAATAGATAATAGATCCTTGAATCAGTTTTCGTAATCTGCCTTGTTGAAGATTTGAAGTTGAGGGGTAAATTGGAGTTAAGTGATCTTCTATTTCCACTTCTTCATCTTTAGAAAACACTTGATACTGTGGGTGTATCATCTCTTTCCCTTTAGGGCCGTGCCTTATGGTCCCAAAACACCTTATTCTATGGCCTTCCTTAAGGTTTTTATGTTGAGCGAAGGCAAAGTGAAACATCCTCATAGTCAATCTTCCTGTACCATCAAATATCTCGGTTATGAGCATCCTCCTGCCTCTAAAGACTACAGTCGATTTAACTATTTCACCTTCTACTAATAGAGGAGTTTCGTATGGAGCATCTCCTATAGGGGTGAGGTTTGTTCTGTCTTCATATTTATAAGGTAAATGGAAGACGGCATCTTCAACCTGATAAATGCCAAGGTTAGATAAAGTGTCGGCTATTTTTGGACCTACACCTCTAATGTTTTGTATTGGATGATTTTTTTCTTTGCCTTCGGGCATAAATTGTGTTGAAGACTATTTTTTAACTATTATTCCTTCAACTTCAATCAAAGAGTCTAACGGTAGTTTAGCCACTTGAATAGCTGCTCTTGCAGGGTATGGTTCAGAAAAAAGCTCTTTCATTACATCATTAACTTTAGCAAAGACTGATAAATCTGAGAGATAAACATTTAGCTTGACGATGTCATCTAAAGAGACTCCAGCAGCGTCGCATACTGCCTGGATATTTTTAAATACCTGTCTAATTTGTTCTTCATCACCTTCAACGAGTTCCATGGTATTTGGATCTAAAGGAACTTGTCCTGAAAGGTAGATGGTATTACCTGTATCAATGGCCTGAGAATAAGTTCCAAGTGCTTTAGGTGCAGACTCAGTTTCTATTTTGTTCTTCATAATCCTTCTCCAGTAATTAATGTAAGGTTTGTGCTTCTCTCATTTCTTGATCATGAATTCTCTGTACTGAGAGTATATTTTTTAATTTTCTTAGTTTTCTAATAAGAATAGCCAGCTGATCTCTACCTTTAACTTGAAGAGTCAGTATGAATTCTATGTGCCCTTGATCTAGTTCTTGGGTATGTATAGATTCAATATTAGTAGATGCGTTTGTTATGGCTGCTGCCATAGTTGCTAGTAATCCGGGTTCGTCTGAAGCTAAGATCTTTACGTCTGTAGAAAATTCTCTCTGTAACTCTTCATGCCAATTTACTGGAAAGCACTGACTAGGATCTTCCCTAATTGACAGAATATTTTTACACCTTTCTTGGTGTACCACTAAACCATTAGTAGTGAAATGACCTATAACTGAGTCACCCGGTATTGGTTTACAGCAAGTTGCGTAATTCACAACAAGTCCTTCTGTTCCAGTGATTTCTAGGGATAGATTATTGGAACTTTTCTCTTCACCTTCTTTATCCAGAAAACTAATCATTTGTCTGGCAACAACATTTCCAACTCTCTTTCCTAGGCCAATTTCTTCAAGCAAACTGTTAAGGCTTTTAACACCCAAAGCATCTAGCGCCTCTTTTAATTCATCTTTTTTAAGATGTCTTAATTTAACGTTTTGATGACCAAGGGACTGATCTAGTAATTTCTTTCCCAACTTTCTGGCTTCGGATATCTTTAAATTACTTAAATAAGTTCTTATGCTGTTTCTTGCACGTGAGCTAACTGCGAAATTAAGCCAAGCAGGTGATGTTTGGGGAATCTTATCTCTTAAAATCTCAACTGTCTGGCCACTCTCCAAGGGGACGCTTAGTGGAGCCAGTTTTCTGTTTATCCTGCAGGCTCTGCAATGATGTCCTATATCAGTATGCACTGAGTATGCAAAATCTATTGCTGTTGATCCGGCTACAAGCTGAATTATTTCTCCTTCAGGGGTAAATACATAGATTTCATCAGGGAATATGTCTGTTTTTACCGATTCAATAAATTCTTCTGAAGATTCAAGGTTGTCCCTCATTTCAAGTAGATCAGCAACCCATCTCCTTGCTTTTTGTTGGGGGTTGCTTTCTGTACCTTCACCCATCTTGTAAATCCAATGAGAAGCTATTCCATTTTCTGCCATTTCATTCATCTCTTCTGTTTTTATCTGGAATTCAATGGGTTGGCCATCTAAACCAACTACCCCTGTATGAATGGATTGATAGCCGTTAGATTTAGGAATAGAAATAAAATCTTTAAATCTACCTTCAATCGGTTTAAAAATACTGTGAATAACGCCAAGAGTTTTGTAACAGTTATCAGGGCTATCTACAATTACTTTAAAGGCAACCACATCCATAATCTCATCGAATGCCCTGCGACTTTCTTTCATTTTTTTATATATGCTGTAGGTATGTTTTTCTCTTCCTTCAACGTAAGCAGGTATACCCTGATCAACAAGCTTTTTTTCTAACGTTCTTTTTATTTTTTTTAATAATCTCTTTTGACTGCCCCTGCTCTTTTTTGTTGCAACTCTTAAGCGCCTATACCTAGTTGGGTAAAGAACTTTAAAAGATCTATCTTCTAGTTCTCGGTAAACAGTGTTCATGCCTATCCTGTGCGCTATAGGAGCATAAATCTCTAATGTTTCTCTGGCTTTAAGTTTTTGTTTTTCCTTATCAAGATATTCAATGGTTCTCATGTTATGCAGTCGGTCAGCTAACTTAACAACAATTACCCTTATATCTTTTGCCATAGCTAGAATCATTTTTTGAAAATTCTCTGCATGGGCTTCGGTTTTGGAAGAAATTTTTAATTGATCTAGTTTACTTACGCCATCCACCAGATTAGCTACATTTTTATTAAACTCTTTCTCGATAACACTTTTAGGTACTCCGCAGTCTTCAATAACATCATGCAACATAGCAGCAGAAAGGCTGTCTTCATCCATATGATAAGAGCTCAGAATACTTGCTACGGCTATAGGGTGACTGACGTAAGGATCACCACTAGTTCTGAACTGACCTGAATGGGCTTCACTGGCAAATTCAAAAGCTTTATTAACTTGCTCTATTTGACCAGAGTCTAGGTAATCTGAAAGTTTTTCTGATAAAGCGTCAATTGATTCCATAGAAATAAAACTCTTTTAGGCTGTTTAACCCAAAGATTAATTAATTAAGGTTGTTATTATTCTTCAGGTAGGTCTTCTGCTGCAAGTTCTTCAGAGAACTCGTCTTCAAGATCTGCAATATCTACCGTTAATTCGTTTATGTTGTCTTGGGTAACTGTTCCTGCTTCAATTTCTCTCAATGCCATAACAGTAGCTTTATCATTTTCCCATTCTAAGGTTGCTCTTCTACCCCCTGTAGCTAATTGCCTAGCTCTTTTTGCAGCCAAAACAATCAAATCATACCTAGTTGGTACCTTATCTAAACAGTCTTCAACAGTAACTCTTGCCATAATATTGCTTCTTCAGAAAAATGAATGGCGCATTCTACAGGATATCTTTCTATTCTTCCATTAAACCCTTTAGGCAAGAGCTCACTAGCTCTTTTCTTTCCTCTGTTAATGCTTTATTAGAAACTATTATGGATTTTAAATCAGTTAAGGCTTCTTCAAATTTATCATTCACAATAAGGTGATCAAATTTTTGACCCTGCTTAATTTCTTCCTTTGCTTCTGCCAAACGGCTATCAATAGCTTCTTTTTTGTCCAATCCTCTTTTATTTAGCCTAGTTTTTAAATCCGCATAAGAAGGTGGCAAGATGAATATTGTTTTGGAATTTGGGTAAATTTCTTTAATTTGGCTTGCTCCTTGCCAATCTAATTCAAGAATAACATTCCAACCTTTTTTTATTTTGTTCTCAACCCAAGATTTACTTGTTCCCTTTAAATCTCCAAAGACATCAGCATATTCTAAGAATTCTTTTCCTTTAATCATAAGCTCAAACTCTTTGTTACTAATAAAAAAGTAAGATTCACCATGTTTTTCAGTTACTCTTTTTTCTCTCGTCGTATAAGAGATACTAAGAGTAAACTTAAGCTCTTTAGCCTCTTCTAATAAAGCTTTAATAAGTGAAGTTTTACCAGCACCAGAAGGAGCTGCTATGACTATAAGTTTTGCCATGTTTTCTTAAAATGAGGTTATTCTAGGATGGAAACAATTACAATACTTGCTTAAGATAAATATTTATTAGATTCTCATAGAAGGTTATGACTGATATAGAAAAAAGATTCCTACAGTTAGCAATAGGGCTAGAAGCTCTTTTATTTGGGGAATTTACCCTTAAGTCAGGTAGAGAAAGTCTTTATTTCTTTAATATCGCTAAATTTTTAGAATCTGGTCACTTAGGTGAATTGGCAGAAATGTATAGTGAAAAGATTACTGAATGCAATGTAGATTACGATGTAATTTTTGGTCCCTCTTACAAGGGCATCCCTTTAGCTGCTGCAGTAGCAACAGTACTCAATCAGAAAGCTTCTAAAAAAATCCCCATTTGTTTTGATAGAAAAGAAGAAAAAGATCATGGTGAAGGTGGCGCTCTGGTTGGGTCAGTGAAGAATAAGAAAGTACTTATCATTGATGATGTTCTTACTGCTGGAACTGCTCTAAAAAATTCCATAAAACTTATTCAAGAAGCGGGGGGAACTATTTCTGCTGCCTTAATAGCTTTGGATAGACAAGAACAAGACGAAGGGGAGCAAGTAAGTAAGAAATTAGTAAATGAATTAAATATACCTATTTTCTCAATCTCGAATTTAGAAAATCTTGTTGTTTATTTAGAAACCTCGGATAAAAGCGGTATTGCTAAAAAGCTTAAAGCTTCTTTGAAGAGTTAGAAATGTTTACAGGAATTGTAGAAGCCAAGGGGCTTATATCAAAAAAAATTCCTTCCACGGAAGGACAGAGGTTACAAATTGAAGTACCAGAGGGTTTTAATAAGGACTTAAAAGAAGGAGCAAGTGTGGCTGTTAATGGAGTTTGCTTAACAGTAACAGAATATTCTAATGATCAAATTTCATTTGATGTAATAAAAGAAACTTTAAGAGTAACTAATCTTGGAGACCTAAATAAAAATTCAGAAGTAAATATAGAAAGGTCACTAAAGTTTGGTGATGAAGTAGGCGGGCACTTATTATCAGGGCATATTAGTTGTGCATGCAAAGCAAGCCTAAGTAATACTGAAGGTGAAGTAGAAATTTTAGTAGATAAACCTGAGAACTGGGGGCAGTACATTTACCCCAAAGGATATATTGCTTTAAACGGAGTAAGCTTAACTGTTGGTAAAGTAAGTGATGAAAGTTTTTCTGTTTATCTTATTCCTGAGACAATCAGGTCCACTAATCTCCTTACAGTAGAAGATGGTGCCAGACTTAATTTAGAAATAGATCAAGGAATTATGGCAAGTTATGAAAATGAGAAGAACACATTAAAAAATATTGGAGAAGACGAATGAAGAAATTAATATTTATAGTTTTTATAGGAACTTTTTCGTTTCTTACATTAAGTTCAAAAGAAACTACAGCCTTTGAATCAACTTACCAACCGGGTAACAGCGGTGACATTCTTATTGAGAATGCAAGAATTCTTACGGGAACAGGTAATGAAATCTTAGGGGGTAGCATTTTAATATCTTCTAATAAAATTAAAGCAATAGGAAAAGATTTAAATAAACCGGTTAACACACAAACAATAGATGCAAATGGAAAATGGGTTACTCCAGGAATAATTGATATTCATTCTCACATGGGGGTTTATCCTGCTCCAGGTCTAAGATCTAGTTCTGATGGCAATGAATCAACGAGTCCAGTTACAGCTCATGTTTGGGCTGAGCACTCAGTTTGGACTCAAGACCCTCAAATGCCACTTGCATTGAAGGGCGGAATCACTACTTTTCATGTCTTACCTGGATCGGCTAATTTGATAGGGGGTAGGGGGGTTACTCTTAAAAATATTTGGTCCAGAACAGTACAAGGCATGAAATTTCCAGGTGCTCCTTATACCTTAAAGATGGCTTGTGGTGAGAACCCTAAGAGGGTTTATGGAGGAAGAAATAGCGAGCCTTCAACTCGTATGGGTAATGTAGCAGGTTATCGTAAAGCTTGGATAAGAGCACAGGGCTATCGAAATAAATTAGCTGAATACGAATCTAAATCAGAAGAAGCAAAGGAGTTGGAGTATGCTCCAACTAGGGATCTTGAGCTCGAGACACTGGTCGGAGTTCTTGATGGTGAGATCTTAATCCAAAATCATTGTTATAGAGGTGAAGAAATGGCTGTGATGTTGGATATAGCTAAAGAATTTAATTATAAAGTCACAACTTTCCACCATGCAGTTGAGGCTTATAAGGTTGCTGATATCTTAGCTGAAAATGGTGTTTGTGCAGCAATGTGGGCCGACTGGTGGGGTTTTAAGCACGAAGCGTTTGATATGGTTTGGGAAAACGCTGCTATAGTTGATCAAGCTAATGGCGGTAATGGTTGCGCTATTATTCATTCTGATTCTTCAGTAGGAATTCAAAGGCTTAATCAAGAAGCAGCAAAAGCAATGGCAGCAGGCAATAGGGCTGGGCTTGATATTCCTTCCTCAAGAGCTATTCAATGGATCACTTTAAATCCTGCTAAAGCACTTGGCATTGCTGGCAAAGTAGGGTCTTTAGAGGTTGGCAAGATGGCTGATGTAGTTATTTGGGATGGGAACCCCTTCAGTGTTTACACTAAAACCGAAAAGGTTTTTGTAGATGGTGTACTTCTTTATGACAAGGATAATCCTTCGACACCCAAAGCTACTGATTTTGAGTTAGGCATTATTAACTCGGAAGGAGACAGGCTATGAATTTAAATAAAAAAGTATTTATTGGTCTCTTGAGTTTATTAATCTCCTCTTTTTCCTTGGCAGACGAATTGCTTTTAAAGAACGCTAAGATACACACAGCGACCGATAGGGGCACCATTGAGAAGGCTGATATATTAATTAGAGATGGGAAGATAGTTAGAATTGGTAAGAATATTGTTTCTTCTAGAGCTGTAGAAAAAGATCTCTCAGGGAAAGTTATTTCTCCTGGCTTGATTGCTCCACTAACACAGTTAGGAATAGTAGAGATAGAACTTATTCCTGAAACAAGAGATGATAGATCAGATATTTATTCAGCTGGTTTGAGTATTGATTCTGCCTTCAATCCTTCTTCAACATTAATACCTTATAACTTAACTGGAGGCATTACTGTAAGTTTAACTAGCCCAAGCTCTTCAGGTTTATTTTCTGGCTTAACCTCGGCTTTCTCTCTTTCAGGGTCGTTGGAAGAAAGTCTTATCAGTTCAAATATTGCTTTGTCTGCGAACATTGGCGGAGGTGAGGATTCCATGGCAGCAAAAGTTCAGTTACTTGGAGATTCCTTAACTTTATCTGCTTTTGTTGAGCTTAAAGAATGCTTAGAAATGCATCACAATAAATCTTCTTTACCTGATGGGGTTAATTACTCCTGCAGGGACTTGTTAGCTCTTAAAAAGGTAGTTGATAAAAAAATACCTTTAGTTGTCAGAGCCAACCGCGCTTCAGTTATTTTAACTTTGATAGATTTTGCTAAAACTAACAATATCAATCTCATTATCAATGGAGCTGAAGAAGGATGGAGGGTATCAAAACAATTAGCTGAGGCTGAAATACCCGTTATCTTGCAGCCAATAGATAACATTCCAAATTCGTTCAATGAGTTAGGATCAAGGTTAGACAATGCTTCTTTGTTACATAAGTCTGGAGTTAAAATTTTAATAGGTTCTCATGAAACTCATAATGCTTATTTAAGTAGGCAAGGAGCAGGAATTGCAGTTTCTTATGGCCTCCCATGGGAAGAAGCTCTCAAGGGACTTACAAAGAATATAGCTGAAGTCTTTAAATTAGATAAAAGAGGTTCTATTCAACCTGGCTACATTGCTGATATTGTTATATGGAGTGGAGATCCTTTAGAAGTTACATCTTTTGTAGAACAGGTTTACCTGTCAGGAGAATCTGTGCCAGCAAAGAACAGATCAATGAGGTTAAAAGACAGGTATATAAGCCAGTAACCTTATTTAGCTAAATTTTCTTTAACTAACTGACTGACTAGTGACATATCAGCTTTGCCTTGTAAGTCTGATTTTAAAGAACCCATTACTTTTCCAATATCTTGAGGAGTTTCAGCCTTGAGATTGATAATGGCTTTAGTTACAAGTTTTTTTATTTCTTCCTCTCCCAGTTGTTCGGGCAAGAACTCCGTTAGAGTTTCTATTTCTCTTTCTTCTTTTTGAGCTAATTCGTTTCTACCAGCAGAGCTAAATTGATTAGAGGAATCCTTCCTTTGTTTAATCATTTTTTGAAGAATGGATGTAACTTCTTGGTCACTTAAGTCTGATTTTTTTTCTATTTCTTCTTTTTTAATCTCAGAAATAGCCATGCGTAATGTTGTTGTCTTCTCCCTATCACCCTTTTTCATTGAGGACTTTACTTCCTCTTGGATAAGAAGTTTTATTTTTTCTTCAGTCATTTGAAGGATACTAGTTAGAAACGAGGTGGGCGGCCAAGACGGTTTTTTCTTTGGTTTTTAGCTTCTCTTTTAACTGCTGCTGCAGCTTTCCTTTTCCTTACTGCAGTAGGCTTTTCATAAAATTCTCTTTTTCGTACTTCAGGAATTACTCCTGCTTTTTCGCAAGCACGCTTGAACTTACGCAGTCCTACGTCAAAAGATTCATTATTCTTAATTTTTATTGAAGGCATACTTTGATCTCTATTAAGTCGCGCAATTCTATATAAGGCTTTTTATTTTGCAAAGCCTTTCTTTTTTTTAATTTGCAAGGAAAATGACTATTCTGGAATAGAAAGAATGAAGATATTAGGAATTGAAACTTCTTGCGATGAAACTGGAGTGGCAGTTTATGACAGTAAAAAGAATATTATCTTAACTGAACAAATTTATACTCAGGCTTCAAAACACGCTGAATACGGGGGAGTGGTCCCTGAGCTCGCCTCAAGAGACCACATTCCCAAATTACTTCCCTTAATTTCAATGGGGTTTAAGGAAGCAAATTTAAATTCTGAAGATATAGATGGTATTGCTTACACTTCAGGACCTGGCCTGAGGGGTCCTCTTTTAACTGGAGCAGCTTTGGCAAGAGCCTTAAGCCTTGGTTGGAATAAGCCTTGCGTAGGAATAAATCATATGGAGGCACACTTATTGGTAAACCTTTTAGAGGATCCAGCACCTTCTTTTCCCTTCTTAACATTGCTTATTTCAGGCGGACATTGCCTTTTAATTAAAGCTACTGATGTTGGTGAATATGAGATTCTTGGACAAACCAGGGACGATGCAGTAGGAGAAGCTTTCGACAAAGTAGCAAAATTGATTGGTTTAAATTATCCCGGGGGGCCAGAAATAGAAAAGATGGCTAAAGAAGGGAGTCCTTTTGAGTACGATCTACCTAGGCCCATGATAAACAGGGATCACTTAGATTTTAGCTTTAGTGGATTGAAGACGGCAGTTTATTATCTAGTTAAAAAGCAGAAAAGCTTAAATAGGGAATTTATTGCTAACATCAGTGCTTCCTTTCAGAATGCCGTTACTGAAACATTAGTTAAGAAGTGTTCAAAAGCTCTTGTGAACAACAATTTAAATCAGTTGGTTGTTGGAGGAGGGGTAGCTGCTAATCAGTATATTAGAGATACTTTCAAAAGAGACCTAATTGGAGTGGATTTATTCTTCCCAAAATTAGAAAGATGCACCGATAATGGTGCCATGGTAGCGGTGGCAGGATCTTACAGAATTCAACAATCAAACTTGGAATCTTCTATTAAGATCAGGCCTCGATGGGATCTATCAGAAATTTAATATGGATAAAGTTTTCATAAAAGATCTCGAAGTTGAAACTGTCATAGGCATTTATGATTGGGAAAGAGAGGTAAGACAGTTAATTTCTATAAGTCTAGTAATGGACTTTGACCTTACGAAAGCAGCAAAAACAGACAAGATTGAGGATTCTCTTAATTATAAAAAAATATCTAAACGTGTTATTAAATTAGCTGAGACCTTAAAGAGTAAACTCATAGAAAATCTAGCACAAAAAATTGCTGACACCATTCTTAAGGAGTTTCCTGTCTCAAGTATAGTAGTTACAGTTGAGAAACCAGGGGCATTGAGAGGATCCAGATCTGTGGGAGTCACTATCAAGCGCCCATAATGACTCAATCTTATATCAGTATAGGAAGCAACATAGACGCTACTAAGAATATAGCTAGTGCTAAAAGAGAGTTAAGTAATATCTTTACCTGTACCTATTCTGATAATTTCTATTCAGAGGCAGAGGGCTTTAAAGGAAAAGATTTTATTAACTTAGTTGCTGGTTTTGAAACTTCTTTAGATCCAATTAGCTTAACTCAGACACTAAAATCCTTGGAGGAAAAGATTGGAAGAGATATTAATCAAAAAGGTATGCGAGACAGGGTTATAGACTTGGATCTTATTCTGTTTGGGGACCTTATTATGAAAGATCAAGGCATAGAATTGCCCAGTAGTGATATAGAAGATTATCTTTTTATACTTGAGCCCTTAGCTCAAATAGCGGAGAAGGAAATACATCCTGTATTTAATATCTCTTTTGGAGAAATGTTAAAAGAAAAGCTTAAATAGGCTCTCCATAGCTTCTGGCTATTTCAATTTTATTCTTTTCCTCTTCAGGCAAATACCTGCAAGCGTTTAACAGACAGCCGATAGTTATTACTAAAACACATGTGCATAAAGCGAGCGCTGTTCTTATTGATTCTCCGTCATCCACTCCCTGAGCTATTAAAATATCACTAACTTCCCCTGTAAGATAAGGGCCCAAAGCCATTCCTAGCATACTTAACATGAGAATAAAAAAAGCACCTGCAATTGCACGCATTCTTGGTAAAACTAAATCAGCTATTGTTGAAACGCCCAAACCTAACCACATTGGTGCTATGAAGCTAAACGCAAAATTCCAAAAATAAGAAAAATATAAATTTTCTACATACAGATAAAGAAGAGAAGTGGGGGCAATCATAAGGGTAATGCCCATAATTAAATACAGCCGACCATTGGGGTAGTTTTCTCTTAATTTATCACCTAATAAGCCGCCTGTAACAATACCCAACAGGCCGCCAACTGCGGTAAAAAGGCCTAAAACAGTTCCGACTTCCAGTATTTCAACACCATGATTTCTCAAGTAAAAGATAGGTTGAAAGGCTCCATGGGCATATTGAACAAAAGGGATAAAAGGCAGTCCCAATAAGCAAAATAAATGTGCTTTGCTTCTAAAGATAACTGAAAAAATTGCTGGATCCCTCAGTCGTAAACTTTGAATCCAACAAGCAATAAAGTAACAACCTATCCCAAAAGCTACCCACTGTTCAATATCTCCTGTTCGTGAAGAAAGGAAAAAACAAAGGATAAAAATAAGTAAAGCAATTGAAAAATTAACAACTAAATTTTTAGCCAACTTTTCTTGACCCATTAAAGAAAAAGGAGTGAGCCCAATCATTTCTTTGAGCATTTCTTTAAAGGGGTGAGGGTGCTGGGTAGTCTCTATTCCATCACTCAATCCCCTTTTGGGTTCTTTAATCTGCCAGGTTACAAGTGCAAGTAATAATCCAGGTAGGCCAACAGCAATGAAAGCTGCTTGCCAACCACGAATTCCAAATGGAGCCATGGAAGGGTCTGGGAAAAGAGTACTCCAATACTCCACTATTGCCCCACCTAAGAATAAACCGATACCAGAGCCAATATAAACACCACTAGAATAAATAGCTAAGACAGTTGTTCTCACTTTTGGTGAAAAGTAATCTGAAAGTAATGAGTAGGCCGAAGGACTGGCACTGGACTCGCCAATACCTACTCCAATTCTGTAAAATGCTAGAGAAAAGAAAGACTTAGCAGTTCCAGATAAGATTGTGAAAAAACTCCAAGTTGCTAAGCCAATACTTATAAGATTTTTTCTTGTCCAAACATCAGCTAGCCTTCCTAGTGGTATTCCTACCACTGAATAGAAAACTGCAAAAGCAGTTCCGTATAAGAAGCCTATTCCACTATCTGATATCCCAAGATCAGCCTGAATCTCTTCAGCTAAAATTGATAATATCTGTCGATCAATAAAATTAAATACATATACAACAACCAAAATGGCGAGAGCAAATTTTGCTGATCGTCCTCCAATGTCTGGATGACTTTCGTCTTTATTCATTTAGTTAGGAAGTTATTTTTGCAGTTGCAGATCCTGTTACTACGGCTACCCCATCTTGATTTGTAGTTACTATTTCTAAATCAACGAGGCTTTCTCCATCCTCTTCCCTTAGCTCAGTAACAGTTGCTACGCTTGTTAGTGTGTCTCCTGGCCAAACCTGGCTTGTGAATCTAACTCCATACTTCTTCAGAGTACCATCGCCAACATAGTTAGTTACCATCCTTCCTGTCATACCCATAGTTAACATCCCATGAGCAAACACAGTAGGATAGCCGGCTATTTTTGTAGTAAATAACTCATCAGTGTGTAAAGGATTGTAATCGCCAGAAGCTCCTGCATATTGAACAATCTGGGTTCGCTTAAGGTCTTCCACTAATACTTCTGTATGAGTGTCACCTACTTTTATTTCACTTGCTTTTAACATGGTTTCTCCTTAACTATCTACCGGTCTCTCAGTTTGAACACCAACGCCAGTTGCTGTTATGACCAAGTCCCCATTTTGATTTCTATATTCAGTTACTGACTCACTGAATTTGAGTTTACCAGCACGTTTACTTTCTTTCTCCCAGGCATTTCCTGGTTTAGTCGTCGCACTTAAAACATCTCCAGCTTTTAGAGGTAAGTGATATTCAAAGTGTTGTTCGGCATGTAGTCCAGCTGCGGCTCCTCCACCACCCCCGCCTCCTGAACCTGAGGGCTTTAATCCAGTTGGTTCTTTTCCAGAACCAAACCATCCCACACCGCCTGTTTTTGGTCTAAGAAAATAGTCTGGATCAAACTGCGCACTGGATTGTGCAAATGTTGGAGGTGCAATTATTCCTTCACTACCAGACTCTGACTTATGATCCTCATCGTAGTAAACAGGGTTATCATCTCCAATAGATCTAGCAAACATCATGATGTGGCTTGCCTCTACTAAAAATTTGTCTATTGCCATTCTTCTCTCCTTTCTTAATTTATATTCAATAGCTTAAACTAAAAATAATTCTAAGTTTATAGAAAGTTTTCTTCTATAAGCTTCCATGCACCTTCAGCTAAGGGTCGAACTCTAGCAGCCATGTCTTGTGCATGTTTACTTGCTGCTGTTCCATCTCTAACCCTTCCTAAAATACCTTGTAAGATACCAGCTGATTTAAATAGATTATAGGCCATGTAAAGTTCCCATTCTTTCTTTAGGTCATAACCTGTCTTATCACAATACATGTTCACGTATTCTTCCTCAGTAGGTATTCCAGTTTTTTTGCAATATTCTTGATCGGATAAATGGGGATTCAGTCTGTATTGCATACAGTGATAACTAAAATCAGCACAAGGGTCACCTAATGTAGATAACTCCCAGTCCAATATTGCTATGACCTCAGGTTTGTCGTTATGAATCATTAGGTTTGTTAAGCTGAAGTCTCCATGCACTATCCTCAAGGGTTTATCAGAAGGGAGATTTTGAGGAAGCCAGTCTATTAGCTTATTCATTTCAACAATTTCTTCGGTTTCAGAATCAATATATTGCTTTGACCAGATAGAAACCTGTCTGCCAACATAATTTCCTGGTCTTCCAAAACTTTCAAGATCTACTTTAATAGGATCCACAGAGTGGAGTTTAGCTAAGGTATTGTTCATCGAAGAGTAAACTCCTAATGCTTCTTCAGTATTAGAGTCCTCCATAGAAGCGTCCCAAAGCACTCTCCCATCCATAAATTCCATTAGATAAAAGGCTGTGCCTATTACTTCAGTGTCTTCGCATAAAGCAAAGGTTTTTGGGACGGGAACATCGGTATTATTTAAAGCTGTGATGACTCGATATTCTCGGTCAACAGCATGTGCAGATTTAAGTAACTTTCCGGGTGGCTTTCTTCTTAATACGTAAGATTGAGTTTTAGTTTTAACAAGGTAAGTAGGGTTGGATTGTCCTCCTTTAAACTCTTCAATAGACAAAGGGCCTACAAAATCTTGTACATTTTTCTCCATAAAATCAGTTAGAGCTTTTTCGTCAAACTGATGTCTTTCCAGAACCTCCATGGTCCCTATATTCTGGTTTTCTTTAAAATCCATATCTTTGTTTAAAGCTTATTAGAAAAGATAGTTAAAAGATAACTTAAAGTAAATTAATTTTTACAGTTTATCCAGGAGACCTTCCTCCATCTATTTTTAGTACCTGCCCAGTCATATAGGTGGACCTGTATAAAAGGTAAGCTGCAGATGCGATATCATCTGGTTCACCATCTCTACCTAGGGCTGTTTTATTGACTATTTCTGCTTTTTTCTCTTCATCTAAAACACCTTCTTCTGGCCAGAGAATAATACCCGGGGCTATTGCATTAATTCTTACATAAGGAGCGAGCTCCTTCGCGAGAGACTTAGTTAGGGATTCCAAAGCTGCTTTGGCAGCAGCATAAAGGCTATATTCAGGAATTCCTGAACTCACTTCAGAGTCTGAAATATTAATTACACATCCTTTAGAGTCTTCTAATAGGGGCCTTAAGGCCTTGATTAGTAATAAAGGTACTGTTGCATTTGTATCCAAAAGAGTTAACCACTGTTCTTTCGTAGCTGATTCAATTGGTGTTGGATAAAAACCGGAAGCATTGTTAATCAATACATCTAATCTCTCTGTACTATCTAAGATTTCTTTCAATGCTTGCTTAAAGGAACTCTCATCTGAAAAATTTGCTTGTATAGTTCTGCAAGAATTTTTTCTAATAGACAACAGATCAGATTTAAGTTGGTCTGCCTCTTTAGCTGAACTGTTAAAGTGTAGAATTATGTTAAAGCCCTTTGCATGGAAGTATCTAGCTATGTAGGAGCCTATGCGCTTAGCTCCTCCAGTTATTAGAACAACTTTTTCCTTATCCATGCTTATGTAATTCAACTTCAATAATTTTTAATCTTTGCTTCCTTAAGTCTTCAATAATCTCCGTACCTGTTAATTCTGAAGAAGAAGGCTTTACTTCTATTAATTTTTTAGACATTTCTTGCCAGGGAAGTACTTTACCCCTAAAGGAACCGGTTACTTTACCAGCCCCTAAGATTTTTACGGCTTTGTTGAAACGTTTATTTCTTCTTAATGCATCTACATCCTCAATCAATGCCAATACCTCATGGTTTTCAGCACCAGAGTCGTGTTCAGCAGTAAATTCAACCAATTTTTTATAAATTTGGCTTAACTCTTGTATTTTTTTAGGCACTCCAAAAGTATCGTTTAAGTCATTCAAACTGCATTCAGGGCTGGAGGCCAAAGAGGCCCATCTTAACTTGGGATTAGAAATTTTTGATGCAATTAACGCAAACATATTTAGATCAATCTTCTCTATATTTTTTAACCCTAATGTAGCTTTGGATTCAATAAGAACTCTAAAGTATTCAGCTGGGCTCTTTTCTTGTAATGCCTTATGAGTTTCTTGCCAGATTCTTTCTTTTGGAAGAGTTTCTAGCTCACCGGAAAGAGACAGTTTATTCATTGTATTCATGGTTTTTCCATCAATTGAGAACCCCAGGTGATTTAATTTGGCAGCAAATCGAGCTACCCTAAAAACTCTTAGAGGATCCTCCTGAAAAGCATCAGATACCTGTTTTAAGATCTTGTTTTCTAGGTCTGTTTGGCCATTAAAAGGATCTATAAGACTTCCATCTTCTGATTGAGCCATTGCATTGATTGTTAAATCCCTTCTTCTTAAGTCCTCTTCCAGAGTAACATCAGGTTTAGTATCAAAAGAAAACCCTTTGTGTCCTATACCTGACTTCCTCTCAGTTCTTGCCAGCGCATATTCTTCTTTTGTTTCTGGATGAAGGAAAACAGGGAAATTTGAACCAACTTGCTTATATCCGAGTTCAGTCAAATCCTCTTTAGTAGCGCCTACCACTACCCAATCTTTTTCTTTAACTGTAATACCCAGAAGAGTATCTCTTACAGCACCACCAACAAGATATATTTCCATTTTATTTAGTTATTCGATCATAACTAAAGACTTTACTATCTTCCAATCTATATGCAGATAATTTATATCCCCACACACAACCTGTATCTATAGCAGTAATCTTTTCATTATCTGTTTTACCACCTAAAGCTGCCCAGTGACCAAAAATTAAATGAAGGTTTTCTCTTTCAATTTTTAAAGGGTGTTTAAACCAAGCCTTAAACCCCTCAGGTTCATTAGAGGAGATACCCTTGGTATCAAGTTCCAACTCCCCATCAATTTTACAAAATCGCATTCTTGTTAAGTAATTAGTATTCAATCTCATTCGTTCTATTCTGTTTAAACCCGGATGGGTCTGATTTGGCAGGTTTCCATAAATATTCATTAAATATTCGCTATAAAGATTTTCATCATTTAAAGCTTCTTTTATTTCATTAGCAGCTTCTAATGCTTCTTGCCAAGACCAGTGTGGAGGGATGCCAGCGTGACTCATTAAATAAGTTTTATTTCCTTCTTGGCATTGTATATCTTCGTAATAGAGTAGGCTTTGGCCTTTGAGCCATTTTTTATATTGATTCAGGTTCTTTGATTCCAGTAATTCATTAAGAGTGTCTTTTTTAAAGGGCTTCCTTAGACCATCAGCAATTGCTAAGAAGTGCATATCGTGATTACCTAGAACTACGTGGCAAGAGTCTTTTATTTCATAAATAAATTCAATTGTTCGTAGTGAATCAGGTCCCCTGTTAATAAGATCGCCTACGAACCAAAGCCTGTCATGACTGGGGTCAAAATTAATTAGATCTAAAAGTCCTTTTAGTTCAAGGAAACAGCCTTGCACATCGCCTATTGCGTAGTTAGCCATTACCTGTTTCTGATAAATACTTAATAATTTTTAAAAACTCACTCAACTCCAATGACTCAGGTCGACTATCTGGATTAATTCCTAAATCAATAAATTGGTTTGAACTCATAATATTTTTACAAGAAGTAGATATTTTTTTTCTTCGTTTAGAAAATACTAGTTTTGTAAATTCTTGAAGTTGTTTGGCTTCGGCAGAGTTTATATTTTTTTGAGCTTTTGGTAGAAATTTTATAAAAATGCTATCAACTGCAGGTTTAGGAGAAAAACTTTCAGGTAAAATTTTAAATAAAGCTTCGCATTCAAACAGGTACTGGGTTATGACACTCAGTCGTCCGTAGGATTTCTTTCCAGGAATAGAAACCAGCCTTTCTCCAAATTCTTTTTGAAACATGTAGTGAATGTCTAAAATATGCTCACTATTACTAAAAGTCCAAAGCATAATCTTGGAGGATAAGTTGTAAGGTAAATTACCTATGACGCGGAACTTTAACTCTTCTTCAGAAAGTTCCCCTAAGTGCATATTTAAAACACTATTTTTGTGAATCGTTAAGTTAGTAAACTCAGATTCTAGTCTTTTTAAGTTTCGGATTAGATCTTTGTCTATTTCTACAGCATCTATTCTTCTGACAATTGGTGTTATCTTTCTTGTGATTTCACCTCGACCTGATCCTACCTCAAAAAAATTGTCTTGCTTTTTGGGGCTTACAGTTTCCAATAAACGGTTAATGATTATCTCATCCGTCAAAAAGTTCTGGCCTAAACTTTTTTTTGCTCTTATCACTCTAGTTTTGGGTTGCTAAGTTAAAAGCTAAATATGCGGCTTCAAGCAGACTGTTCTCATCTACATCTTTTTTTCCAGCCATGTCATACGCAGTACCATGATCAACTGAAGTTCTAATGAATGGTAATCCCAAAGTAACATTAACCGAATTACCAAAACCTGAAGTTTTTAAAACAGGAAGGCCTTGATCATGATACATAGCAAGGTAAGCATCTATATGTTCTGAGTTTTTTCCTACAAAGGCTGTGTCAGCAGAAACTGGCCCGATAAGATTTAACCCTTTTGCTTTAAGGCATTCAATTGCTGGAGCTATTATTTCTTGATCCTCCTTGCCTAGATATCCACCATCTCCGGCATGGGGGTTTAATCCCAAAACCTTAATACAAGGATTGGTATAGCCCCACTTAAGCTTAAGGTCATTATTTAAAATAGTTAAGCACTCACATAGGTGTTCATGTGTAATCAGTTTTGGTACTTCTCTTAAAGGTACATGAGTTGTTGCTAAAGCTACTTTCAGGTTATCGCAAGTCAACATCATTACAACTTTAGGAGTATTTGAAAGATCAGCCAGAACTTCAGTATGGCCAAAGAAACTTATCCCAGCTTTATTAATCAATTCTTTATTTAAAGGTCCAGTTACTAAGGCATCAAATTCATTTTTTAAAGTTAAATTTGTTGCATCTTCCAAGACTTTTATGAGGTAACCGCCATAATTAGGATTAGGTTCTCCTGGCTCTACTTTTAGATCAAGAGGGTAGGGCAAAATCCAAAAACTTTTACCATCTAGATCTGTTTGACCCTTATATTCTTGAATTTTAATATCTACTTCTAAATTTTGAGCTCTTTCCTTGAAAAGGTTTATGTCTCCAAATACGACAGGGGAAAAATCTAAGTCTTTATTCAGTCCAAATGCCTTGATGCAAATATCAGGGCCTATACCAGCTGGATCTCCTGGCGAGACAGCCAGTTTAATCATGTGTTTAATTTAATATCTACGTAGGATTCTGATCTTAATTCTATTAAAGTCCTTTGAAGCTCTTGTTCAAACTTTCTATTAAAGATAATGGAATAGGCTCTATTTTTCCTTACATCATCACTGATATCTTCATTTCTTCTATCAAGAACTTCTAAGATATGCCAGCCGAAACTTGACTGGAAGGGTTTAGACATTTCTCCTATGTCTACTGAATTCATAACGGCTTCAAAAGCTGGATCAAATGAATCCGGTGAGCTCCAACCTAGTTCACCTCCTTCCATTTTTGAACCTGGATCTTCTGAGTGCTGCCTGGCAAGTTGTTTGAAATCTTCTCCATCAATAAGTTCCTGATGTATCTCATTAATTAGTTCTTTGGTTTGATTCTCAGATCTAATTTCAGAACTTTGTATCAAAATATGCCTGACCAATGTTTGGTCTTCAAATTTAACTACATCACCTCTTTTCTCTGATAATCTAATAATATGAAACCCCGCTCCACTTCTAATTAACTCAGATATTTCTCCTACCTTCATTTTGACAACAACATTCGAAAATAATGAGGGTAATTCAGAAGATTTTCTCCAGCCCAGACTTCCACCTTCTAAGGCATTTTGATCTGAAGAATAGGTGGCTGCTAATTTTTCAAAACTTTCCCCTTCTTTGTATCTCTCAATTAGATCAGCTCCTTTTTCTTTAACTAAATTAACTTCGTTTTCAGGGGCTGAACTGCTTAGAGAAAGAAGAATTTGTTGTACATTATATTGTTCCGCAAGCTTTGATCTTCCCTCTTCGGAATTGAGAAAGTTCTCAATTTCTTGTTCAGAAATCTCAATGTTTGCACCAACTTTACCTCTCTGGACTCTTTGGATGATTAGTTCTTTTCTTACCTGATCACGTAACTTAACGTAAGAGTCATTGTTAGCATCTAGACTCTCTTTGAACTGTTCTAAATTCATAGAATTTTCTGAAGCAATCATTGAAAGAGCACGGTTTAATTCTGCATCACTTATTTTTACCCCAGCCTGATCTCCAATCTGAAGTTGGATTTCTTCTATGATTAACCTCTCTAGAATTTGTTCTTCCAATACTTCTTTAGGAGGCAATTCAATACCATCACTCCTTAGCCTGCCAATAATATCTTGTACCCTTTGGTTAAGTTGTGATTCCATTACTACACCGGAATCAACCACAGCCACTACCCGATCTAAAAGTTCAATTTTTGCTTCTATTTTTTCAACATAGAAAAGACAAAGAAACAATCCAATTGTTAAGGATAGGGTGAATTTTTTCTGATACTTATTCTTCATACTATTAATAAGGTGTTATTGTCTTCTTAGTTACATCTCGATGCAATTATTCTAATTTAGTTGAAGATAAAGCTTTAGATATTTCCTTACCTAATCTTCCTATGTTCTTCAGTTCAAAAAAAACATAAGTTCTGCTTCTTTCTATGGATGGATCGAGTCCTTCAGAAAGTGCTTGAAAAGAAGAAGTGTAATTATTTTTCCATGAAAAATAGTCTTCTTCTATCCACTTTCTGTTCATTAAGCCCCATTTCAGGCAGCAATTAGAATACTCAAAACCAAATAAAATATCGTTGGACTTATTACTTTCATGATCTTTTTGCCATCTAGCAAATACATTTATAGATTTAGATAAGGGCCATTGTGTAACTAATTCACTGTGATTAGTTTTCATATCTTTATCAACCCACGGGATATAAGCTTTATTTGGATCTTGTCTTCTATAAATTGACCTAAATTCGATTCTTTTAAGGTCATTTTTTTGATACGAAAAACCAAAACTAGCTAGATTTAGTTTCTTGGATTCATTATCCCATTCAAATAAACTCTTAGACCAAATATTACCTCTTAATTTTGTTTTAAATTCAGCTACCAAGGGAGAAGAGTTTCTAATAGTTGAAGAATCTTCATAATATGTTCTATCCTTAAGGTAAAAGGCTTTCCCTAGTGATACAGAGTTAAAGGAATCTTTAGCTAATGAACTTGAAACCCTCTCAAGCCCGACAATAATCTTGTTATTTTCTGAAAATCTGTCCAGTCCCACAAACCTGCCTCTTTGAAATATAGTTGAATAATCCAAAGAGATTATTCGTGAATCAATTAGATTAGTCTGGTTCTTGTAGTTGTCCTCAACAAACACGTATTTTATTACTGGGATTAGGCTCGCAACCTGAATGTTATTTACTTTATCTAAGAAGACACTGTATTTCATCTCAACCCATGGGGAGGATTTACTTTCTTGCAAAGAATCAAAGTTATGTTTTATATAAGTTGCTCCAGTTGAAAATAAAAAGGTGGAGCTGGGAAGGTTTTTTCTAAAGGTTATTCTGGGGGATAGAAATAAACGATCAACTTCTTCATAAGAGCTTCTAAGAGGATTAATGCGGTCTAATTCAAACTTACTTTTATTAGCAAAAATAGAAAAAGACAGGTCTTTTCTTGATACATAGGTTTGGATAGTTAAATCTGGTTTAGACTTATATTCCTCATAAGAGAAAGGGTTCAGTATTTGATATCTACTTATTCCTAGATTAATTTTTAAAAAAGGATTCTTCCAAGTTAAACTGAATTTTCTAGGTAAATAGCTTGTTCTGGTTTCACCAAACTGATCATTTCCTATATCTCTAAAGAAATATTCATCACTCGTAGATTGAAAATCTATATTTGAATACAAGTTTTTACTCAAGACAGACTTATTCTGCCAAGATACATTCCATCTAGAATCCTCTATACCGGTCTCTTTCTTATATCTTTTATCCCCCGATAATCCTGAGACATTAATCTCCCCAGTAAATTTAGTGTTTAAATAGCGGAAATTTGAGGCCAAGCCAGACCCTCTTGAAGAGATATGTCTTGGAGTTAAAACCAGGTCATAATTTTCAGCTAAATTGAAGTAATAAGGCAACGAGATATCAACTCCATTACGAGTTTGATTTAATCCTGGCGTTAAGAAACCAGACATACTCTCATTACTTAAAGCAGTTCTTACATAGGGGAAATAGAAAATAGGAATTTTTTTTAATTTTAATTTAATACCTCTTATCACCACATTTTTTGATCCATCTAAATAGGTGATGCTCTTTGTGGATATAGTCCAGGCCGGATCTTCTTTTGAACAGCTAGTCACTGAAGTATTAATCAGTTCTACATCTCCTGATGTCCTAATAACAAACTCTTCCGTCGAACCAAAATTAGAATTTTCATGATAAATTTCAGTGGACTTAGCTAAAAAAGTTTGTAGATTTAAATTTGCTTTCATTTCAGATGAATTTACTTCGAAGTTATCTGAAATTACTTCAACATCACCAACTAATTCCAACAATCCCTCTGATTCATTCAATAGAGCACTCGAAGAAGAAAAGGAAAGTAGGTTTGTGTTAATGATAACGTTTCCTTCCAAGATCAAATTTCCATCTTTATCATTGGAAATAGTCTCAGCCTCGATAGTTTTGATCTTGATTTCTTCTCTTTCAGAACCATGAATGGTTTCTATTGAAATCAATAAAACAACGAAACTCAGAGGAATTAATAAGAATTTTCTTCGAAAAACCATAGATGTCGTTAGATTATAAAGACAAGGAAAGGTTCAGGGGCTTATTTCTTTAACTAACTAAGACTTGGTTATAATCAAGAGCTAAAATAAATTAATCTGAGAAAGAGTTGATGTCTTTATTAAAAGAAGGGCTACTTGAATGGTCGAATGAAAAATTGAAAGGTTCTGGTAAACCTGAAATGTTTGAAATCGAGGCCCTTAGACAAGAAGCAAGTACCCGAGAGTATTTTAGACTCAAAGGAAAAGGGAATAGCCTGATAGGCGTCTTTTCTCCTCCTGAAACAGAGCTCAATGAGCAATTTATTTTTTTATCAAATTTTTTCCGAAATAATGGTGTAACAGTACCGGAAGTTTTCTATTTTGATTTAGAAAGTGGTTGGATGCTGGTTGAAGACTTTGGAGATGATTCCTATCAGTTCAAACTAAATAAGAAAAATTATCATCATCTTTTTTCAGCGGCTATCGATGAGATGATTAATATTCAGCTTTGTCAAAAAGATGAAAAAATTCCTGTACTTGAAGAGATAGACTTACGAAACCAAATGCTTTTATTTGAAGATTGGTTTCTGAAAGACTTACTGGGTTTAGAGCTTGGAAGAGAGGAAACAGACTTATTTTCTAATCTCTATAAGGTTGTTGTTCAGGACCTAAAAGAGCAACCAAAAGTCATGTGCCATTTTGATTTTGAAAGTAGAAATCTTATGATTCTCCAAGATGGTAATGCAGGTGTATTAGATTTCCAAGATGCTGTCTATGGTCCTATATTTCTTGATCCAGCAGCTCTATTCAAAGATCTTTACTTGGAAATAAAGGATGAGGAATTAAATGCTTTATTGGAAGAGTACTTAAGTAGATCCAATGAACTTGGGCTTACGCAGGTAAGTGCCATTAAAAACCCAAAGAAATCATTTGATTTAACTGGTCTTCAAAGACAATTAAGAATTTTAGGAACACTATCGAGACTCCATTTAAGGGATGGTAAATCTTTTAGATTGCCGGACTTACATAAAACTCTAAAATTTGTGATAGAAACCTCGATTAAATACGAAGAACTTAATGAAGTTTCTAACTATCTAAAAGAAAAGGTAGCTCCTTTGTTAACACGAACACTCAAGGAAAATTTATGAAAGTCTTTTTATTGGCTGCAGGATTAGGAAGAAGGCTTTTACCGCATACTGCAAGTAAACCAAAATGCCTTATAGATATTGGAGGAAAGCCTTTGCTCTCATGGCATGTTGAAAAACTGAAGTCATTGGGGATAGATCATCTAATTATTAATTTATTTCATGAAGGAGAGCAAATTGAAAATTTCTTGGGCGATGGTTCTAAGTGGGGCATAAATATAGAGTACTTTTACGAAAAAGAGCTTTTAGGTACAGGCGGAGGTATAGGCAATGCTTTAAGTTCTATTGGAAACGAGCCTTTTATAGTCATCAGCGGAGATGTTTGGACAGACTTTGATTTGTCAAATTTGTCATTAAATGAGGGCTCTTTAGCGCATTTAATCTTGATAGAAAATCCACTAGAGAATCCTGAGGGGGATATGTTTTTAGATAAAGGTAAGGTTAATTCTTCAGGTAAAGGAAGAAGTCTTACTTTTTCTGGACTGGCTTTAATTGACCCTCAGTTATTTATAGGCGCGAAGACAGGTAAGTATGATTTATGGCAGGAAATTCTTTTACCTGCAAGTGAGAAGGGACAAGTGTCAGCAGAGGTTTATGGAGGTTATCTAGTTAATATAAATACAATAGAAGACTTAGAAAAATTAGACGCTTACTTATTGGAAGAGTAAACTTTGCCGCCCTTGAGATAAACGAGATGGCAAAACAAGAAGATATCATAGCCCCATCAATACTTTCAGCTGATTTTGCTCGGCTAGGAGAAGAAGTTGATGCGGTTCTAAAAGCTGGTGCAGACTGGGTACATTTTGATGTGATGGACAATCACTATGTCCCTAATTTGACTATTGGCCCCATGGTTTGTAAGGCTTTAAGGAATTACGGAGTTACTGCTCCTATAGATGTTCATTTGATGGTAAAACCTGTTGATAGTCTTATTGAAGATTTTGCCAAAGCGGGAGCTACCTTCATAACTTTTCATCCTGAAGCATCTGATCATGTTGATAGATCTCTAGAATTAGTTAAAAGCTTTGGTTGTAAAACTGGCTTAGTACTAAATCCAGAAACCTCTTTAGATTTACTAGATAGTTGTTGGGATAGGTTAGACATGGTTTTACTTATGTCTGTTAACCCAGGTTTTGGGGGACAGGATTTTATTCCTTCAGTATTGGATAAAATTTCAGTCCTGAGAAAGACCATAGATCAGAAAAAGTTAAACATTAGATTAGAGGTTGATGGGGGTATTAAATTGGATAATATTGCTGAAGTTGCTAATGCAGGAGCAGATACATTTGTTTCTGGTTCCGGAATATTCGGAGAGAAGAGTTATCAAGATGTCATTTCCAAAATGCGTCAATCATTAAACTAACTCTTAAAACACAAATTCATGTCCCAGCAAAGAATTCCTATTTCTGTTGAGATCTTAGCAGACATGGAAACACCTTTGAGTGTTTTCAAGAAGCTAGGAAACCAACCTTATTCATATTTATTTGAGTCTGTTGAAGGAGGGGAGAAGTGGGCTAGATATTCTCTAATCGGACTTCCTGCCTCAACAGTGATTAAGATATTCAATAATGAAATCCAAATCTGGGAAGATGGCAAGATCATAGAAGAGTTAACTTCGGAAGATCCTTTAAAGTTTTTAGAGGAATACCAAGAAAATATTAAAGTAAAAGTTAATGAGGAACTGCCAGGATTCACTGGTGGGTTAGTCGGGTATCTTGGTTATGACTGTATTAGATATATTGAACCTAGATTGTCCCAATCAAATCTCCCAGACCCTTTAGGCACTCCCGATGCTCTTTTTATGCTTTCAGAGGAGGTCGCTGTCTTTGATAATCTTAATAATAAATTGCATCTCATCGTTTTGTCTAAAAGTGAATCGGAAGCAGATATTTCTACAGCCAAAGAAAGACTTAAAGAACTATCAGATAAATTACTGACTCCTTTAACCCAGAACAATTCAGAAGAGATAAAAAGTCCAGTAACAGAGAAAGATTTTGTTTCAGGATTCGGTGAAAAGGAGTTTAAAGAATCAGTTGAGAAGATAAAGGAGTATATAAAAGCAGGAGATGTCATGCAGGTCGTTTGCTCTCAGAGGATGTCTGTTCCTTTCACTTCAGACCCTGTTGAACTTTATCGCTCCATCCGACATCTAAACCCTTCTCCGTATCTATATTTTTTAAATCTTGAAGACTTTCACATAGTGGGATCATCGCCTGAAATCCTAGCAAGACTAGAAGACGGAGAAGTAACAGTTAGACCTCTTGCTGGGACTAGAAGAAGAGGAAAGGATGAGGAGGATGATGTAGCAATGGAAAAGGATTTGGTTAATGACCCAAAAGAAATTGCTGAGCATCTTATGCTAATTGATTTAGGAAGAAATGATATTGGCAGGATTGCTGAAGCAGGTACTGTTGAAGTAACGCAGAAGTTTAGCGTAGAAAGATATAGTCATGTAATGCACATGGTTTCCAACGTTAGAGCTAAGTTAAGAAAAGGATTAAAGGCGATGGATGTTTTCAGGGCAACCTTTCCTGCAGGAACCTTATCTGGTGCGCCTAAAATAAGAGCAATGGAGATAATAAATGAATTTGAACCAGTTAAAAGAGGTATCTATGGCGGTGCAATTGGTTATTTCTCTTGGCAAGGAAATATGGATATGGCAATAACAATTAGGACAGCAATAATTAAAGATGAAGTTTTATATATTCAAGCAGGAGGAGGTTTCGTTGCAGATTCAGATCCTGAACTAGAGTGGAAAGAGTCCTTAAATAAAGGTAGAGCAATTTTCAAAGCCGTTGAAATGGTTCAGCAAAAGTTAAAAGGTTAGCTTATGTTATTAATGATAGATAACTACGACTCTTTCACTTATAACTTGGTTCAATATTTCAATCAACTAGGACAAGAAGTTGAAGTGCATCGTAATGATTTAATTTCTTTAGATGATATAGAGAAAAAGAGCCCTGAATATATAGTTATCTCTCCAGGGCCTTGCACACCAAAAGAAGCTGGAATTTCCGTCGAGCTAATAAAAAAATTTAAGGATAAACTTCCAATTTTGGGAGTCTGTTTAGGTCATCAGTGCTTAGGAGCTGCTTTTGGAGCAAATATAATTAGGGCAGATGAAATTATGCATGGAAAGCTATCAGAAATAATCCATGATGGATCAGGTTTATTTAAAGGTTTAGAAAGTCCGTTTAAAGCCACGAGATATCATTCATTAATAATTGAAGAAAATACTCTAGAAAAAGAATTTCTTATCAGAGCTTGGACAGAAAATAAAACGATAATGGCAATTCAGCATGAAAAGTTGCCATTATTTGGTCTGCAATTTCATCCTGAATCAATTGCAACTGAGCAAGGAATGGAAATATTAAAAAACTTTTTAAATTACTAATTATTTATGGAAATTGAAGAAAGTATAAGAAAAATTAATTCTGGACAAGACTTGTCTAGAGAAGAGATTTCTTTAGTTATGAATCAAATTTTAACGGGATCAGTCTCGGAAGATCAGATAAAAACTTTCTTATTTTCTCTAAGTTCTAAAGGAGAATCTATAGAAGAGGTCATTGGATCTGCAGAAGTCATGCGATCACTATCAACAAAAGTATCTGTTAACACAAAGCATCTTGTAGATACTTGTGGAACTGGTGGTGTAGGATCAGGTATTTTTAATGTATCAACAACGGCAGCATTTGTAGCGAGTTCTTGTGGAGCAAAAGTTGCAAAACATGGAAATCGTAGTGCTACCAGAAAGAGTGGCAGTGCAGATCTTTTAGAAGTTGCTGGAGTATCTTTAGATCTTAATCCTGAACAAGTAAAGGATTGCATTGAAAATGTGGGTTTAGGATTTATGTTTGCACCTGCTCACCATAGCGCAATGAAATATGCAATTGGCCCCAGAAAAGAGCTTGGAATAAAAACTATATTTAACCTATTAGGCCCACTGACGAATCCTGCTGGAGCTTTAAATCAAGTGTTGGGAGTTTTTGACTATAAATGGGTTAGGCCCTTAGCCGAAGTATTGAAAGGACTGGGCAGCGAGAATGTATTGGTTTTACATTCAGAAGATGGTCTAGATGAATTTAGTTCCGCCACCTCAACCTATGTAGCAGAGTTACGAAATGGAGAAATTAAAGAATATTCCATTTCACCTGATGATTTTGAACTAAAGATATTACCGATTGAAAATCTCACTGCAGACTCACCCGAAGAAAGCTTACGGATTGCTAAGGAAGCTTTAAGAGGAGAAAATCAGGCAGCAGCCCAAATGGTAGCCATGACTTCTGGAGCAGCTCTTTATGTAGCGGGTTTAGCTGGAACTTTGAAAGAGGGAATTGATATGTCTTTACAAAGCATTAGTGAAGGGAGTGGTATAGAAAAACTTGAGGAACTTGTTGAATACAGTAAGTCTTTAAAAAAGGATAAATGAAAAACACTTACTTAAATGAGATATTAAAAGTCACAAAGGCTTCTGTTGAAGAGAAAAAAAAGAGGTTTCCATTAATTGAGACTTCTACCTCATCTGAAAATTTTTTATCTAAAGAAAGTTTTATAAAATCTCTGAAGGCCTCAATAGAATCTCATAGGGTAGCAGTTATAGCTGAAATGAAGAAAGCTTCTCCAAGCCAAGGACTTATAAGAGAAAACTATGACCCCTCAGAGTTAGCTAAGCAATATCTTGAAGCTGAGGCTGCTTGTTTAAGTGTCCTAACGGATGAACCTTTTTTTAAAGGTTCTTTAGAGCATATCTCATTAGTAAAAGAGGCTGTTGATCTACCTGTATTAAGAAAAGATTTTATTGTGGATGAATATCAGATTTATGAGAGTCTGCTCAAAGGGGCAGATTGCATATTATTAATTGTAGCTGCTTTATCAAAAAATCAACTTCAAGAGTTTAGTCACTTAGCTTCAGATCTTAATCTCGAAGTTTTAGTTGAAGTTCATGATGAAGAGGAGGTAGAAAGAGCCTTAGAAATCAGGCCTAACTTGATCGGAATAAATAACCGGGATCTTGAAACATTCGAAGTTAATTTAGAAACAACTGAAAGATTGGTTGAAGAAATACCTAAAGAAATTCTTACTGTGTCAGAAAGTGGTATCAAATCTTCTAAAGACGTTAAAAAAATAATGTCATCAGGTGTTAACGCATTCCTGGTTGGTGAGGTATTTATGAGAGCAGAAGACCCTGGTAAAGAGTTGAAGAATCTCTTTTTTATCTAGATAATCTCAAGTGTGAAAAATTTAGGAATTGTTGCCCTGATCAGTGGCTGGCTGCTTTTAACAGCATTTGGGATCTATAGAGGGATTCTCGAATCAGAGTCTTTAGTGTTCACAATATCAATTTTAGTTCTTTGGATAGGAATATTAATTTTACTTGTTTCAGCAATCAGGCAACGCTATAAAGAATCTAAGGATGATCCCTATAAAGATGTGGAGATATAGATATGTTAGTTGTATCGAGTCCTGATATACCAGGAAAAAAAATAGTTAAGACCTTAGGTTTAGTAAAAGGCAACACAATAAGAGCAAGGCATATCGGTAAAGATATTCTGGCTGTATTCAAGAATATTGTTGGAGGAGAAATTCAGGAATATACAAAACTTATGGCAGAGAGTAGGGAGCAGGCCATAGATCGCATGGTCCAAGATGCAGAGCAACTTGGAGCCAATGCCATAATAAGCGTTTCTACAACCACATCAGTGATCTCACAAGGAGCCGCTGAGTTATTGGTTCTAGGGACTGCTGTTGTGATCGAAGAGGAGTGAGACTTTAATCCGTAAAAGAAGATTTATTAACTTCTTTCAGTAGCCGTATCCACTCTTAGCTCTCTTCCACCGAAATCTTTACCGTTAAGAGTGTCTATTGCGGATTGTCCTCCATCAGAGGATTCCATTTCGACGAAACCAAACCCTTTTGAGCGGCCTGATCTACCTTCAGTAATTATTCTAACGGCCTTAACAGGACCGGCTTGTGAAAAATGAGCTTCCAGCTCTTCCTCCGTGCAACTCCACGGAAGATTTCCTACGTACAAATTCATATATTTTTTCCTAATTAAACGAATGCAGTGATACTGCGAGACGCACTATACTTATGTAAAACAATTTAGCAATAAATTTAATTTAAATTTCACAATTAGATGTAATAGCTTGTAGATGTCATTACTCTAGCTATCCAAGACATTCCAGTTTTAACTTCATCTGGTAATTCACTTGCTCCAGATTCTTTTGCTTGTTTTGCATGACTATCTTCATCTTCTCGCATTTTTCTTATGACGGTTTTTGTTTTGATGTCTTTGTCTGAGACCTTATCAAGATGAGAATCTAAATGACTCACCACCTGTTTTTCTGTCTCTTCCACAAAACCTAAACTCCATTTATCTCCAGCAAGGCCAGTTAGCGCACCTATTGAGAATGACATAAAGTACCAAAAAGGGTTGAGAACACTAGGACTGTCCCCTAATTCATCAAGGCGTCTATTACACCAGGCTAGGTGGTCCATCTCTTCCTCAGCTGCCTGCTTCATTTGATCCCGAGTTTCTTTAAATTCAGCTGTTAAACTTTGACCAAGGTAGAGGGCCTGAGCACATACCTCTCCTGAATGATTAACTCTCA
The DNA here is from genome assembly GCA_022447025.1 of SAR86 cluster bacterium. Taxonomy (GTDB): domain Bacteria; phylum Pseudomonadota; class Gammaproteobacteria; order Magnimaribacterales; family Magnimaribacteraceae; genus AEGEAN-183. The sequence goes on along the minus strand of JAKUUL010000001.1, from coordinate 38,943 downwards.
TTAGGCCAGCAGAGTGATTTTTTTCAAATTCATTGAGTTCAACTTCTTGCGTGGATTCAGCTGGGTAATTCCTTTGATGTTCCTGTACATTTGAGAAAGACGATTTGATTCCTTTATCTAATTCAATAATTAAGTCATCTAAAAAACTCTTCATGATTCTCTCTCTATAGCCCGGTAACCTATATCTGTTCTGTAAAAACAATCCTTCCACTTAATTTGTTCGACGCAATTATAAGCATTAAGTTGTGCTTCTGTAGTGTTTTTTCCTAACGCAGTTACACAGAGCACTCTCCCTCCATTAGTTTCTATGAGATCGTTCTTAGCCTTCGTACCAGCATGGAATACCTTAAGGTTTGCAGTCTCAAGAGGCAGGCCTTCAATGGTATTTCCTTTTTCGTATTCATAAGGATACCCACCGGCAGCCATAACTACACCCAGAGAAACTTTCGGATTCCATTGCAGTTCTATTTGTTGTAATTCTCTTTTGCTCGCTTGGAAACATAGCTCAACAAGATCAGATTCCAATCTCATTAAAATTGGTTGTGTTTCTGGATCTCCGAACCGGCAGTTAAATTCCAACACCTTTATGTTCTGCTGGTTATCTATCATTACTCCTGCATAAAGAAAACCACAATAATTTATTCCTTCCTTAGTCAGACCCTCAATGGTCGGGGTTATGACTTCACGCATGATCTTTTCATGCATTTCATTTGTTACAACAGGAGCTGGTGAGTAAGCTCCCATACCCCCTGTGTTTGGGCCCTTATCTTCATTGTCTCTGGTCTTATGATCCTGAGAAGAAGCTAAAGGAAGAACAGTCTTCCCGTCGGTCAAAACTATAAAGCTTGCTTCCTCGCCTTCGAGAAATTCTTCAACTACTACTTTATTGCCCGCATCACCAAAGGTATTATTTTCGAGACAAGCCCTAATGGCCTTTTCTGCCTCGCTATAACTTTGTGCCACCGTTACGCCTTTTCCTGCTGCTAGCCCATCGGCTTTGATAACAATGGGGATTGATGAATTTTTTAAATATTCTAAAGCTGTTTCTAGATCAGTAAAGGATTCGTAGATTGCCGTTGGTATTTCATGTCTTGTCAGGAAATCTTTCATAAATTCTTTTGACCCTTCTAACTGAGCAGCCTTCTTAGAAGGACCAAAGCAATTTAGATTTAGCGATTCAAATTTATCGGTTATGCCTTCTACAAGTGGAACCTCAGGACCTACGATAGTTAGATCTATTTCATTAACTTGAGCAAAATTTGTAAGTCCATCTATATCGTCAGCTGCAATTTCCACATTGGTAACACCAGCTTCATTTGCTGTACCTCCGTTACCGGGAGCTACGTAAACGCCATCAACTAATTGACTGAGCTTTGCTTTCCATGCCAGTGCGTGTTCTCTTCCTCCACTGCCGACAATTAAGACCTTCATGGTTAGTGACGAAAATGCCTCATCCCAGTAAAAATCATTGCCATATTAGCTTCATTGGCTGCTTCAATGATTTCATCATCTCTGATAGATCCTCCTGGTTGAATAATTGAACTTATACCCATGGATGCTGCCACATCAATTCCATCTCTGAATGGGAAAAAGGCATCGGAAGCCATTGCACACCCTTTAGTTTTAAATCCACTTTCTTCTGCTTTCGAAGCTGCTATTTGAGCGCTATCTATGCGGCTCATTTGTCCTGCTCCTACACCCACGGTTTGATTATTTTTTGCATAAACAATGGCATTAGATTTTACAAACTTACAAACCTTCCAAGCAAACAAACAATCTTGAACTTCCTCCTCAGTCGGTTCTCGAGAGGATACTATTTTTAAATCTTTAGCTGAGATAGAGCCATTATCTATTTCTTGAATCAGAAGCCCATCAGTCACACTTAGAAACTTAAAACCAGATGAAAGCTTATCCATACTTTCCATTTCTAGGACTCTTATATTTTCTTTAGTGTTTAGAATTTTTTGAGCTGAAGAGGAAACTCCCGGAGCAATAATCACTTCAACAAATTGATTATCAATTATTTGCTGGGCAGTTTTTTCTTCCAACTTTCGATTTAATGCAATGATCCCTCCAAAAGCTGATGTTGAATCAGCATCGAAAGCTTTTTTATAGGCTTCGGTAATATCAACATCAGTGGCCACACCACACGGATTGGCATGTTTAATAATTACACAAGTCGGTTCTTCAAAACTCTTAACACATTCAAGGGCAGCATCGGTATCTGCAATATTGTTATATGAAAGTTGCTTACCTTGAAGCTGGATGGCGTTACCTAAACCATTACCTTGTTTGGTCTCATCAACATAAAAGGCTGCTTTCTGATGTGGGTTTTCCCCATATCGCATAACTTCTTTCTTTTGAAATTTAGCAAAAATACGATTAGGAAAGTCCTGTTCAGTTAGTGAAGATAAATAACCTGAAATCACTGTATCGTAATTGGCAGTATGATTGAATGCTTTAGTGGCTAAAGAGCTCCGCATCTCTTGAGAAAGAGAACCTCTATTACTCTTCATCTCTTTAAGGATAAGTGGGTAGTCTTCTGGTTCTACGACTACTCCTACGTATTTATTATTTTTCGCTGCTGATCGAACCATGCTGGGTCCACCTATATCTATATTTTCGATTGCTTCTTCTAGAGAAACATCTGGTTTGGAAATGGTTTCCTTAAATGGGTAGAGATTTACTACCACTAAATCTATAGCCAAAATATTATTTTCTTTCATGATTCCTTGATCCTGCTCTCTACGAGCCAAGATTCCACCATGCACTTTAGGATGAAGGGTTTTTACTCGGCCATCCATCATTTCAGGAAAGTTTGTAAATTGGCTGATTTCTACAGCACTAATACTAGCCTCTTCTAAGGCTTTTAAAGTTCCGCCAGTTGAAATAATTTCAACATTGAACTCTTCTGTAAGAGATCGACAGAATTCTACCAATCCGGATTTGTTGGAAACACTAATTAGGGCTCTTTGTATGGGTGCAGTAGTTTCTGCCATTTAGACTGATATGCCTAAATTAAATTGTAATCTTTTAATTTGGTACGCAGCGTCCCTCTGTTTAGACCGAGAACTTGGCTAGCTAAAGTTTGATTACCATTGCACTCTTTCATAACAGTTTCTAACAATGGTTGTTCTACCTCTTTAAGAACCATGTGATAAATGTTGGTTGCTTTCTCACCGTCCAGCTCTCTAAAGTATTTTTGCATGCTCTTGGCAACTTGAACGCTTAGTCTTTTTCCTTCGCCGTTAAATTTTTTCTTTTTTTTGGGAGCCATGCGAGTCTAAATTTTGGTCAGTACAGTTTTAATTAAATGGGAGATAAATCATACTCACCTGTACACGACTTTCAAGAAAAATAATTCACCAAGAAAGCTTTATTTTTTTATTGAACAGTGGTAGTGAAATCTCTTCCGATGCTTAGAATTTCAAATTCATCTTTTTCTCTTCTAATTTTTGTAACAGAACAATTATCAGGATGAAAAGAAACAAATTTTTCAGAATTTTTAATCCAACCAACCACACAATTTATAACCATGAAGTGACTAAAGATAATCGTATCCTTTTGAAGTACTTTTAACGATTCAATAATAGAATTCCTCCAGAATAACTGAGGTTCTTCTAGTTCTTTAACTTTTGCATTAAAGATCCCCCTTAACCAGTTTCTCCTTTCAGATAAAGGTATACCTGGAGAAGGGATTTCTGCAAAAGTATCATTAATGTTTAAATCAAACCCTAATGTTTCTTTTAAGGGCTTAGCAGTTTCTTGTGCCCTTAAGAGCGGGCTAGATATAGCTTCGAAGCTTGAAGAAAGGTCCTGAGTTAGTTCTTTTTTTAGTTCTTCAGATTGAAGTTTCCCTTTTTCGCTGAGTCCTGGATCGGGGTCTTCATCCCAAGCTGCATTGGCTTCTCCATGTCGAATTAAATAAATAGTGACTGGTTTATTGTTTGTCATACATAACTTCCTTTATAAGATCAGTGTAATAATACCCGCTGCAAGTTTTACTGTAATGATGAACTATACAAGAATATATTCTGGTCAGAAGTTAAAGATAAGTCAGAGCCTAACATTGGACCAAGAGCCCTCCAATCACTTGACTCAAGTTTTGAGGAAGAAGGAGGGTTCTCTAGTTGAACTGTTTGATGGTAGGGGTTCATCATTTATTGCTGAAATAGTTTCCCTAGAAAAAAAACTGGTCAAAGTTAAATTGATTAAGGTTGAATCTTCTTCAGAGAGGAAGGGGATCAAGATTGATTTAGGGCAGTCGTTGATTAAATCAGAACCTTTTAGTCATTCAATTCAAAAAGCGACAGAATTGGGAGTCAGTTCTATTTCTCCCCTTTACACCGAGAGAACAGTAGTAAAACTGAATCCCGACAAAATTCAATCAAGAAAAGAACGGTGGGAATCAATAGCTAAACATGCCTGCCAACAATGTGGTGAGAACTGGTTACCTGAGATTAACAAAATACAGACATTGAAAGAATGGATTGAGACAGTCAACGCTAAAAATAAAATCGTTCTTTATCCCAACTCAAAAACAAAATTGTCATCTTTAAAATTTGATGAATCGGTGGCAATAGCTGTAGGACCAGAAGGTGATTTTACTGACAATGAAGTGGCCTTACTTAAAGAACAAGATTTCTTACCAGTCCAATTAGGAGAAAGAATTTTAAGAGCAGACACAGCTGTCATATCGGCAATCAGTGCGATTAGGACAATGTGTAAAGAGTTTTAGTTCGGGTTAAAGTAAGATTAGTATGTTTACGGGAGTTATATGAAATTTGGTGTAGTGATGGATCCTATTGGTTCCATAAATTTTAAAAAGGACAGCACTTTATCTATTCTTATAGAAGCTCAATCTAGAAAACACGATCTTATCTACATGGAACCTAGCTCTCTATTTTTAAGAGAGGATGGTGCTTACGCTTTAACCCAAGAAATAAAAGTAAGAGATGATTCTGAGAACTGGTTTGAACTTTCAGATACTTCTGAAATGCGTTTATCAGATCTAGACATGATAGTTATGAGGCAAGATCCTCCATTTGATGCCAATTATATTTATAACACTTATGTCTTGGAGGCTGCTGAAAGGGAAGAAGTTATAGTGGTCAATAAACCTCAGAGTCTAAGGGATTGTAATGAAAAAGTTTTTGCTACCGAATTTCCTCAGTGTTGTACGCCATTTTTAGTAACAAGTAACCAAAGTTTATTAAAAGAATTCATTAAAGAGCATCTTGATACGGTTGTTAAACCGCTCGATGGAATGGGAGGATCTTCCATTTTTAGAGTTAGAAGTTTGGATCCCAACATAGCGGTAATACTAGAAAACATCACTAAAAATGGTGATACAAAAGTTATGATCCAAAAATACATTCCTGAAATTGTTGAAGGAGATAAAAGAATATTACTTATAGACGGAGTGCCGATGGAAGGTGCCATTGCCAGGATTCCAGCCGAAGGTGAGTTGAGAGGGAATCTAGCTGCTGGTGCCTCCGCTGTAGCAAAATCGTTAACTACCCAAGATAAATGGATTTGTGATCAAGTGGGGCCTCGCCTTAAAGAACTGGGCCTCTCCCTGGTGGGGTTGGATGTTATAGGGGATTATTTAACTGAGGTTAATGTAACCAGCCCTACCTGCTTTAGAGAATATAAAAGCCTCTGTGACATTGATGTTGCCTCTGACTTTTTAGACTGCTTAGAAACAAAGTTAACTTAATGAATTTGGATTCCAAAGTAATATTGGCTTTTGATTTTGGTTTGAAACACATTGGCGTGGCAATAGGACAAGAAATTACAAATACTGCCGAGACCTTCTTTTCCCTTGAAGCAAAAAATGGAGAACCAGATTGGAGTAAATTAGATCCTCTTGTGAAAGAATGGAACCCCAAACTCCTTGTAGTAGGCAACCCCTTAAATATGGATGGATCTGATAGTGAAATAAAAAAAAAGAGTGATAAATTTTCTAATTTAATAAATAAAAGGTATAACATTCCTGTTGAATTAATGGATGAAAGACTTACCACTAGAGAAGCTAAAGATAGATTAAAAGCTGAAGAAGATAACTCTGCATCTTCAGGCAGAGACACTCATCAAATTGCTGCGCAGATCATTTTAGAAAACTGGTTTTCAGAGAATAGATAAATGCCTGGATCCATACCACCAGCTTTCATTAGAGAAATTGTAGACATGACAGACATAGTCACTTTGGTGGATAGTTATGTCCCATTAAAAAAGAAAGGAAAGGATCACTGGGGCCTCTGTCCGTTTTGTGATGATGGCAGTAACCCTTCTTTCAGCGTTAGTTCGCAGAAGCAGTTTTATTATTGTTTTAAATGCAGGGCTACAGGCAATGTCATTGGTTTTCTAGAATCCTTTGAAGGTTTAGGGTTTGTAGAATCAGTAGAAGCTTTAGCTTCTCGTGCAGCCTTAGAAGTTCCCTATGAAAAGTCTTCAAGGACACAAGAAGACAGAGAACCTTTATTCAAAGTTTTAGCTAGTGCCTCCAGTTTCTTTGAAGATTCTCTGGCAGATTCATCAATAGCAAAAAAGGTTCAGAGCTATATTAAGGACAACAGGCATATTTCGGGTACTACTTGTAAAAGATTTAGTGTTGGGTTCGCTCCTAAATCTTGGAATGCTTTGTCTTCTTATTTATCTAGTAAAGGTTTTTCAGAAGAGCTTCAAATAAGAGCAGGTCTATCTAAAAAGAATAAAGACAAAGAGCCCTATGATTTATTTAGAGATCGATTGATGTTTCCTATAAAAGATAGAAAGGGAAGGGTGGTAGGCTTTGGAGGTAGGGTAATGAACCCAGAAGACCAACCTAAGTATTTAAACACTGGCGATACTCCAGTCTTTCAAAAAGGCAAAGAACTTTATGGCCTCCATGAAGCCTTAGAGGATAGAAAGAACTTAACAAGAATTTATGTAGTTGAAGGCTATATGGATGTTATCGCAATGTCTGAGAACGGTATAAATAATTCTGTTGCCACCTTAGGTATAGCTACTAATCGATTTCATACACAAGTTCTGCTTCAGTTAGTTAATGAAGTTATTTTTTGTTTTGACGGAGATGATGCAGGGCGAGGAGCAGCCTGGGGAGCTCTAAAGAATGTTCTGCCAGTAGTTAATGATGGAGCAGAGATAAAATTCCTTTTTCTGCCTGAAGGTGAAGATCCGGCAAGCTTATTGGAAAAAGAAAGTAAGGAAGACTTCGAAAGCAGGCTTGAAAAATCCTTACTATTGTCAGAATATTTTATAGAAAGATTAACCTTAGCTATTGGTACTGGGTCTTTAGAAAAAAAAGCTTCCTTGGCTTCTAAAGCAACTGAACTATTAAGGTCCATGCCAGAAAGCTCTATAAAGAAATTATTAGAGGCTGAGGTTTCGAATGCAACTGGTTTAAGTAAAAAGGATATTCAGGAGAATTCCCAGTCAGTAGCGACAAGAAAGAAGAAGCAGACTAAATTTATTTCACCTGCCCAAAAAGACAAAGAAGAGAAACCCTTTGAGCCAAGTGGGATCATAGCCAAAGCCTTGGCTTCAGTAGTAACGTATCCAGAACTTATTTCTGAAGTAGATTCTACTGAGTGGATAAAAGATCTTTCTAGACCTGAAGCACATTTGTTATTACAGGTTATTGAGTATTTTAAGAATTCTCCGAATGGTCAGGTTGCTGATCTATTAAGTTCACTAGACACCGATTCAGCTTCTTTTATTGGGAGTTTGTTATCAGGAACTCCTCTCCTAGAAGAAAAGAACTCAGTGGCTTATTTTCATGACTGCTTAGAGGCTATGAAGAAGTCCAATCCAATAGTAAGAATCCAAGAATTAAAGGAACAGCAAACTAAAGAAAAGTTAACAGAAGATGAAACTTTTGAACTACAACAACATCTATTATCTAACTTAGATAAGTTAGATGAAGAAGACAAAGTATTATTAAGGCAGTTAAGTCAAAATTAATCTAACCAATTGAAAAATAAAAATTAGTATCAATATTGGGATTTGGGCTGTAAAAACACTATAATTCCCCACCCTTTTTAATTGAGTATGGCAAAAAAATCCAAAAAAGAAGTCGAGCTAGAAGTCGAAGAACCCTCCGAAGAGCAAGAAGTCGCAATATTTAGCGAGGAAGATCTCGAGAACTCTGGTTTAAGAGAACTCGTCGATAAGGGTAAGGAACAAGGCTTTCTTACCTATGAAGAAATAAACGCGATGTTACCAGAAGACATCTCTGACCCTGATCAGGTTGAAGAAACCATACAGATGTTGATTGATATAGGAGTAGAAGTTCAAGAAAAAACACAAGGTGAAACAGATGAAGGGGCGGCTCCTGAAACAGTGCCAGATACTAGAACCACTCTAACCACTGTTGAATCAGAAATAGGAAGGACAACTGATCCGGTCAGACTCTACATGAGAGAGATGGGTACTGTGGATCTACTTACGAGAGAAGGAGAGATCGCCATAGCCAAACGCATAGAAGAAGGCTACCGGGAATTATTGTCAGCCTGTTGTTTCTATCCAGGTATCGTCGATAAGATTTTGGATGACTACCAGGAAGTATTAAAAGAAGAAAAAAGGCTGACTGAGGTAATGGTTGGTTTTATGGACATAGATGATGAAATACCGCCACCTGCGATTGTTCAAGCTGCACAAAGGAAAGAGAAAGGCGAAGATGATGACGAGCAGCCTACTGGCCCAGACCCTGTAGAAGTAAAAAAACGTTTTAATTCCCTTAAAAGGCAGTTCAATAAAGTAGAGAAGGCTTGTTCAAAATCTAGGACAACTAAAAAAGCGCTTCAAGAACAACAAAAGCTGGCTGAGGTATTTAAGTTCATTAAACTGGCTCCAACTCAATTTGAAAAGATAGCTAGCCCAGCACGGGATGCTTTAGGAATCATAAGGGATAGTGAGAAAGAGGTTTACAGAATCTTTGTGAAAGTAGCAAAGATGCCCAGAAAGGAATTTATACAAAGCTACCCTGGAAACGAAGCTAATCCTGATTGGGGTATAAAAATATCTAAAATGAGAAAACCTTGGGCTAAGGTAATTAAAGAAAATATCGATGAGGTTACAAGACAACATAATAAATTAGCCAAGTTAGAAAAAATAATTGGTTTGGATATTCCTCGCATAAAAGACATCAATCGAAGAATGTCTATTGGTGAAGCCAAAATAAGAAGGGCAAAGAAAGATATGGTTGAAGCCAATTTAAGGTTAGTTATTTCGATAGCTAAGAAATACACCAACCGGGGCCTACAATTTTTGGATTTAATACAGGAAGGCAATATTGGATTAATGAAAGCAGTGGATAAATTTGAGTACAGAAGAGGCTACAAGTTCTCCACTTACGCTACTTGGTGGATCAGACAGGCAATTACTCGATCGATTGCGGATCAGGCTAGGACCATCCGTATCCCAGTACATATGATTGAAACCATCAATAAACTCAATAGAGTTTCTCGTCAGATGGTTCAAGAAATGGGCAGAGAGCCCACTCCTGAAGAGCTCGGTGAACGGATGGAGCTCCCGGAAGACAAGATACGTAGAGTACTTAAGATTGCCAAGGAACCTATCTCTACTGAGACCCCAATAGGAGATGAAGAAGACACGACCTTAGGAGATTTCATTGAAGACACAGCGATTGCTTCCCCTGATGAAGCAGCTACGGAAGATAACTTAACTGAAGCCACCGATGATATTTTAGGCAGCTTGACGGCTCGAGAAGCAAAAGTTCTAAGAATGAGATTTGGTATAGGCATGAACACTGACCACACGCTCGAAGAAGTGGGCAAACAGTTTGATGTTACACGTGAACGGATTCGTCAGATTGAAGCCAAAGCATTGAGAAAGTTAAGACATCCAACTCGTTCTTCTCATTTAAGAGGTTTTCTTGACGATTAACTCGTTGCAGTTACTAGTTGACCGTAGTTAAATTAACTCAAGGGCCCTTAGCTCAGTTGGTTAGAGCAGTGGACTCATAATCCATTGGTCCCAGGTTCGAGTCCTGGAGGGCCCACCAAATAAAATGCCTTATGTACTAACTTTAATTTTTTTAGCGGCGGCTCTTTGGTTAAATCACGCCGCCATAGCACTCATTTTAGGAATAGCACTAACTTATGTAATTTTTATCCCCAAAGATTTTTTTACTAAGAAGTATGGAACTAAAATATTGCAGACAGGTATCGTATTTCTGGGAGGCAGTATCAGTGTTTCTCAAGTAGCTACAATAAGTAAGGACTATTTACCTTGGGTTTCTGGTTTTGTTTTGGGTACTTTTTTATTAGTTATCCTTTTAGGAAAGTTGATTGGGGTAACTAAAAGACAGTCTTATTTACTAGCTTCCGGAACAGCAATATGTGGAGGAACAGCAATGGCTTCAGTGGCCCCTGTCATCAAAGCTAAGCCTGAAGAATTACTCCCCGCTCTATCAATAATTTTTATCTTAAATGGCCTGGCAGTAATTATTTTCCCTCTACTAGGTGCATGGTTTGGATTAACCGAAGAACAGTTTGGTTCTTGGGTAGCTCTAGCTATTCATGACACGGCTTCAGTGATAGGAGCAGCTTCTGTATTAGGAGAGAGGTCTGTAGAGGTAGCAGCAACCCTAAAACTAGGTAGAACCTTGTGGATCGTTCCTTTGGTTTTATTCTCAGCCTGGTATTTTAGAGAAAAAAGGAATGGGCTGGGTTTACCTCTCTTCATTGTATTTTTCCTGTTAGCAGTGGCTTTAAATTCTTTATTAAATCCTCCTGAAGAAATTAATCTTGTATTGAAAAATATTAATAAAATTTGTTTGTTAACAGGTCTTTTTTGCATCGGTACCCAGATTGATAAATCTGCTATTCAAGAAATTACTGTAAAACCTCTAACCCTTGCGGTCTTAATTTGGGCTATTGTAATCCCCACTTCTCTTTGGGTAATCTACTAAGGTGAAAGCAGAAGTTGCTATTAAGCAACCAAGAATTCACACTGATATACTATATTTTTATTTACAAATTCTAAAACCAGTATGACCAACTTATTAACCATTCTTCTTGTTCTCTTTTTTAGTTTAAATACTTATTCACACGGTTCAGCGGGGTCTATCCCAAATGATGAAACAAGTAATCGTGCTATCAACTTTCCTGATACTAAACAATACAAAACTTTAGTAACTGACTTACACACCCATTCTGTATTTTCGGATGGCCATGTTTGGCCCAATATTAGAGTAGGCGAAGCTTTACGTGATGGTGTTGACGTTTTAGCTGTAACAGAACATCTAGAATATCAGCCACACAGAGCAGACATACCTAATCCAGATCGAAATAAGTCATTTATTGAAGCTAAGGCTGCAGCAGGTAACAGTGATATTTTAGTTATCAACGGATCTGAGATTACTCGAAATATGCCTCCTGGGCATATCAATGCCGTATTTATAAAGGACGCTAATAAATTAGTTAAAGTAGACCCTAGTAAAGAAGAGGAAGCCCAAGCGGAATTAGCAAAAAGACTTGATGAAATGAGAGGTCGAGACCGTAAAGTTGTAGACTTTTTTGCCTTAGCTTCAATGTGGCCTCCAGAAGAAGCCATTCAAGCTGCTAATGATCAAGATGCTTTCGTATTTTGGAATCACCCTATGTGGGGTTCTCAGAAATCTGATGGTATTGCAGAACTTATGCCAATGCATAAAGACCTAATTGAAAAAGGGCTCTTACATGGGATTGAAGTAGTTAATGGAGAAGGCTATTCTGAAGAAGCTTTTCAGATTGCGATAGATAACAATTTGGCTGTTATTGGAACTTCAGATGTACACAACTTGATAGATTGGGATTATAAACCTCATTTAGGAGGACACAGACCGGTGACTTTAGTCTTTGCTAATTCTAAGAGAGAGGATTCAGTTAAGGATGCATTAAAAGACAGACGAACAGTAATTTGGTTTAAAAACACATTGTTTGGACTTAAAAGGAATATGCAACCCCTTTTAAAAGCTAGCCTATCGATAGAATCTGCAAGCTACAATAACAGGACCCAAATCTTAGGCGTAAACATAAAAAATAATTCAGATGTCGTGTTTCTTTTAAAGAATAAATCCGACTTCACTTTTACTAACAGCGAGGATTTAGTCGAAGTTCCAGCTCAAGGTACTAAGTATCTTGGGGTTAAGACGATTACCAGGCTAAACTTGTTGGAGTTAGATTTTGAAGTCCTGAATGCTCTTGAAGCCCCAAAAGTTACAAGCAAACTTACATTAAAGAAAAGGGTTAATTAAATTTTCTATGAGTGCTTATTGGATGGTTCGGTGTCATGTAAAAGATACCGAAGTGTATGGTAAATATATCGAGTTAGCTGGTCCCGCAATAGAAAAATATGGGGGCAGGTTTCTAGTTAGAGGAGGGGAGCAAGTAGAAGTTGAAGGTGAGGGGTATGAAAGGACAGTTCTGGTTGAATTCAATACGCTAGAACAAGCTAAAGCTTGTTACCAATCTGAAGATTATCAAGCCGCTTACAAAGTCCAGGAAAAAGCAGCCGACAGGCTCGTGGTTCTAGTTGAAGGAGTTAACTGAGCATACGCTCGGTTTCATCCCACAAACGACTGGCTTCTTCTGAATCGACAGCCCAGTCATTGACTCCAATAAAACGAGCATTTTCACCATCATCCGTTGGTGCAGCCACCTCACAATTTTCACAATAGACTCCGCCAATGTCATTAAGCTGAGGACTGGTAGCAGCCCACAGACTGGTGGAAGCTCCTTGGGTAGGAGTTTTAAACATTTTAGCTACGCGTTCAGTCGGTTGCCCATCTTTATCCATCCAACCTAAAGCAACCATTTCCTCTTGTTCTAAATGTCTTTGCAAGGGAGTCATGATGCCACCGGGGTGTACTCCAAAAGCTCTGACACCACTATCCTTCATACGCTTATCCACTTCGATCGCCAATAGGCTGGCAGCTGTTTTAGATTGGCCATAAGCAGTCCACTTCTCGTATTCCGAGTCGTTAAAATGAATATCATCCCAACGAATCCCTGACATTTTGTGTCCTGTAGATGACAGGGTTACCAAGCGGGCACCTTCAGCTGCCTGCATCAAAGGCAATAACCCTTTAGTCAGAACGAAATGACCTATTTGGTTAACCGCAAACTGCAATTCCCATCCCTCCGGAGTTCGCATTTCGGGGCAAGCCATAACGCCTGCATTATTAATGAGAATATCAAGCTTATTAACATGGCTTGAGAAATCATCCACAAAATTTTGTACTGATTTAGGGTTAGCTAAATCCATTTCAACTATATTTTCAGCCGGAACTATGCCTTCAAGCTCATTAAGAGCAACATCAGTTCTTCGAGCAGGAGCGTAGACTTCACACCCAGCTTCCACTAATGCTCGGCTTGTTTCAGTTCCAATACCAGAATATCCACCTGTAACTAATGCTGTCTTACCACTAAGGTCTATACCTGCTAACACTTCTGCAGGTTCACTTTTAGCTCCAAAGCCTGAATTCACAGGTTTCTGTTGTTCTGAAATCATAGTTTTCTCCTAATAAAAATTTTTAATTATGAGTATTCTGTCATATCCCACTTAGGATATCTCAACTGTGCTAGTGATAGTGTCTCTTCAGTCCAGAAAGGGTCTCCAGGCAAAGGGACACCAAAACAGTTAAGTTGGTCGGGAGTCGCATGCTCAAAAATTTTATGCCAAGGTTTAGCAAAGTGCCAGGGCCAGGAAGTGTAACCAATAGCATCATTGCCTGCTTTTTTAAAACAAGAAGTCATGGCATATCGATAACCACCAGGTTCAGTCAGGTTTGTTCCGCGATGAAAAACATCAATGCCGTAGGCCAAGAGTGTACCTGCGAGTCCGGCAGCACTGCGTTCAAACTTTCTCAGTTCCTTTTGGTGCTGCAGGTCTTCACGATGCTTTAGGAACCGTTTCATTCCTTCAAAATTATTACTGTCACTTCGATTGACGTAGTGGGTAGGTCCATGGGCTTCGGTTACATCTGTGAAATAAATAATGAAGGTAATAGAGTTTAAGCATTCATCTCGGGAAGGCACGGTAAGAGTATGATTACCAAAGTCACAGTGAAAGGCTTGGTCATAGTCCGCTTCTCCCGTGAATTTTGCCCAGGCTTGTGCCTGATATAGTCTTACATGATTAGTTTTTAAAGCGGATCGAGCAAATTCTATCAAGCTCGGGTGCACTGAAATTAGATTTAGAGAACTGGAACAGTCAAAAGGTATATTTTCAAAATTTTTAAACTGCTCCATCGTGGTTTTACCCATCTCCTTTCCGGATAACTGCAACGGTAATTTATTTCCTACCTCTCCTTTTTGTTTCTTATTAAGTGCTTCCGCTTCGGTTTTTCGGCCTGGGAAAATAATTTCAAAGTCCCCAGCAACTTCCTCTATTTCTTTGTCTTTAAAGAACTCAGGGACAACAACCGCCCCTTCTTTTCGCCAAGCTTCAATGTGTTCATTGGTGAATCTGTTGGTCATCAGTTAACAGAGTGCAGATCCTTCAACGGTAATTCGATGCATTAAACGTTTTTCACCTGGATAATCATTCAAGGCAAAGTGCCATGTGCAGCGGTTATCCCAAAAAGCAATAGATCCAGGTTCCCATTTAAATCGAGTGATATTTTCTGACCTAGTGCTGTGTTCGGTTAGGTAATTCAACAGGGGTTTTGATTCTTCTTTTGTCCACCCTTCAAAGTTAACAGTGAATTCAGGGTTTACATAAAGGGCTTTACGCTTGCTTTCTGGATGGGTAATGATCACGGGGTGGATTGCATCTTGTGTTGCCAGTTCAGGATTACCTATGCGCTGATTAGAAGCCTCTGCATAGCCTGTATGGGCACCAAAAACGTGTCTACTTGAATGACATGCATTCATGCTCTCAAGAGTTCCTTTCAGTCCATCAGAAAGGCTTTCATAAGCTCTATACATATTAGCAAAAAGAGTGTCACCACCTGTTTTGGGTGTTTCCCTAGCCAATAAAATGGAACCCATTGCAGGGATCTGGTCATACGAATGGTCCGTATGCCAAGCCCCACCGATATTGATTTCTTGATCGGTGTCTTTTTTTACTTCTGCTATTTGCTCATGACCCTCTACTTTTGCAAAAAAACGGTTGATATTTATCTCACCCCAACGTTTTGCAAATCTTAAATGATCATCTGGTGTTAATTCTTGGTTACGAAAAAAGATTAATCCATGTTCGATGAAGGTCTGACGAATCTCGGAAAAAACAGCATCAGATAGATCTACAGATAAATCAACACCGCCGATTTCAGCACCTATAGAACCCGATGCTGGATTAATTATTATTTCAGACATATATTTAACCTTTGATTTCTTTGTTTATATCTATAATCCAGCTGCTCACTGTTTTGTAGAATAAAAACGGAAAAATAGCATGAATAAAAGCTATAAAAGCGAGAAAAATAAAAATGCTAGATAAATATAAGGCCCTTAAGCCATGTTTAAAGTAATTTTGCTGAGCTTCTTTCAAGTGATTAAAATTAAACATATCTAAACCTCTCCTAAATGGATGCTATTGAGAATCTTCCATTCTATATTTTTTGGATCAAAAGAAACTAGATAAAAGGTTTCAGCTGTAAAACTACCTTCTATCTCAGGCAATTCAGCTAAAAGCGATTGTTTTTTTTCCAAGGATCTTTTGCCGTAGTAAAGACTTAAGTGTGGCATGAACTCTTCATCTTCTATCTTTACGATGTCGCAAATTTTTGATCTTGCCGATTGAAGGTCTTGGTTAAGATCTACCTTCACATAGAAAGCCTGAAAGAAATAATCTTTCATGCCATAACCTTTATAAGATATTTCAATTGGATTAATTCTATTGGCGATTTCTTCTTCTAAGTTTTTAACTTTTGAAGGATTAAGGTCAAATTGCACAGCTAAGGTCATATGAATTGGAAAATTAGGCCCGTTTAATTTGTTATCAATAAGTCGTTTAGCTTCCAGGAATAAAGGAACCTCTTCCTTTTTAGGAATTGCCCAAAGAGTTAACAAAGAATCTTTTCCTAATGAGTTCATTTTTTATTTCTTTACTCTTTTAGGATTAAGTAGAAAGTCTATGAATCTAATCTCTATTCTGTTCCAGCATAATAGAGCTATTCCACCAGGCCGCATCAGAAAAGGCTCTCATATCTAGTTCATGAGTCCAAGACGATCTATGTTGTTGAGCTAAATGATAATAAGTATCAGCTATTTTTTCAGGAAGTAATAACCCATCATGCTCCATTCCTTTTGTTTCTCTAAACTTCTGGTACATTTCAGGACCCATCATCTTGCCCAGCGTATCGGGTGCATCTACAGCTCCATCAACAACAATATGGACAACATGAATTCCTTGAGAAGAGAACTCAGCATTTAATGATTGACATAACATTCTTCTGGCTCCCATTGCCGCTGCATGTGAGTGCTGGTTCATATTGCCTCTCATTGCTGCTGTCGCTGAAGTTACTAAAAAGGTTCCTTTGCCTCTTTCTAACATTAAAGGACATAAAACCTTAGCCGCTCTAAAAAGCCCAAAGCTTGCCATCCTCCAACCCCACTCAAATTCTTTATGACTTGTTTGATCAAGCAATTTCATGCCCGTTTGAGCTCCCAGGTTGTAGACAAGGACTTCAATAGGCCCAATATCTGATTCTATGGATGTTATAACTTCTTCAATGGCATTATCTTCAATCGCATTCATAATATAACCATTGGCCGAACCGCCCTGGTCTTCAATATTTTTTACCAAACGATCTAAACCTTCTTTATCGGATCGTCTACATAATGACGAGTGATATCCTTCTTGTGCAAATTTTGTAGCTACCGTACCTCCTATACCTGCTCCTGCACCTAAAACTAGACAAACTGGTTTCATAATTTCTCCTTACTCTTTTTTACTATATTAATTAGAATCCTGTCAGTATCAAATAATATTAATTAGGTTTGTTCAGTAATTTTTCTAATAAAACTGACTTCAGCTTCATCATAGGGCGATCCATCAATTCGTAAGATGTCATGAAACCATTCTTCGGGTTCAGGAATGGGGTCTCCTGAATTTAAAAATTTACCTTCCTTTTTAAGTTTTTGTAGATCAGCAATAGTTGACCAGCCAAAGTGAGTTTGGCTTTTACCTGCCACCAGACCCCAGTTGTAACACCCCACTCCATAGTTTTTAAAAATAGGTAAACTGAACTCAAAATTTGTACCAAACTCTCTTGCCATATACTCAGTGCAAATGATAGGTCTATCCAGATCTAGAAGGGTTTTTATGATCTGTTCCAATTTAGAACCTTCATAGCAGTGAAAAGTTATAACATCAGAATTTTCTTGATTTAGGTTAATAATTTCTTCCCCGACAGCGCCATCTAGACAGGAGGTAAGGGGTTGAGAAGGTCTGACTTCGTGAGCCCACTTCCAGGTATTTTTTAAAAGGGTTAATGACTGTTCCCCTACACCAAATTGGCCCGGCTCATTGTAAATATCCCACATTAGTATTCTTTGATCCTCAGCAAACTCTGTTAAAACCCCTTGAACAAATTCTTTTAAACGGAATTCTTCTTCACTGGCTTTTTGTTCATGAATTAAATGCACCAACTCAACTCCCGGGCTTTGTTTCCAGCCAGAATTATGAACTCCAATCACTGGAAGAGGCTGCTTGCCTAACTTGGGATAGGGTCTATGACAGTCATCAAATAAAACTAAGATAGGCCTAATAGAGTGCTTACTGCAAATAGTTAATAAATCATCTAAGCGATTGCAAAAGCCTCTAGGGTCTTCTTTCCACAAAAGGTCGTGAAGATATATTCTTAAACTGTTGAATCCCAAGTTATTAGCCCATGAAACCTCTCTTTCTATGGTTTGCGAGTCATAAGATTCTTGTTGAAACATCTCCAGTTGGTTAATCGCATTGCTTGGTAAAAAGTTACAACCAACTAACCAAGGCTGGTTGGTATACCATTCCCTAGCTTGCTCTTTATCCCATTTAGACATTAGTTTATAAATGCAAGAGTTAAACCATCTCCAATAGGAACCATAGAGATTGAAACTCTCTTATCATTTCTGATGAAGTCATTAAGCTCTCTAATTGCCTTAGTGTCCTCGTCATTTCTTTTAGAATCGATAACCGATCCACCCCACAAAACATTATCTATGGCTATTACTCCACCTTTTCGTAATAGTTTTAAACATTTTTCATAGTAGGCAGGGTAATTGGCTTTGTCAGCATCGATAAAAGCGAAATCAAAATAACCTTGTTGACCTTCTTTTAACAATGAGTCCAGTGTGTCCACGGCTGGTCCAAGCTTTAAATTTATCTTATGTGATACTCCAGCCTGTTCCCATTTCTTTTGCCCCATGGCAGTCCATTCCTCAGAAATGTCACATGCTATAAGCTCCCCGTCTTCGGGAAGGGCTAACGCCACACTTAAAGCGCTGTAGCCAGTAAAGGTACCTATCTCTAGAGTTTTTTTGGCTGACATCAATCTTATTAAATTTGCCATCAAGGCCCCTTGCTCTGGACATATTTGCATCATCGACTGCGGTAACTTAGCGGTTTCTAGTCTCAATTCCGTTAAGGCAGGATGTTCTTCCATTCCCTTTTCCCAAAGGTATTCTCTTAAGTCAGTTGTGTAATCTAAAATTCCTGTAGACATGTTTAATCCTCGTTTTAAACCAATATAACAAAATGAGTATCTTTATAGGAATGCTATCCATACAAATGCATAGAGGCAGAAGCGATTGGTGGTATCATAAAATCAATTTTCTAGGAGAATAATTATGGCCTACGCCCCTGATAATCGAGATTTCTATGATGCAGATAGCCATGTGATGGAGCTACCGAATTTCATCATAGATTATGCAGATAAAGAATTTAAAGACTTAATACCACCAGTTAATTACAAAGCGAGTCTCGTTACTGATGAAGAGGTTGAAGAAATAGTTAATAACGGAGGTCAACATAGTAAAGAACATGTGGAAGCACAGATTGCCTTAGGAGATAAATTGATTGCTGAATCAAAAGAGATTCAAGCGTTAGGAGCATTCAATCGTGCTGATAGAAGCGTTGCTATGGACATGCTGGGGTTTAAGAAACAATTAGTTTTTGCCACACATAGCGTAGTAACTCCTTTCAGGGATGTAAGAGGTAAGGCTAAATACGTAGACAAGCAAGGCCTTAAGATAACTCCCGAATTACGTTACGGAGCTACAAGGGCACACAACAGAGCTATGTCAGATTTTTGTTCTGAAGACCCAAGATTGATGGGTGTTGGAGTTATTCCTTTACATGAACCCGAACTGGCTATGGTGGAATTAGATTTTGCTATTGAATCAGGTCTTGAAGCCATATGGGTCCCACATTACGCTTGTGGAGACAGATCTCCTGGACATCTTGCTCTTGACCCTTTTTGGAGAAAACTCTCCGAAAAAGGTATTCCTTTCTTGATGCATGTTGGTGGTTCACCTCTCCAATTAGATAAAAGTTGGTCGGATAATGGAAAACCACCCAGTAAAGACTGGATGGGGGGAGGAGAAAATGTCAGAGCTAAAGACATGGTTGTCATGCATCAAGGACCAGAAACTTTTGTGTCGATGATGGTGTTGGATGGAGTCTTTGAAAGACATCCCAAACTTAAAGGAGCAAGCGTGGAACTAGGAGCTGGATGGGTTCCAGAAATGTTACAAAGATTAGACTATGTAGTTAAAACTTGGAGTAGGGTTGATAAAAACTTAAGTGAAATTAAAAGAAAACCCTCAGAACAATTAATAGAACAAATGGCTTTCACGCCTTTTCATCATGAGGATGTTGGTATGTTAATTGATGCTTCGCATCCTGAACTCTATCTTTTTTCAAGTGATTATCCTCACGTTGAGGGAACAACTGATCCAATAGGAAGATTTGAAAGATTTTTAGCAGATAGGGATGAACACACTAAGAGTCTATTTTATTCAGAAAACTTTCTAAAAATATTTCCCGAAGCAAGAGTTTAGTTAGCTAGCTTATATGGCGCATTACGTAATTGCTCAAATAGATATTAAGGACAGAGAAAAATATGCCGAATACGAGGCTGGCTTTATGGATGTCTTTACGTCTTACAAAGGCAAGTTGTTAAGTGTGGATGAGAATGTGAGTTTATTAGAGGGTCAATGGCCTGCTACTAGAACAGTTCTTATTGAATTTCCCTCTAAAGAAGAAGCATTGGCCTGGTACGAATCAGAAGAATATCAATCGCTAGCTAAGCACAGGTTTGCAGCTAGTACTTCTGATATTGCAGTTATTAGCGGGCTAGATTAATCTTTAAGAATTAGCTATGAACTTCAAAATTGTGATTCAGGACTGGAACTCAAGACCTTGGTGGATGAGTTTAATATTTTATTTTTGCATTTATATGACATTTATTTATATGCCTTTCGACTTATTTCTAAAGCCGGTAGCAGAGGATGAAGAAATTTGGTTTGGCTTTACCTTGACGGGTTGGTATGCCAAAGCGACTGAGCCCCTGCATTGGTTAATATATGGCTTTGGTGCTTATGGGTTTTGGCGCATGAAAAAATGGATGTGGCCTTGGGCCAGTGTATATGTTGCTCAAATTGTTATAGCAATGTTTGTTTGGAACATATTGAAAGATAACAATTTAATGGCAGCCTCTATTTCCGCTTTAATCTTTTGTATTCCGATGGTTGCTTTATGGCGATCTAAAGATAAGTTTACTGGTTAATGCAAAAATCCGAACAACATTATCCAGAACTAAATCAAAGGGCGGTGGGCTGGTTAAATTTTCTTTATCAGAAATCTACAACACCAGATGATTGGACTGAAGATGGTGATCCTCATGAATGGTGGGATAGGAGTTCAACTCCTCCAATGTGTTCTTTTCCTCGTTTTGATCTTCAAGAATCAACGTATGCCTTAGGCTTAATGGCAGACAGGACTCCGGCTTGGAGAGAAGTTTATGCAGAAATACTTGATGAGATTGCTGAAAGATCCATAACTTACTGGGCTGCTGTGGATTGGTTATCGCAATTTGGACACGATCCAGATAGGAAGAACTATCCAGAAGAATGGAAAGGAACTCTAATCCCAGAAGAGTTTTGGGGACACTATGATGCACCGGGCTGGACGGCAAATGGAGTAGCTCCCTGGGGTTTGCAGTCAGATCCGATAGGAGCGGATGGCAACTTATTCTTTAAGGGTTGGTTAAATCTAACGCAAGCTCTACATACATATGTGAGTGGGAAAGATAAGTGGGCTTCTTCATTTGATTTAGCTGGAGTGAATAGAACAAGATTTGAATGGACTCAACATCAACTAGTTGATCACCTTCATGAGACTTGGACAAAGACCCCAATGGGACCTCATTGTGAGAATACTAAAGCTTGGCCTTTTTGTTTATCGGCAGCAGGGTTAGGATTAAAAATGTATGACAATGTATTTGATAAAAGTGCACACTCTGCCTACAAGTCTTGGCTTGATTACACCAAAGATAAATACTATGGCTTCGATAAAAAAGGAACTCTGCAATGGGTAACTATGTATTACGATGCTTTAAAGAATCACCATCATAAAATTCCCCCAGCTCATGCCTTAGCTATAGCTTTTTATGCTAAACCTCAAGCTCCTGAATTTGCTGAGTTACTTTATAGGGAAGGGGTTAGATTCTTAAAATGGGATGATCCTAATGAACCTATTTCAGGTCAGATTGGTCTTGCTGACAGAATGTTGGCTTTGGGATTATCTATATCAAAAGAGTTTGATGACCAGGTAACTTATGAAAGATTGAGGAAGTTTGCTGAAGAAAACTTTGAACCACGATACTTTGGTTTGAATGATAGCCAATTTGGTTTTTGGTTTAATCTAGGTGAGAACTGGCCCAGAGGCCAACTCTCTGCATTGGCAATGTGTGCTGAAGTTTGTGACGGAGGTGCCTGGGAGAAATTATTTAATCAACCTAATTTAACAAAATATTATTCACCAACGATTCACGGTATTGATTTTCCTGCTGTGGGTGTGCGCCAGGCTTGGCATGATGACAACGAAGGTTTACTTGTGTTCCAAATTGAAGATGGAGATCGAACAAAAACTAATAAAAAAACAAAAGTCAGTGTTTCAAATATTCCTGATACCAACCAAATAGAAGTTTTTTGTGATGGTAAGCCTTTTAACGATTATTCAGTCGATTCTTCTGGACAAGTGGTTTTGAACACAGAAGTGGCAAATCATTTATTTCATATAAGAACTGGTTATGTACTTTCAGAAGAACAGAAAAAACAAATGAACAAGGGCATTCAATACAATGCCAATCAACCTTCAGTCGAAATGAAGAAAGGTGAAGAAACAACTACTCGATTATTGATTACACGGTCAGTTCCTTCTTTGTGCGGGTGTTGCTAAAAGGTATATCTCAGAAAGTGAATTTAATTTATATTACCTAAAAGGGAAAATTATGGATGCATTATGTACAAAAAGCGCTACTGAGTTAGCTGACTTAATTAAAAAAAATGAAACTTCAAGTAAAGAGGTTGTTGAAGCCCACCTAAATAGAATATCTGAGATAAATCCTGAGGTTAATGCAATAACTTTGACTTTAGAGGAGACAGCTCTAGAAGCAGCAGAAAAGGCAGATAATGCCAGTGATGAGGATCGCAAAAAACCTTTTCATGGGGTTCCTTTTACCATTAAAGAAAATATAGATTTTAAGGGGACTCCCACAACCCAAGGCGTTCCTCTATTGGCAGAGTCTATGCCTCCAAGAAATGCACCTATAGTAGATCGGATGATGGAAGCGGGGGCAATTCCGATTGGAAGAACTAATTTGCCTGAGATGGGCATGCGTTTGGATACGGATAATCCTTTGAGAGGCAGAACCTTTAATCCTTGGAATAAGGAGTTAACTCCGGGGGGTTCAAGCGGAGGAGAAGCTGCAGCCATTGCAACTGGAATGAGCCCATTTGGACTAGGAAATGACATTGGAGGTTCTCTTCGAAATCCTGCTTATTGTTGTGGCATAGCTTCACTTAAACCCACTATAGGCAGAATACCTTTTGTAAGCTCAATAGAGCCTTTTATTGATATGGGTATTTCCGGTGCCTTTTTAACGGACGGACCTATGGCGCGTTCGGTGAATGATCTAAAGGCAGGTTTAGCCGTAATGGCTGGGCGTCATATTGATGACCCGCAATCAGTTGATGCTCCTTTAGATGGCCCTGTTCCTGAAAAACCAAAGGCAGCACTAGTAAAAGAGATTTCTAATTTTAAACTTCCTGACGCAACCATAAAAGAAATAGAAAAGGCAGGATCAATCTTGTCTGACAATGGTTGGCAGGTTGAAGAAGTTGAGGCCCCTGAAGTAGAAAGAGTTTATGAAATATGGGGCACAGTATTAAATAATGGATTGTTAGAGGTTTTACCCGATGAAATGTTCAAACCTGAAACGGCAGAATACCTCAACCGTTTTGGTGAACCTTTTATTAATAATGGTATCAATCTGGACGAGGCCTTAATTGAAAGAAGGAGATTAAGAAGATTATGGTCTTCTTTTTTAACAGACTATTCAGTTTGTATAGGACCAACTTGGTCAAACTTACCTTGGCCAATAGATACTGATCTTGATCCTGAAAAGGGTGATGCAGTATTAAGAGAAAGTTTTATTTTTATAGCTCCAGGTAACTGTTTAGGTTTACCTTCAGTAGCATTACCTATGGGTGTGGCGGATGGTATTCCCACGGGGATTCAGATCTATTCAGAGTTATACAGAGAAGATCTTTGTCTTTTAGCATCTGAAATAATTGAAAAAGAAAGGGATTGTCCAACTCCGATAGATCCAGTTAGGTAAGAATTGGAATTACAACCTAATATTGGGCTTCTGGAATCTCTACCGTAAGACCTTCGTGTTCTTCAGAAATTTGTATTTGACAGGCGAGACGAGAATTGGCTTTCTGATCGTCAGAAAATTCCAACATTGAATTTTCCATCTCTCTTCTTTCACCTACTTTAGATATCCATTCAGGATTAACAAAAATATGGCATGTAGCGCAAGCACAACTACCACCGCAATCGGCATCTATTCCTGGAACATTATTAGAAACAGCAGCTTCCATTAGACTTTCACCTACATAAGCGTCCACTTCATGAGTGTTTCCATCATGCTCAATAAATACAACTTTGACCATAGATTAATTTTAGAGTTTTTATTTTTTGTGTACTACGATAGGTACGTTGCTGTATCCCATGACAAAATTAGATAGCACGCGTTCTGGTTCCCCAGTCAACTCTAGACGGTCAAACCGTTTAAGAATTTCTTCCCAAAGAATACGCAATTGCAATTCCCCAACCCGGTTACCCATACATCTGTGGATTCCAAAACCAAAAGAGAGGTGATGTCTCGCCTTATTTCGATCGATAATAAATTCATCTGGGTGTTCTATGACTTCCTCATCTCGGTTACCAGAAACATACCACATTATTACTTTGTCGCCTTTGCGTATGGATTGTCCTTTAAATTCAACGTCTTCAAGAGCTGTACGTCGCATATGCCCGAGCGGGGTTTGGTAACGAATAATTTCTGAAACCATATTAGGAATTAAAGAAGGATCAGTCTTTAATTTGTCGTATTCTTTTGGATTCCGATTGAGTTCTACTACTCCAGCAGAAATTGAATTTCTAGTAGTATCGTTTCCTCCTACAATTAGAAGAATTAGATTACCCAAGAATTCCATCGGATCCTTAATCATATCTTTAGTTTCTTCGCCATGGGCGAATAAAGATATGAAATCAAACTTTCTAGGTTCTGCAGCCCGTTGGTGCCAAAGCTTACTAAAATAAGCAAGGCATTCTTCTAAAACCCGCTGCCTTTCATTCATGTCCACTGCTATCCCGACAGTTTCAGAAGTTGTGGCAACATCAGACCAATAAGGCAATAAGTGTCGATCTTCAAAAGGAAAGTCAAATAGTGTAGCTAACATTTGAGTAGTAATTTCTTTAGAAACCAGTTCTACCCAGTTAAATTCTTCATTTACAGGAAGACTGTCAAGAATATTGCCAACTCTTTGCCTGATAAGGACTTCCAGTTCTGATAGTTGCTGCGGTGCCACTGCTGATTGAACTGCTTTGCGTTGTACTCCATGTTTAGGTTCATCCATAGCTATGAACATGGGTGTAACTAATTCAGCTGGAGCATCCCCAATAACTATATTCGTATCAGAAGAAAAGCGTTTGTGATCACTATCTATGGCTACAATGTCATTAAATTTTGTTATTGACCAAAAGGGTCCAAATTGACTTTCTGGACAAAAATGAACGGGAGATTCTTGTCTTAGTCTACGAAAATATTCTCCGTGCTGGTTGCTCTGAAAAATTTCAGCTTTAGAGACGTCTAATGTCTCTAAAGGCAAACTCCAAGGATCAGGAATTGCATCATTTTCAAAATCGGTTTGTTCTTTCATTTAACCACCCCCTTTAGCTCAACCTAAAGAACTAATTCTAAGTTATAAACTAATATTACCCTATCATCTGTTACTTCTTATACTTCTCATATATTTTGCAAGATAGTGGTTTATTTTCTGTTCTTGAATAAAGTTGAACCAATGCTCCTGAATGGCCGACGAACACATAAGTATTTACACACCAAACGCCAATCGATTCATTTTTTTCTATCAAATATATTTCACTATAAGCACTAAAAGAGAAGGCAATAGCTATCATTGTTATTATTAATTTTTTCATAAGTATTCTCCCTAAAGTTAATACTACCTCGTAGTTATCTCTTTTCAATAATAACCCAAAAAATTGGTGCCCCCTGTAGGGATCGAACCTACGACCAAAAGATTAAGAGTCTTCTGCTCTACCTAACTGAGCTAAGGAGGCACCGAGGTTTTTTAATTTTCTAAAGGATCCAACCGTAGAATTTGCCTCTTTGGGGGAAATCCCATCATAATTTTTACTGGGAGACGTAATGGGAACCCACGAGCCACCATTTCAAATTCATCTCCCTCAACTGGCACTGCTAAATAATCCTTAACTTCTCCATCAATTGTACCTTTTACATTAGGATTTTTAATTGCTTCTTTGTACCAACCTCTAGGCCAATGATGAGCAGAAACATAGATTTTCCCATCGGTACTATTAAATCGAGCAAGCATTCGATCAGTTAACTGCCCTTTGTCATCGGTTGTTGTAATGACAATCATTGGTATGCCACAGCCTTGACCAAAACCGGAACATCCTCCTTCATCCTCAAATGAAGGTTGGTTATAGCCAAGAAGTACTGTTTCGAATAAGAAAACAAGAACTATATAAATCAAGCCTAGAACACCTAACCACTTAAAAACTCTCATCAGTCACCCTGTATCTAAAGAATAAAATGTATTATATGTGAAATTTAATTTCAAAGTTTCATGAATCTAGAGCAAACAGATAGAGTAAAAGACTTAATCGTTCAGGTTTCTAAATTTATGGACGACCATATTTGGCCAGCAGAAGAAATCTATGCCTCGCAAATGGATTCCTTTCGAGAAGAGGGAAATCCATGGAGGGTGCCACCCGTAATTGAAGAGCTAAAAACCAAAGCAAAAGCTCAAGGACTTTGGAATTTCTTCTTACCTGAAAGTCAGAATGGGTTTGGTTTAACCAATCTTGAGTACGCACCACTGGCTGAAATAATGGGCCAGATTGGTTTTGCATCTGAGGTGTTTAATTGCTCTGCACCCGACAGCGGGAACATGGAAGTTTTAGATAAATACGGTTCTAAAGAACAACAAGATAAATGGCTTAAACCTCTTTTGGAAGGAGAAATAAGATCCGCTTTTGCCATGACTGAACCCGGTGTTGCTTCGTCAGACGCAACAAATATATGCAGTACTATTGAGGCGGATGGAAATGACTATGTGATCAACGGAGAGAAGTGGTGGACTTCAGGCTTTGGTAATCCTGATTGTAAGGTGATGATATTCATGGGGGTAACTAATCCTGATAACCCTAGGCATCAAAGACAATCTCAAATATTAGTGCCCACTGACGCCGAAGGGATAAACCTGGAAAGGATGTTAACCGTGTACGGTGTGGACCATGCTCCGGGCGGTCATGCCCATCTAACTTTTAAAGACGTTAGAGTTCCGAGAGAAAATTTAATCCTTGGAGAGGGCCGAGGATTTGAAATAGCACAAGGAAGGTTGGGTCCTGGAAGAATTCATCATTGCATGCGAATGATTGGTCAAGCAGAAAGGGCTCTGGAATTGCTGTGCAAAAGATCTACTTCTCGAATTGCTTTTGGCAAACCATTAGCTGAATTAGGAGGCAATTATGATGTTATAGCCGATTGTAGAACTGAAATTGAAATGTGCAGACTTCTCACTCTCAAAGCTGCCTACATGATGGATACAGTAGGAAATAAAATTGCTAAAAGTGAAATAGCACAAATAAAAGTAGCAGTTCCTAGCATGGTAGTTAGAGTGATTGATAAAGCTATACAGATTCATGGAGGGGCAGGGGTATCTCAAGACACACCCTTAGCACGCCTTTTTACTTCAACCCGTTTCTTACGTATAGGTGATGGCCCTGATGAAGTTCATAGAAGGGCAATAGCAAGAGCAGAATTAAGTAAATATAATTCTGAGTAGATGTAATTAAAGTCTGATCTATTTACAAAAGGTCAGCATTCATGACTTTATTCCAAGCTGAAATAAAGTCATTAACAAATTTTTCTTTACCATCATCACTGGCATAAACTTCTGCCAAGGCTCTCAGTTGAGAATTAGAACCAAATACCAGGTCTACTCTTGTAGCAGTTCTAACTTTATCCCCTGTAGAACGATCTGTTGCTTCATAAACATTTTCAGCAGAAGGCTTCCATTCCACATTCATATCAAGCAAGTTTACAAAGAAGTCATTAGTTAACTTTCCAGGGGTTTCAGTAAATACACCGTTATTATCAGAGCTAATGCCTAAGGCTCTCATTCCACCCACAAGAACTGTCATCTCCGGTGCAGTTAGTCCGAGTAATTGAGCTTTATCTAACATCATTTCTTCAGAGCTGACGGAAGACTTTGTCTTATGGAAATTACGAAATCCATCTGAAGCAGGTTCAAGTACTTCAAATGATTCAACATCAGTTTGCTCTTCTGAAGCGTCTCCTCGACCAGGAGTAAATGGAACGCTCGCACCCGAAGCTTGTTCTAAACCTACATTTCCAGCAAGTACAATAACATCCGCTACTGACGCTCCTGTTTCCGAAGCAATGCCTTCTAGGACACCCAATACACGTGCAAGTTGCTCTGGTTTATTAGCTTCCCAATCCTTTTGAGGAGCTAGGCGTATACGCCCACCATTGGCGCCACCGCGCATATCAGATCCTCGGAACGTTGAAGCACTTGCCCAAGCTGTTTCCACCATCTCTTGGACAGATAAATCAGTTTCAGAAATTTTTGCTTTAACCGCTTCCACGTCATAGTCAGCGTTGCCCGCAGGAACGGGGTCTTGCCAAATAAGTTCTTCTTTAGGAACTTCAGGACCCAAGTATCGAGAAAGAGGTCCCATGTCACGATGCAGGAGCTTAAACCAGGCTCTAGCAAATGCATCAGCAAATTCCTCTGGATTTTCATGAAAACGTTTTGAGATCTTTTTATAGATAGGATCTTCTCGCATTGACATATCCGCTGTGGTCATCATGGTAGGGACACGAACGGAGGAGTCCTCCGCATCTGGTGCCTTATCCTCGTCTTTCTGATCTATCGCATGCCAAACAATCTTGCCGGCAGGTGTTTCTACCTTTTCCCACTCATAACCAAATAAGAGATCGAAGTATCCGTTATCCCATTGAGTAGGATTAGCTGTCCAGGCACCCTCAAAACCACTGGTAATGGTGTCACTACCCATTCCTGAAGCGTGGTTACTTTGCCAACCAAAACCCATGTTTTCCAATGGTGCTCCCTCAGGTTCATCTTGCACATGTTCCTCAGCCCCGGCACCATGCCCCTTACCAAAGGTGTGTCCACCAGCAACAAGAGCCACGGTTTCTTCATCGTTCATGGCCATTCGACCAAATGTCTCTCTGACATCTTTACCGCTTGCAATAGGGTCAGGTTCACCGTCAGGACCTTGCGGGTTAACATAAATTAAGCCCATCTGAACTGCACCCAAAGGATTAGCTAGATCTCGCTCACCTGAGTACCTCTCATTGGCTAACCATTCTGTCTCTATACCCCAATCAATATCTTCTTCTGGTGCCCAAATATCAGGACGTCCTCCACCAAAACCGAAAGTTTTTCCACCCATGGATTCAATCGCGACGTTCCCAGCAAGAATTAAAAGGTCTGCCCAACTAATTTTATTACCGTATTTTTGTTTTATGGGCCAAAGTAGACGACGCGCTTTATCTAAGTTTCCATTATCCGGCCAACTATTAAGCGGAGCGAAGCGCTGAGCACCTGTTCCTCCACCGCCACGACCGTCTCCAATCCTGTAAGTACCTGCCGCATGCCAAGTCATTCGAATAAAGAAAGGACCATAATGCCCATAATCAGCTGGCCACCAATCTTGTGAATCTGTCATTAGATCATTTAGGTCTTTTTTTAGAGATTCATAATCAAGCTTTTTAAATTCCTCTCGATAATCAAAACCTTCAGCCAAAGGATCAGATTTCTGATCATGTTGATGAAGAATATTTAAATTTAATTGATTTGGCCACCAATCTTGATTTGACGTTCCTGAAGCGCTATTGCTGGTTAAGGAACCATGCATTACTGGACATTTATCTTCATTTTCTTTACTCATAAGTCACCTTCTTGGTAATTTCCTTTAAATTTACTTTGCACCTATTCTAAGTTTTTTTTTATGTTCTAGCTAGGTAAGTTTCGTTACTTTAAAACCATAATTATTTAGACAAATCTTGGGCAAGTGAATCAGACACAGTTCTTGGAATTTCTTGTGTTCTGACGTTGTAATATGGGTGCTCTACACCTGCAAATAAAGTTATTCCAGACTGTAAATCTTTAAGCATAAGATTAGTCAGATTAAAGCAAAGAGAATACTGAGATTGCTCTAAATTTTGCTGTAGAGTTGAAAAAACTCGATCATTTTCACCTACTTGCAACCAAACCTGATTTTCTATGCCCGAAAGTTGGTCTAATTTTTCTTTTTCTGCTTCTTTCTCTGAAAACTTTAAAGCCAAGGTTGCTTCTAAGTGATTCTCATCTGAAATAGAGGAATCTTCACTAATCAGGTTTTCAAAAATTAAGCTTACGTTACTTCCAATCTTAATAGATCTGTTCATTAAATCATTCCTAACTTCTAAACGAAAAAAAGAGCAATAAGAATGCTCAAAAAAGGAAAACTAAAATAGATACGATGAAATTTTACAGGTATTTAGCTGACAATACTATGTAACAGACCATCGAAAAAAGCGAAGTAATATATAAAGCTGCTTCAATCATGGAACGAACTTTACCCTAAAAAATAGACTAAAAAGTCTATTGAAATTGAGTATGAGATTGATAGTGATTCTCAATCAGATTCTTTTTTATAGAAAATATGGGAGAATGCGTTTAGTAACAGGAGCCAACAAATGAAGAAAGCTTTATACCCAGGTACTTTTGACCCTATTACTTTAGGTCACATAGATATAATTGAGCGTGCTTTACATTTATTCGATGAAGTAACCGTCGCTATAGCTACAAGTGAAGCAAAGACACCCCTGTTTTCTTTAGAGGAAAGGATTGATCAGATTGAGACAATTTTTAAAGGAAACAAAAATGTTAGAGCCATAGGTTTTACCGGGTTGGTTGTTGATCTAGCTAAAGAAGAAGACACTAATGTGCTTATTAGAGGATTAAGAGCTGTCTCTGATTTTGAGTATGAATTCCAGTTAGCAAATATGAATCGTGCAATGTCCCCTGATCTTGAGAGTGTGTTCCTTACTCCAAAGGCAAAATTTTCATTTTTGTCATCCACATTAGTAAGAGAGATTGCTTCAATGGGCGGTCAATTGTCTGCGTTTGTTGATCCCACTGTTGAAGAGGCACTAAAAAAACGTTTTAAAGATTAATTTAGGCCTGACATTTAGGACAATAGACACTGCTTCTTTGAGATAAACGTATTTCTTTTAAATGGGAAGAACATTTCTTACAAGCCTTTCCTGTTCTACCGTAAACCATTAATTCATTTTTAAAATAACCTGGCTTGTTATCGCTTCCCACAAAATCTTTTATGGTGGTGCCCCCTTTGTCTATGGAGTTTTGCAGTAGCTCCTTAATTGAAAACGCTAGAAGGTCATACTGTTTGCGACTAATATTACCGGCTCTTTTTTGGGGCCTAATCCCTGCTAAGAATAAAGCTTCAGAAGCGTAGATATTACCCACACCAGCAAGCACTTTTGCATTCATAATAAAATTTTTTAATGGGACTTTTCTTTTTCTAGAAACTTGGAATAAATATTCTCCTGAAAAGGAATTACCCAAAGGCTCTGGTCCAAGATCTTTTAAAAGAGGGTGAACTTCAGGATCTTTAGACCATAAAAAAGACCCAAACTTTCTAGGGTCAGTAAATCTAAGGAGACAATTGTTTTTGAAGACAATATCTATATGGTCATGTTTTTGCGGTTTAACTTCTTCAAATAGAATCCTTAAAGAACCTGACATACCTAGATGTATCAGTAGAGAGCCTTTCTTACTATTTAAGATTAAATATTTTGCTCTTCTCTTAATAGATGAAAAATAATTACCGAGAAGATTCTTCTCAAGGTCTTTTTTAGGAACCTTCCATCTTAACTTTGATTCTCTAATTGAGATCCTCTCTATAGGAAGGTTTAATATATGAGGTTCTATGCCCCTTAAGGTTGTCTCAACTTCAGGGAGTTCCGGCACCTCTTATTATTTCATTTGAGAACTTACGTTAAATAAGTCTTCTGGACTCAGTGAGCCTACGGATAATTTAAGTCTAAGTACTGAGATTACGTAATCGTAACGTGCTTTAGCATAATCTCTTTGAGCTGCATAAAGCCCTCTTTCTGATTGCAACAGATCTACTACGTTTCTAGTTCCCACCTCATATCCAATTTGAGTTGCTTCCAAAGCTGAGTTTGCCGAAGTAAGTGCTTGTCTTCTTGCCGTTACATTAGCTGATTGGGTCTGAACGTTGAAATGATTAGATCTAACCTCTCTGATAACAGACCTTTCGGTAAATAAAGTTTGTTCTTTACTTCTATCATACTGGGCATAGGCTTGCCTGCGAGCTGAACTAACTGCACCTCCAGAAAAAATGGGCATGCTAACTTGAATAGCATACTGTCGGTTATCCGATTCTAAGTCATATAAAGGATTTTGAATAAATCCACCAAACTTTCCTTGCCTACTGGTACTTTTAGTAACTCTACCAACAATATCAATTTTAGGTAAATGAGCAGAACCACTCGCTCTGGCACTGCTTTTTGCTGCTGTAGTATTTAAGTGAGCTGCTTTGAGTTGAAAATTGTTAGCTAAACCGATCTTTACCCACTGCTCTCTATCTATTGGATCAGGAGGAGGGGTGGGGTATTCATCTTTTAAAGGTGATAACAATGGTAAGTCGCCACCAATAATTGCTGAGAGAGCTTCTCTAGAAGAATCTAGTTGAGCTTCTCTTGTAATTCTTCCAACTACACTTAAATCATAAGCAGCTTGAGTGTCTTGGACTTCTGTAATAGATGCCAGTCCTACATCAAATCTCTTTTTTGCCTGGTCTCTTTGTCTTCCAATCGCTTCTACTTCAGCCTTAGCAGCACTTAAACTATCCTTTGCATAAAGTACATCGAAATAGCTAGTTGCTACTCGGATCATAGTTTCTTGTTGTTGGTAGGCAAATTCAGCCGTTGCACTTTGAGTTAAAGCTTTGCCTTGTCTGAATTGAAACCACCTGTCTAAACGAAAAAGCGGCTGTTGGAGCGAACCCGAATAATTGTTTGAGTTGTACTCGTCCAACAAGGTTTCTTCTAATCTGTATTCGTTCCATCCTGTTGAACCCGAGATACTGAGTGTGGGCAATAACCCTGCTCTTCCTTGCACCTTGTATTCTTTGCCTGCTCTAAAGGAAGCTTCTGCAGCTTTAAATGTTGGGTCGTTTATGAGTGCAAGTTCATAGATATCCTTTAAATCTTCAGCCCAAGTTTGAGATATAGATAACCCAACGATACTGAAAATAACTAATAGTTTCTGTAATTTTGTTTTTATCATCTTTAAACCTCGTTTAGTAGGTGTATTACTCAAGTATAACACCTAATCGACTTTTACCCAATTTTTTTGCTATTTAGTGCTAAAACAACACTCTTTTAATGCCTAGATGGATATAATACTTAGGGTAAATACATCTTAAATGAAACTGAGTTCATCTAAATTCACAGCTCCAAAAAATAACCTCAAAGACTCTGAGAAGATGGAGCAATTTGCTGCATCAAAAAAAATATATGTAACTGGTTCTAGAGAAGATTTGAAAGTACCCATGAGAGAAATAAGTCAAACTTCTCTCAATGGAGATTTAGGAGAACAAGAAAATCCAGAGCTATGGGTTTATGATACCTCAGGACCCTACACTGACCCTGAAGTCAAAATTAATCTTTCTAAAGGCCTTGAACCAAATAGACTGAACTGGATTAAAGAACGGGGAGATTCTGAGGAACTTCCTAAAAGATCTTCATCTTTTGCTAAACAACAAATTGAATCTGAAGACTTAACAGACCTAACCTTTCCTAATCTACCAAAGGCAAGGCGGGCTAAGACTGGAAAAAACATAACTCAACTGCATTACGCAAGGAAAGGCCAAATAACTCCGGAAATGGAATTTATAGCTATTCGTGAGAATCAAGGTTTAAAAGAAGCAAAAGAAAGGGGTTTGATCTCAAATCGCCATATGGGTGAGTCCTTTGGAGCGAAGATTCCAGAAGAGATTACACCAGAGTTTGTAAGAGACGAAGTTGCTGCTGGGAGAGCAATAATACCTTTAAATATAAATCACCCTGAATCTGAACCTATGATTATAGGCAGAAATTTTAAAATAAAAGTTAATTCGAATATAGGAAACTCTGCGGTGACCTCTTCCATAGAAGAGGAAGTTCATAAGATGACTTGGTCAACAAAATGGGGAGCTGACACTGTAATGGATTTATCTACCGGTAAACACATACACCAAACAAGAGAATGGATTATTAGAAATTCTCCAGTTCCAATTGGTACAGTCCCCATATATCAGGCTTTAGAGAAGGTAAATGGAGTTGCTGAAGACCTAACCTGGGAGGTTTTTAGGGATACTCTTATAGAGCAAGCTGAACAAGGCGTAGATTACTTCACTATTCATGCTGGCGTTTTATTAAGGTACATACCTATGACAGCAGAGAGATTAACTGGAATTGTTTCTAGGGGCGGATCAATTATGGCCAAATGGTGCCTCTCTCATCATCAGGAAAACTTTCTTTACACTAATTTCGAAGAGATATGTGAAATCATGAAAGCTTATGATGTTTCTTTTTCTTTGGGCGATGGATTAAGACCCGGTTCAATTGCTGATGCTAATGATCAGGCTCAATTTTCTGAATTAAATACCTTAGGTGAACTAACAAAAATTGCTTGGAAACATGATGTTCAAGTTATGGTTGAAGGACCAGGTCATGTTCCTATGCAAATGATTAAAGAAAATATGGATAAGCAACTGGAAATCTGCCATGAAGCACCTTTTTATACTTTAGGCCCTTTAACTACTGATATTGCACCTGCTCACGATCACCTTACCTCAGCTATAGGGGCGGCCATGATAGGTTGGTTTGGATGTGCGATGCTTTGTTATGTAACGCCTAAAGAACATCTAGGTCTACCTAATAAAGAAGATGTTAAGGAAGGTTTAATTGCTTATCGTATAGCAGCTCATGCAGGTGATTTAGCTAAAGGTCATCCTGCAGCCCAATTAAGAGACAATACTTTATCTAAAGCTAGATTTGAATTTCGTTGGGAAGACCAGTTCAATTTAGGGTTAGATCCAGAAAAAGCAAAACAATTTCACGACGAGACCTTACCAAAGGAATCAGCCAAGGTGGCACATTTCTGTTCTATGTGTGGTCCTAAATTCTGTTCTATGAAAATTACCCAAGAAGTCAGAGAATATGCTAAAACTAACACTGAAAAAATAGATCTTGTAGATATTGAAGAAATAGAAAAGGGTTTAAAACAGAAATCTAAAGAATTCAAAGAACAGGGTTCTAAGATATATCGTGAAATTTAATTTTTAAAAGGAGAAACTATGACTATACAAGTAGGGGATAAGCTACCTCAAATTACAGTGAGTACCATGACCGATGAGGGACCTAAACCAGTATCAATGGAAGAACTCTGTGCAGGGAAAAAAGTAGTGCTATTTGCAGTTCCAGGAGCATTTACGCCGACCTGCAGTGTTCAACATCTACCTGGTTTTATTACTAATGCGGGTGGTCTAAAAGATAAAGGTGCTGATGTTGTAGCCTGTATTTCTGTAAATGACCCTTTTGTAATGGCAGCTTGGGGTAAGGACAGGAATGCCGGTGAAGATGTTCTCATGCTTTCTGATGGTAACGCTGAGTTCACTTCCGCAATAGGTTTAGAGATGGATGGTTCGGGCTTTGGACTAGGAACCAGGTCCCAACGTTATGCGATGATTATTGATGATGGTGTGGTTTCTACTTTAAATGTAGAAAATGGGCCTGCCCTTGATGTAAGTTCAGCAGAAGCAATTCTTAAAATTTTATAATTATTTATGACAAAGCCGGTTTATGACATAGGCCAGATATGTGAGTTAGATCAATGGGAAACTTTTCTAAATGGCCAGCCCCACGATATTTTCACAAGATTAAGAAAAGAAGCACCAATTTATTGGCATGAAGAACAGCTTCCGTTTGAAAATGGGTTCTGGGCTCTAACTAAGCATGAAGACATAGTAAGGGTTTCAAAAGATCCGCAGACATTTTCTTCATCGCAGCCTGGTATTTTAATGACTTATGGAGATCCTGAAGTCGCTGATCCAGCAGCCACCGCAGCATTAGTTAGCAACATGATTGCCATGGATCCACCACAACACACCGTTTATAGAAAGATGGTTTCGCCTAAATTTAGTCCTAGGTCTTTAAAGGATATGGAAGATGGATTAAGAAATAAAGTTAAAGAATTACTTGATGAGGCATCTAAACAAAAGGAGTTTGACTTTGTAACTGAAATATCAGAAAAAATTCCTTTATGGGTTTTGTGTGAAATGATGGGAATAGAGGAGTCTCAAAGACAAAGAGTAAGAGAAATAGTTAATAAACTGACAGACGCTTCCTCAAGTCAAAATCCAGATAATGCGATAGAGATATGGGTGAATTACATGGAGCTTTTCAAAATGGGCAGGGATATGATCGAGGAAAGGCGCAAGAATCCAACAGATGACTTAATGAGTCTTGTTGCTAATACTGAGGTTGAGGGAGAAGGATTACCGCAAGAACTACTAGATGGTTTTATGCTGTTAATGGTAATTGCTGGAAATGAAACTACTCGTAACACCATAACAGGTGGCTTGATAGCTCTGAGTCAGAACCCCGAGGAGAGACAAAAATTAATAAATGATCCAAGTTTAATGTCTAATGCTGCTGATGAAATGCTTCGCTGGGTGAGCTCAGTTATCTATATGAGAAGAACTGCTGCTTGTGATACTGAAATAAGAGGTCAATCAATAAAAAAAGGGGATAAGCTTATTTTGTGGTACGGAGCAGCCAATAGAGATGAAGAAGTTTTTAAAGATGCTCATCTCTTTAAGGTAGACAGAGAGGATGCGGCGAAACATATAGCCTTTGGTGCAGGTCAACATCTCTGTTTAGGCCATCGGCTTGGGAAGCTACAAATAAAGATTCTCTATGAAGAGTTGTTAGCACGTTTTCCCAATATAGAAGTTATTTCAGAACCAACAAGAATCCCATCAAATTTCCTCGATGGCATTTCTCATTTAAAAGTCAGAATTTAAGCAGAGGTTAATGTTAACCAAAGCAGACGATTATCCTATTCATCAACTCCCAATACCTGTTTCAGAAGTTGGTAGCGAAAGAAATTTCTATGATAGGTACTTTTTCAACGGGTATAACCAAGAAGGCGACATCTTTTTCGCTGTCGCATTATGTCTTTACCCCAATCTAAA
Source organism: SAR86 cluster bacterium (assembly GCA_022447025.1). Classification (GTDB taxonomy): domain Bacteria; phylum Pseudomonadota; class Gammaproteobacteria; order Magnimaribacterales; family Magnimaribacteraceae; genus AEGEAN-183. The sequence continues at coordinate 1,788 of JAKUUL010000001.1, read as the reverse complement.
TATTATGGATGGGTCTTTTGTTTTTGTTTATGAAGGCATTCAACACAATTACAGATATTCGAGAATCCTTGATCAAGAGAGGCTTAATACGAAGGTAGGTGCTTTAGAGGTTCAAGTCATAGAGCCTTTAAAAGAACTTAGGGTTTGCGTAGAAGATAAAGAGAAAAACTTTTTTGTAGATTTAACCTTTAATTCTAGGTTTGAAGCGATGCAGGAGCCAAGGATGACAATGAAATCCGGTCCACGGATAACCATGGATAGTACTAGGCTAACCCAACACGGAAGATGGAAAGGAAAAATTGGGTTCCAAGAGGAGCAAATAATAATTGAACCAGAAACCTATATGGGTTCAAGAGATAGGTCTTGGGGAATAAGGCCTGTAGGGCTACCAGATAGTCAACCTTTATCTCCAGCACAAATACCGCAATTCTACTGGCTGTGGTGTCCTGCCAACTTCAGAGAATTTGCTAGCCATACCTTCTTTGTTGATGATGAAAAAGGAAATCCAATTAGTAGTCACGCCGTTATTCAAAGAAAGCAAACAAATGTCTTAGTTAATCTTTCAAAGGAAGTGATTTATAAACCAGGAACTAGAAGGATTTCGAAAGCAACCTTCGTAGCAGAAAGTCCTGACGGAACTCAAGTCAAGACAATTATAGAACCAAAATACAACATGTTTATGTGTGGTTTGGGTTATATGCATCCTGAATGGGGTCATGGTCATTTTAAAGGTGAAAATGAAAGTCACTATGACTTTTATGATTTAAAAAGTGATCCTCATGATCCACCTTTTTTACATATTCAGGCAATCAGCAAAATCCAGATTATTGAAGAAGGGACAACAACAGAAGGGTGTGGTGTTTTAGAGCAGTTGCTTATTGGCAGACACAAACCAAGTAATTTTCAGGACATTCTAGATCTAGCTAAATGATTCATGGCACAAAACAAGATAAAATTTTAGGACAAGAATTTTCAGTTTTTTTATCAAAGAAACTTAAAAAAAAATTTTCATTCTTAAGTATTCAAAGAATTTTTGGTGGGGCTTCAAGAGAAACTTATCGCGTTGCATTAAAAGATGAAGACCAAAGCACTGTTAACTTTATTTATCGCAGATCTCAGAATAGCTCTCTTATAGAAACTGACCAAAAAACAGAATATTTTGCTTATTCTGATTTTCAGGAGACAGAAGTGCCTGTTCCAACACTTGTAGCCCTTGAAGAATCTTCTGATGTATTAGGGGCACCTTTTATGGTGATGGAAGAATTACCTGGGAAGGTCGCGAGTCCCTTTGATAAGGACGCTTACATCCCCCATGGGGCTGAAATAGGCCAACAGTTTTGGGAGATTCTTGGAAAAATAGCTTCTCATGATTTAACAAACTCTAAATTAAGAGAACTTTCAGAAGAAAAGGCTTTAAATAATTGTGGGAAAGAGCAGTTGGAATATTGGGTAGAGATTATTCGCAAAGATTCTCTTGGAGTGGAACCCATACTTGAAGCAGCAATCAGGCAGTTGCAAAGATCTGAACCTTTAGCTACAACTAGGTTAAGTATTGTTCATGGCGATTACAGGAATGGAAATTTCTTATTTGAAGGAAAACGTATTACAGGAATACTTGATTGGGAAATGGCCCACATCGGCGACCCTCTAGAGGATTTAGGGTGGGCTTTATCAGAGATTTGGTGTTGGGAAAAGAAAGAAACTCCAGCTTATTTAATACCAAGAGAAGAAGCTTTAGATATTTGGTCCCAGGAAAGCAAAATAGAGATAAATAAAGATTCTCTGTTT